>DASRLB010000520.1:0-43595 GCA_035648695.1 Acidobacteriaceae bacterium | reverse complement strand
GTTTGCGCAGATGTCGGATGAGATGACGAAGGTCGTCAACGGATGGTTCTCGACGACGTTTGCGATCCGGCTGTCCGGCGATGTGGACATCGCGACGGCAGTGCAAAAGGCGGTAAGCGACGCCGACCCGGAGATGCCGGTCGCGAGGCTGACGCCGATGCAGGGAGTGATCGATGACACAGTCGCAGCACCAAGATTTTTCAGTTGGATGGCCGGCGGCTTTGCAGGTTTCGCCGTCCTGCTGACGGTAGTCGGGTTGTTTGGGCTGCTGAGCTATCAGGTGACGCAGAGGACGCGCGAGATCGGCGTGCGGTTGGCGATCGGGTCGAGCCGGAGTGGCATTCTGCTGCTGATTCTGAGGCGCGGATTGATGCTGACTGCGATCGGCCTGGCGCTTGGAGGAGTGGCGAGCCTCGCCGTCCCGAGGCTGGTTGCAAGTGTGCTCGCGGACAACGTGTTTACGGGTGGCGCCACCATCGATTCCGCGCTTTCGAGCAGCGCTGCCGCGCTTGGAATGGCGGCGGTCGCGATGTTGTTCGCGGCGGTGCTCGCGAGTCTTCTTCCAGCGCGCCGAGCGGCGGCGGTGGAACCGATGCAAGCGCTGCGGGCGGAATAGGAGAACGCGATGAATACCTTGGTACAGGACGTGCGGTACGCGCTGCGGCAGTTGCGTAAGGCGCCGGTGTTTGCGGTGACGGCGGTGATTACGCTGGCGCTGGGCATTGGGGCGAACACGGCGATTTTCACCGTTTTCAATCAGGTGCTGCTGCGCATGTTGCCGGTCGAGAAGCCTCAGGAGTTAGTGCAGGTGACCTACACCGGCTCCGACAGAGGGTGGATCAGCGTCTTCGGCGGCCAGTCGACGATGTTCTTCTCCTATCCGATGTACAAGGATTTGCAGAGCAAGAACACGGTGTTCAGCGGCCTGCTTGCGGACGTTGAAACGAGCACCGGGATCGTGTGGAAGGGCGAAGGTGAGAATGCCGACACCGAAGGCGTGAGCGGCAACTACTTCCAGGTGCTCGGTGTGCGCGCGGCGCTGGGACGGACGCTGCTGGACTCGGACGATCGCGTGCGCAACGGAAGCCCGGTCGTCATGCTGAGCTACGCTTATTGGAAGACGCGGTTTGCGGGCGCCCCCGATGTGGTGGGCCAGACGCTGTTGGTGAACGGAATGCCGTTCACCATCGTCGGGGTGGCGGCCCGTGGTTTCAGCAGCGCGATCACCGGATTCAAGCCCAGGATATTTGTCCCGATCACGATGGAGTCCGTGGTAATGCCCGGGCAGGACCACCTCGGCACACGCAGAGCGAAATGGCTGAGCCCGGTCGGCCGGCTGAAGCCCGGCGTCAGCGCTGAAGCCGCGCAGTCGCAACTGACCGTGCTGTGGAAACAATTGCGCGCGGATGAATTGACCGCGATCCCGCACCCAACGCCCTTGTTCGTTGATCGCTTTGTCGCGAAATCCAGCATCGTGCTGCTGGATGACTCAAAAGGTTTCTCTCCGCTGCGCGACTCGTTGAAGACGCCATTGATGATCCTGATGGGCATGGTGCTTCTGCTTGCGGCCATGACCTGCATGAACCTGACGAGCCTTCTGCTGGTACGCGGAGCAGCGCGTGGCAAGGAGTTCGCGGTGCGTTACGCACTGGGCGCGGCACGCGGGCGCATCGTGCGGCAACTGCTGGTGGAAGGACTTCTGCTGGGTGCAATCGGCGGCCTCCTGGGACTGGCGCTGGCTCCGGCTGCTGCTGAGTTGCTGGTCCGGCGGGTGACGGCGACAACCGGCGAGATTGCCTTCGCCACTCGTCCGGATGCGTGGGTCCTGGCCTTCACCCTGCTGCTGTCGCTGGGCATCAGCGTGCTCTTCAGTCTCGCTCCGGCGTGGCAGATGATGAAGCCCGACATGACCGACGGCCTGCGGCAAAAATCGGCGACGAACCTGGGTGCGGCGCAACGGTTTCGGACGGCGGCGATCGCAATGCAAATTGGCCTCAGCGTTCTTCTGCTCAGCGGCGCGGGGCTCTTCGTTCGCACGCTGCATCAGTTGAAGGGGCAGTCGATGGGCATGGCGACGGACCACCTGGTTGAGTTCGCACTGGACCCAACGATGGCAGGCTTTCAGGAAACGGATTCGCTGGCTGTCCACGATCGCGTACTCGCCGCTCTCGCAAGGCTGCCCGGAGTGACCGTGGTGGGCGCTACTACCGATCCGGTGTTGAGTGGGAATCAATCCAACACGAGTATTGCGGTCGAGGGTTACACCCCGCCGCCAGACGCCAATACGGGCATGGAACTGGCCCAGGTGACGCCGGGGTATTTCGATGCGCTGCAGATTCCTTTGCTGGCCGGAAGAGTGTTTACCGAAGCCGACCGCGACGGCGCTGCGAAGGTAGCCGTGGTCAACCGCCGCTTCGTAGCGAAATATTTTGGTAGTCCCGAGCAGGCTCTGGGGCACCTCATTTCGGCGGGCCCCGGAACCGGCAAGCTCGATACCCAGATCGTAGGCGTGGTCGGCGATACAAAACACCGTGGTGTCCGCGAGGATATGCTGCCGATGCTCTACGAAGCCTACGCACAAAATGCGGTGAATTTGAGTTACCTCGAGTTCTACGTCCGCACGGCGCAGGATCCTGAACTTGCGGAGAGCATGATTCGCGGCGCCGTGCATAGTGTGAGCCCGAAGCTTGTGCCCGATACGATGCAGACCATGGACGAGCAGATCGATTCGAACATCTCCAACGAGCGGATGATCGCGATGCTCGCGGCATGTTTCGCGATGATCGCGCTGATAACTACGGCGGTCGGGCTCTATGGCGTGCTGGCCTACGCGACCGAGCAGCGGACGCACGAAATCGGCATCCGCATGGCGCTTGGCGCGCAACGCCTGGCAGTGGTGCGGCTGGTGCTGTGGGAGATGGCGTCGGTGGCGGGCATCGCCATCCTGATTGCGCTGCCGGTATCGGTGGCTGTTTCGCGACTGTTGCGCAGTCAGTTGTTTGAGGTGTCGCCATTCGATCCGCTGACGCTTTGCGTGTCCGCGCTGGTAACGATCGGCATGGTCGCGATCGCGGCGGCGCTCCCGGCAAGGCGCGCCGCGTCGGTTGAGCCAATGCAAGCGTTGCGGACGGAGTAAGGAGAATGGCGATGAATGGACTTCTACAGGACCTCCGGTACGCGCTGCGGCAGTTGCGCAAGGCGCCGGGTTTTACCGTCGCCGTGGTGATTACGCTGGCGCTGGGCATTGGGCTCAACGCGGCGATCTTCACGATGGTGGACTGCGTGCTGCTGCGCCCGCTGGGGTATCACGATGCCGACCGCATCGTTGCGTTGAAGACGCAGTTCACCAAGCAGGGCCGCTCGGGCTACAGGCTCGGGGGGAGCGACTACGTCGATATTGCGAAACAGGTGAAGAGCCTCGAGCACATCGCTTATTACAGCGGGGCGTATAAGGATGGCGTGCAGTTGGGGACTCGCGCGGTCTACACGGACGTGACGTCAGGCAGTCCGCAATTGCTCGCGGTAATGGGGGTGCAGCCGGTTGCGGGGCGTCTCTTCAGCGCCGAAGGCGCCGACCGCGATGTGGATGTGGGCAGCGGATTCGCGCGGGACAATTTCGGTTCGGCTGCCAACGCCATTGGCAAGCCGATCCACTATGGCGACAAACTGAGAGTGATCGTCGGCGTGCTGCCGGATGGATTTTCTTTTCCCGGGAAGACGCAGGTCTGGGTGTCGGTGCCTGAGACTCCCGAGATATTGAACCGGACCGCCTACAACCAGCAAGCGGTTGGAAAGCTGCGCGATGGCGCGACCATGGAGCAGCTTTCCGCGGAGTTGAGTACGTTGTCGGGCCAACTCAGCCGGCAGTACGTCGAGGACAAGGACAAGGCATTTATTTCGGTTCCTTTACAAGAGCAGATCGTCGGAAAGATCCGACCCTTGTTGCGATTGTTGATGGGGTCGGTGTTTGTGGTGTTGTTAATTGTTTGCGCCAACGTGATTCATCTGCAGTTGGTGCGATCTTCCCGGCAGAAGCGGGAGATTGCGATCCGCACAGCGTTGGGATCGACGCGGGCCGACATTGTGTGGCGTGCGCTGTTGGAGGCGGGAATGCTCGCTGCGTTCGGCTGCGCGGGCGGCGTCGCCATTGCCGAGGTGGGACTGCGATCGATCATCCGGATGGCCCCGCCGGATATTCCGCGATTGGGCGATGTGCGATTGAACTGGCACGTCGTATTGTTCAGCTTTGCGCTGAGCCTGGTCGTGATGGGCGTGACGGCAATGTGGCCCGTGTGGCGATCGTGGCAGATCGATCCGGTGACGACGTTGAAACAGGAGTCCGGACGTGGGACCGAAGGTGCGAGTGGATTGTGGCTGCGCGATGGGTTGGTGATCGCCGAAGTGGCAATGACGCTGATGTTGAGCGTGACTGCCGTGCTGTTGATGCGCCAGATGATTGCGGAAGCACACGCGGACCTTGGCTTCGACGCGGACAATATCGCGCTGATGGAGCTTCATGCTCCGAGCAGCGAAGATCCGGCTTCGCGGCAGGCCTTGACGCAACTCGAAAACGTGCTCGGTGTGGTGCATGCACTTCCGGGTGTGCAGGCTGTGGCGGCGGTGAGGGGTGCGCCGTCCGGGCCGACGTGGTCGGACGTGGGTTATGCCATTCGCGGCCGCATGGAATTCGCACCGGGCGTCAAGCTTCCGAATGCAGACATCGTGCCGATCTCGACCGATTACTTCAGTGCAATGCGGATTCCAGTGTTGCGAGGGCGCGGATTGGAAAGCACCGATGTGGAGAGCAATCAGTATGTCGCGGTCATTAGCAAAACGATGGCCGCTGAGAGTTTTCCCGGTCAGGACCCCATAGGCAAAGAGATCATGTGCGGGTTTGACAGGACGATGCGCTGGATGCGGATTGTGGGTGTGGTGGGCGACGTGCGCCAGGAGTCTCCGGCAGCGGTGCCGACTGCGACGTTCTACGTGCCGATTGCGCAACATCCACAGACGGCCTCCGATGTGCAGTTGGTGATTCGGACGTCGATGGAACCTGGCGCGCTATTGCGTACGGTACAGACTCGGCTTGAGCAGATCGATCCGTCGATGGCGATTGGAGCGACAACGATGCGCGAGAGCCTGGGGGAATCGAAGCGGGGCGATAACTTCCGGTCCGTGCTGTTTGGCGCGTTCGCGGGACTGAGCATCCTGCTGGCGGGGATTGGAACGTACGGCGTGACGGCTTATGCCGTCGCCCAGAGGCGGTTTGAATTTGCGCTGAGGTTTGCGCTGGGCGCGTCTCGCGGCGGTGTGTTGCAGATGGTGTTGCTGCAGGGGCTGCGCATTGCGACGGCCGGTGTGGTGATTGGCGTGGTCTTGAGTGCGGCCCTGATGCGCACGATGGGAAGCCTGCTGGGCAAATTCGGCGACGTGGACGCGTGGTCGTACGGGCTGGCCGCGTTGGGCGTCATGCTGATTGCGCTGATCGCGACATTCGTGCCTGCGCGACGAGCAGCGACGATCGAACCCATGCAAGCTCTTAGAACGGAATAATCCATGATTGAATTGAAAAATCTCGAACGCAGTTTCAAGGCCGGCCACGCCGAAACGTGGGTGCTGCGCCGCATCAACCTCACCATCCGCGAAGGCGAGTTTGTGACCGTGATGGGCCCGTCGGGCGCGGGTAAATCGTCGCTGCTCAACGTGCTTGCCATGCTCGACGACCAGTGGAAGGGCGAGTTTTACTTCGACGAAACTGCCGTCCACAGAATGCAGCGCAAGCAGCGTGCGGAACTGGCGCGGCAGCGCATCGGCATGGTCTTTCAGAGTTACCACCTGCTTGACGACCTGACTGTTGCGGAGAACATCGACCTTCCACTTTCGTACAAGGACATTCCAAAATCCGAACGCCAGGCACTGGTCGCGGATACGCTCGACCGCTTCAACATCGTCGCCAAGAGAGACCTTTTCCCAAGCCAGCTTTCGGGCGGACAGCAGCAGCTTGTGGGCATCGCGCGCGCCGTCATCCACAAGCCCGCGCTGTTGCTCGCGGACGAGCCGACGGGCAACCTGCATTCGGCACAGGCCAAAGAAATTATGGAAATGTTTCGGTTGTTGAACCGGCAAGGCACGACGATCGTGCAGGTAACGCACTCCGAAGACAACGCGACCTACGGCACGCGCACCATCGAACTGCGCGACGGCTGGCTGACCATGGACACTGCCGCACCCGCGGCCAACACTGTGGAGGCGCAAGCGTGAACCGTATTCCCCTGATGATTGCAACGTTGTTCGTACTCCCACTCGGTGCGCAGACCACGCAAACTGTGCAGACCACTACGCCGCAACCCGCGCTGCGGCTCGACATTCCGCACTCCTACAACCCGTTCGGGCCCTATCGTGCGACGCTGGTGGCGGAGCCCAACCTCGCCAACTCACCGCGCATCGATTCGCTGATTCATAACGGCATCCTCGAACTCTCGCTCAAGGATGCGATTGCTCTCGCGCTTGAAAACAATCTCGACATCGCGATCGCGCGCTACAACATCCCAATCGCGCAAGCGGACATTTTGCGCACACAGGCCGGCGGCTCGTTCCGCGGAGTCAACACGGGCGTTGTGCAGAACACCCCGGGCGGCGGCGTTGGGGGCTTCGGTTCGGGCACAAGCGGCGCCGGGGCCGGTGGCACATCGGGCGGCGCGGGCGGTGCGGGTTCGGGCGCATCGGGGCTCGTGCAATCGACCCTCGGCACTGGCACGAACGTTTCTTCGTACGATCCCGCGATTACTGCGCAGGTGAACGACGAGCACTTCACCGAGCCGCTTTCGAACATCACGCTGGAGGGCGTGCCCACGCTGAAGTCGAACACAATCAATGGAAACTTCGGCTACTCGCAGGCTTTCCCCACGGGGACGACGTTCAGTGCCATCTTCCAGAACAGTCGCGACACCAGCAACAGCCCATTCAGCCTGCTGAACCCTACGCTGAATTCGTACTACCGCGTGCTTTTCAACCAGCAGTTGCTGGCCGGATTCGGTCTCGGCCCAAATCTGCGCTTCCTGCGCATCGCCAAGAACAACCAGAAAATTTCCGACGAAGCATTCAAGCTCCAGGTCGCGACCACGGTGACGCAGATCGCCAACATGTACTGGGATCTCGTCGCGGCGTACGAAGACGAGCAGGTGAAAAGTCGCTCCCTGGATTTCGCGCAGCAAACCTTGGACAGTGGACGCAAACAGCTTCAGTTGCAGGCGATTCCAGCGATGGATGTGATGAAGGATGAGGCGGAGGTCGCGAATCGCGAAGAGGATTTGACCATCGCAAAAACCAGTCTGCAATTCCAGGAATTGCTGATCAAGAACGCCTTGACGAAGAACCTCGACGACCCGATCCTCGAAGCGATGCCGGTCCATCCGACCGACTCCAGCACGGTCCAGCAGATCGACACTTCCGGGCCCACCGAAGATTTGATCGCGCAGGCATTGCGCGATCGCACCGAGCTGGTCGAGTCGGACATCGATCTTGAAAATCGGCACATCAGCCGCGATGCGGCCCGGAATGCGCTGCTGCCGCAACTCTCGGCGACCGCGTTCTATGGTGGCACCGGACTGGCCGGCCTCCAGAACCCGCTGTCGAGCATCTCATCGACAGCTCCCATTGGATTTGGAGGTTCGGTTGGGAATGCGTTCAACAACAGCGCGCCCGACTATTACGTCGGCCTGTCGCTCAACATTCCGCTGCGCAATCGTGTCGCCAAGAGCGACCAGTACCGCTCCGAGCTTGAGTCGCGCCAGGCCGAGCTTCGGCTGCAACAGTTGAAGAAGCAAATCCGCATCGAAGTCCGCAACGCGCAATATGCATTAGTGCAGAGCAAGGCGCGCGTGGAGGCGGCCAAGAAAGCTCGCGACCTCGCCGGCAAAACTTTCGACATCACCGCCAAGGAACAGCAGCTTGGTTCAGGCTCGAACTTCCAAACGTTGACTGCGAGGCGCGATCTCGCGGCAGCGGAATCGGCACTGGTTGCGGCCATGACCGCGTACCAGAAGGCGGAGATTGAAGTCCACCGTTCGGTAGGCGATACGCTCGACTCCTATTCAATTTCGATAGAATCGGCGAAGACGGGAATCGCTCCGGCGGCCAGGCCGTAAATCGGAGCAGGGTGGAAATGCAGACTGAGCATGGGGTGCTAACGCAACGGTCCACCGAGGCGCACACGACGCCGTGTCGTCTGCTGATTGCGGATGACCAGCCACATATTCTCGAAGCGCTGGAACTGCTTCTGCGCCCCGAAGGCTACGCGCTGGAGATCGTGAGTACACCTTCGCTGGTGCTACAGGCGCTTGCGTCCGACAGCTTCGACGGCCTGCTGATCGACCTCAACTACACGCGCGATACGACCTCCGGGCAGGAGGGCCTCGATCTCATTTCGCGTGTAAAGGAAATCGATTCGCAGTTGCCCGTCGTCGTGATGACTGCGTGGGGCAACATCGAGTTGGCCGTAGAGGCAATCCGTCGCGGCGCGGGCGACTTCATCCAGAAGCCATGGGAAAACGCTCGTCTGCTAAGCGTGCTGAAAACGCAGATGGAGCTGCATCGCAGTCGCAAGCGCGCGCAATGGCTGGAAGCGGAGAACCGCATTCTGCGCGCCCCGGGTGCACCGGCGTTCATTGCGCTGTCTCCATCCATGCGGCCGGTGCTGGAGATGATGGCGCGCGTCGGTCCGTCGGACGCGAACGTCCTCATCACCGGCGAGCACGGCACAGGCAAAGAAGTGGTGGCGCAAACTTTGCATCTGCTCTCCGCGCGCGCCGACCGCACACTGGTCGCCGTCAACACCGGCGCGCTGCCCGAAGGAACGTTCGAGAGCGAACTTTTCGGGCACGTCAAGGGCGCGTTCACCGATGCGCGCGCCGACCGCATCGGCCGGTTCGAACTCGCGAATGGTGGAACGCTGTTCCTCGATGAAATCGCGAATGTGCCGCTACGCCAGCAGGCAAAATTGTTGCGCGTGCTGGAGTCCGGCGAAATCGAGCGCGTGGGTTCGTCGAAGACCAGGAAGGTCGACGTGCGGATGCTCTCCGCGACGAACGCCGATCTGCGTGCGGAGTGTGCCGCGGGAAGATTTCGCGAGGACCTGCTTTTTCGTCTCAACACGGTTGAAATCAATCTCCCTCCGCTGCGCGAGCGCCGCGACGATATTCCAGCCTTGGCCGCGTATTTCCTCGACCGTTATGCCACCCGCTATCGCCGCGCGATTCAGGGCCTAGAGCCCACCGCGATGGTCGCGATGTTGCATCACTCCTGGCCCGGCAACGTGCGCGAATTGGACCATACCATCGAGCGTGCTGTGCTGATGGCGAGCAAAGCGCGGATTGAAATCAGCGATCTCGGCTTGAGCCCACAGAAGAGCGCCGGGCAGAGTCTCGACGACATGAGCCTCGAGGCAGTGGAAGCGGTGCTGGTGCGCAAGGCGCTCGCTCGGACTGGCGGCAACGTGAGCCAGGCGGCGGAGGCACTCGGCCTGAGCCGCGGCGCGCTCTATCGCCGCATGGAAAAGTATGGCCTTTGAGGACTATCCGAAGCCGGTCGTAAAGCGTGTGCCCCTTGGCCGCACGCGGCACAGGCTTAGCTTCGAGAAGCGGTTGCGGCTGTGGCTTTATCTCCTGGGCGTCCCAGCTCTTGCGTTGTGTATGTTTTTGCTGCTGGAGCATGATGCGACCTGGCCTTCCGTCGTGATTTGCGTGATCGCAATCATGTGCGCCTGGGCGTTGGCCGCGTCGCTGTTGACGGAACAGATCGTGCGCCCAATGCAGACGCTTGCGAATGTAGTGGCTGCGCTGCGTGAGGACGATTACTCCTTTCGCGCCCGTGGCGCGCGCCGCAACGACGCACTGGGCGATCTCGCGCTCGAGGTCAACGCGCTGGCGGGAATGCTGCAATCGCAGCGCACCGGCGCGCTCGAAGCCATGGCACTGTTGCAGCGAGTGATGGCGTCGATGGAGTCGCCGGTGCTGGCGTTCGACCCTGAAGGGCGTTTGCTGATGTTGAACGCGGCAGGTGAGCGTGCATTTGGAACCTCATCGGCAAAAGCTCTGGGCAGAAGCGCCGCAGAGTTGCAGGTGGCGCACTTGCTGACGATAGAGGACGGCGAACTCGTGTTGCTGCGGCCGAGTGCGCGTCAGCCGAAGACGCAGACCGACCGCTGGGTTGTAAAGCGGAGCTACTTCCGTCTGCGCGGCGTGCAGCACACGCTGCTGATGCTCTCGGACGTAAGCAAGGCCTTGCGCGAGGAGGAGCGATTGGCGTGGGAGCGGCTGATTCGTGTGCTCGGACACGAGATCAACAATTCCCTGACGCCCATCAAGTCGATCGCCGGCAGCTTGCGCGGGAGGCTCGCGGTGACAGAAGCCTCCGCCGACCTGGAACGCGGCCTTGCGGTCATCGAAAATCGCGCCGAGTCGCTGAACCGTTTCCTACAGGCGTACCGCCAGTTGATGGGACTTCCTGTTCCGAAGCTACAGCACGTTTCTCTGGCAGCGCTCGTCGACCGCGTTGTGCATCTCGAAGCTCGTTTGCCTGTAACGGTGGTCGCATCGCCAGACGTCACGGTGTATGTGGATGCTGACCAGATCGAGCAGGCGCTCATCAACCTGGTGCGCAACGCGGTCGAGGCCGCGCTTAGTCCCGACGCGACGAAGATCGCGCCGTGCGTGCGACTGGAGTGGGCGAAGGCCGGCGAAGAGATCGTCATTTCCATCATCGACAGCGGTCTCGGCCTTACGAACGCGGAGAACCTCTTCGTGCCTTTCTACACGACGAAGCCCGAAGGCACGGGCGTCGGTCTGGTCCTCGCGCAACAGATCGCGGAAGCGCATTCCGGGTCTGTGCGGCTGACGAATCGGCCCGACGCACAAGGCTGTGTCGCGGAGTTGCGTCTGGCGTGGACCAGTGTCCCACCGGCTTAGCGCCCCTTCACTTCCAGTTGAATCGGTCGCGCTGTCGCGCTCACGTCCGGGTCGTAGTACTCATAGACTCGCGACTGAAAAGTCTTGGCGCGGATCGGATACTTGGCGCGCAGGCGGAAGCGAATCGTAACAGTCTGCTTCGGCGCGAGCGCGTTGAAATAGAGGATCGCCTGCGTTGCAGTCAGGCTGAATTTCTCCAGATGGCCGGCCTTCGCGTTGGCTGTCTTTTCCTCGAACGACTGTAGGTCTTCGCTGAGAAGATCGAAGCCCGGCGGAATGCCGAGATCGACCATCACCATGTTCGCCGTCTTCGGAAGATTGTTGCGGACCGTCGCGGTCGCAGTGGCAATATCGTTCTGGGCAAGCTTGGTGCGATCGTAAGCGACATCGATGGAAAGCGCTTCAGCCGCGGGCTTTTCTTCCCACGGAGTAAAGTAGCGGCCAACCACCTGGTACGCGAGGCCGCCGTTGCCTTCGAACTTCAATTGCACCGAATTCGTCTCTTGCGCGTCGATACCTTTGAAGACGAATTGATGCAGCAGGTCGTTGTTCTCGCTGGTGAGCTTGAGCGTTTCGACCGGCTTGCCGTTCAGTATTACCTCGACCGTCCCATGCACATCCGCCGAACTGAGTTGCGTTGCGAGCACCAGGGCGCGCAGCGATGTAATCGTCGCCTGCGTCGTCCCCCAGGTGCCGGACGCTTGTTTCTTCGACGCAATAAAGCTCAGTGCTTTCCGCGAAATATCGGACGCCTGGCCCCATTTGAGCAACGCCTGCGTGGCAAGCCCGGTGGTCTCGATCGCCGCGCTGGAGCCGGTGGAGTATACCCCGGTTTCCTCGGCGCTCCAGAAGACCTGGTCGCCTTTCTCAGTGCGGGCGTTGATGAGCGCCTGCATGGATTGGCGCGTGAAATCGCGGTGTTTCGCGTAATCGACGGCGAAATTGGAAATGACCGCGAGGGTGTACGCGTCGTGGTTCTCACCCGCGTGCGACTCGATGTAACGCTTCGCTTTCTCGACGCCAGGCCCCGTGTAACCGGTGTTCGCGAGCGACCACGCGATATACGCAGTGATCCGGAGTACGTCGGTGTTGTAGCGAGTGGTTGCGCCTTCGTTGATGAAGTAGGTGTCCGGTTTCCAACTGCCGTCGGGCTGCTGCTGGCCGACGAGCCAGTTGCGCGTGCGATCGATAAGCCGCGGATCGACATCGGAAACTTTGGACATATCGTTGAACTCCATCAGGCCGTAAGCGGTAAGAATTTTGTTCGCCGGCGCCTCGCCAAACCAGGAGAAACCGCCGCCGCGCACTTCAAACGTGAGCAGCCGCTGATAGCCGTTGGCGATGTAACCCTCGGCCTTCGCATGGACTTCCGGCGTCAGCTTCTTCGTGCGCTTCATGTAGTCGAGCGCGAGTACGTTGGGGTAGGTGCTCGACGAGGTCTGCTCGAAACATCCTCCCGGCATGCTGAGGATGCCGTCCATGCCCTCGACGATCTGGCTGAGCGGCCCCGGGTACAGCCGCACGAAGACGCTGGTCGCATCGGGGATGGACGAGACCGGAAAGTGAAGATCGTGCTGAACGGAATTGTCCAGGCGGCCGTTGAAGACGAGATTCTGTTCGCGGCCATTGGGGACGACTTCAATCTCGCGCACGACAACATCGTCGCGTCCATCCATGTGTGCTGTGAGCGTGAGTTTGAACTTGCCAATGCGCTTGGCGTCCAGCGTGAACTGCGAGCCGCCGACCCGGCCCGATTCGACGGACACAGTCTTCTCAGGCTCGTCATTGTCGAGCGAGTACCAATCGTCGGGCTGAAGTTTGAGGCTCACCTGCCCGGTCTTGCCGGAGTAGTTGTACACGGCGACCGGAATCGAAACCCTGTCGCCCTGCGTGAGCGTTACGGGCAAGTCAAGGTCGGCGAAGAAATCCTGAAACACCTTGAGACTGGACGTACCCGTGCCGAGCGCGCCGCTCTGCGTTGACGCGAGCATCGCCATGCGCCACGTCGTAATGGAGTCTGCGATGGGAATCGAAATTTCCGCACTGCCCTTCGCATCGGTGATGATCTCAGGGTTGATATAGAGGGCCTCGGGAAAGTAGGAACGCACATGCGGCGCGGCCGGTTCGCCGGTCTTAAGCGCAGTGCCGAAGGAGCGGCCCTCAACGGGAAGCTTAACCACCGATGCGTTGACTTCAACGGTGGCAGCCATCGCGTCCATCGCCATCGGAGCAGGCACGGCACCGCCCATCGCGCGCCGCATATCCTTGAACTTCGCGACTTCTATCAGCGGCGCAGCGGACTCCACGGTGACGGCCTCGGAAACGCTGCCGACGTTAAGTGTCGCGGCGACAGAGGCCCGGTCTCGCGGCTGCACGGTAACCTCGCCCGAAAGCATTTGAAAACCAGGACACAATATTTGCATCCGGTAGCGCCCCATAGGCAGCGCAGAGAAAGCAAACGTTCCAGTGTTGTCGCTATGGACAGTTCGTGTGTCATTCGTCGCAGTGTTCCGGACAGTGACCGTGACCTGCGGAATGACCGCGCCTGTCGAATCGGTGACCGTGCCTGCAATGTCGGCGCGCCCGTTGAATGGCCCAGTGTCGTGTTCGATATCGACGTTGAATCTGCCGACACCAGCAGGCTGAATGGCGCGTCCGCTGTGTTCTTCGATGTAGACCGTGAGGTCGTCTTCATCGTTGAACTGGCGATCCGGCCCGGCGCTGCGAACCACATAGAAGGAGCGGTCGCTGCGGTTCCAGCCGGTTGGTTCAACGCGGAGAGCTGTGCCCCAGGCGTCCAGAGAACGAGCGCCATTCTCCGCAGTCAGGTTCGCGAATGCCTTCGCGATGTCCTGATAGCCCGGACGCTTCTGGAGATTCTTGCTAAGCTCTTCGGCGATCCTCGTCACCTGCCCCACGAATGCGTCGTGATAACGCTCGGCGTAGACAGCGTACTTATCCTGCGGCAGACTGCGGCCAAATTCTGTGTCGAGCTTGGCCGGCGCCTCCATTTCTGTTGCGGAAAAGAGAGCGCGTGCAGCGAGATCATGCCGATCGTTCTCACCGGAGACGACCGGCTCTACGACATCGGACATCGAAAGCGAATGTATTTCGTAGCGCGGCTTCATCACCTCCTGCTCGAGATAGAAGAAGACCTTCGCAAAACCGGGCTGCTTTTCGGCGAGTGCAAACACCGCCTCGTCGACCACCTGTAAACCGAGCGCCGCACTTACACCCTCGCCGCGCGAGTTGGTGACATGGAAGCGAATGCGGGCATCTGCGCCGGGTTTGTAGACTGCGGCATCGGTGGTTGTTTCGATCTTCAGCTCATCCGCGGGCTGGACAAAGACGAGGCGATGGTCGGCGACAGGTTGGGCGTTGCGCCCAAACATATAGGCGTCGATGTCGAGTGTGCCGGCCATGTCGGGCGTCGCATTGAGGGTGAGATCGGCCTCGCCGCCTTGCAGATCGACATCGCGCGTGAGGATCGTCTGGCCGTTCTTTACAACGTCGATGTACGCCGGCCCGTGTGTGCGCGTAGAGAGAACTTTCAGGTGGATGCGATCTCCTGCTTTGAGCACCGCGTGGTCGGTGCGGAGCAGGATCTGATCTGTGCCCTCGCGAGACTCCAGTGAAACCGGGCCGGAAGCGCGGTTGCCGTGATGGTCGTCGGCGCTGACTTGCAGCGAGTCCAGACCTGCGCCCGGGTTGAAATGAACGACAGCAACACCGCCGGCGTCCGTTGAAACCTGCTGGTCGGTTTCGCCGATCGAACGAATACCGGGCCGATGGATCGCAACCGTAGTCGCTGCGGGCGTTCCATCGGGATAGGAGGTGAGAATGAAAATCTGATTGTCGAGATGCGGGATCAGCGTTCCGCCCTCTGGCACCGCCGTGATCAGCAGCGAGGACTGGCTGATAGTGATGGGCTCGCCGCGTGTCTCCGCGTGCGCGGCGGAGTCCTTCACGGTGGCCTCGACGAGCGCTCGCGCGGCACCCTGGCTGAGCGGTCGCCCGGCGAAGTAGTTTGGCAGTTTCAGATCGAAATGAAATGCGCCGTCACCATCGGTCTTCCCTTCAGCCGACGCTGCTTCAAATACGGCAACGTCCATGCTGGAAACCTTGACGGTGATCTCCGCGTGGTCGACCGGTTTGCCGAAAAAGTAGTTCGTGCGCACGACGCCGGTCACGTGATCGCCCGGTCGATAATCCTTCTTCTCCTTGCCGTCCTTCTTCGTAAACTCGACGGCGACCTTGAACTTCGGCAGCACATAGCGCTCGACGTTCAACGCGACTTCAGCGGTATTCGAAGGCGCCGCCGCATCGCCCATCAGCGCGCGCAGATGATACGTCCCAAGGTTGACCTCATCCGCAAGCGAGAACTCCGCGGAGGCGATGCCGAACTTGTCCGTCTCGGTGGCCTTCCTGAAAACTTTGTTGGCGCGCGAGTCTTCGAGCTCGAACGTCAGCGCATGGTTCGCATCCGCCTTCTGATCGGCGCGCTCCAGCGCCAGCGCGCGCACGTGGATGGTCTGTCCCGGTTGATAAATCGGCTTCTCGGTCGTCAGCAGGATGGCCGCCTTGTCTCGAAGCTCGACCGGCTGCGTGTACTCGGTCGAGCCAACGGGAGTGTCCGCGATGTAGCGCAGATCGTACTTGCCGACGAGTCCGGCAGGGAAGCGAAACTGCGCTTCCAGCGTGCCGCGACGGTTCAGGTGTCCGGAGAAAAGCGGCCGCGATTGTTGGTCCGGTGCAATCAACTCAATGCGGATCGTTCCCGTCTCTGCAACGTCATTGTTGTTAGCGTCGGAAACGATGACGCGAATAGCAGCCTCACTGCCTGCGAGGTACTCGGTCTGGCCGAGAATACGCACTACCGGGCGGCGCAAAATCTGAGAGATGGACTCGATGCCTTCGATTGCCGGCAGTTTGTCGCCGTCGTACTCGAAGCGATAACGGACGCGCTGCCAGACGATGTCTTCGAAGGCAATCGCCTTGCCGGGCGTGATGGTCTGCTGCCACAAGCCGTCGCCTCGGGCGATGTCGACGTTGCGTTCCGTTCGGCCCAGCACATGGTCTTCGGGGTCGAGAATTTCCGCGACCAGCTTGCCCGAACCCGCGCCGCTGGAGTGGTAGGGAATCGTGACCGACAGCGTCCCGTGGCTATACGTTGCGGCTGCCGCCTCCGCTCCTGCATGCACGAGCGACATTTTGGTGACGGCGGCAAGGAGTAATGCAAGAGAAAGAGGCAGCAGAATGCGGAGGGAGCGGCGGGAATTCCAGAAAGCCTGCATGGGTTCTCCTTGTGCGTCGCGGGTCGGCACCGCGGCTTTGTCTGTCCGGAGAACGGAGAACTCCCGCGGACTTGCATGGAGAATGAAGATTTTTTATTGGCGCCGCAGAGGGCTTACTTGCGCGTCCATCTCTTGCCGTCGGCGCTGGTCCAGATTTCGCCGCTGTCCGTGGTGATTTCAAAGGCCGCGGAAGGCTCACTCAGAGATGCGGTGCTCGCATTTCTGCGCGCTTTCTTCTCTGGCTTTCCGGTCGTCATCGGGGCATCTGCGCTGACCTCAACGCTCTCGCTCACGGCGCCAACCGTCAGCGAAATATTCACCACGCTCTGCTGCGCTGCGGCGACCGTGACTGTACCCCGCCACGACGCGAATCCCGGCGCGGATGCGTCAATTCGATAAGCTCCAGGCGCAAGTCCGCCGACAGCATAGCGGCCGTTGCGGTCCGTCGCCGTCGTTCGAACGGTCCCTGTACGATCATCCGTAACCGTGATAAATACGCCCGAAATGATGGCTCCCGTGGAGTCGGCGACAATACCGACGACAGATGGACCCGAGATTGCCTTGCCGTCGAAGCTGGTTAGACCGGATGCGCTGGCATTGCCGTCGATGTAAGCGCTCGCGGGCTGCTTCGCCGGGAGCAGTGGAAGCGACGCGAGTTCAATCTTGACGGCGCGCCCCGGCCACTGCGCGGCAACCGCCTTCCAGTGACGCCCGCCGTCCCTGCTCAGGAACAGAGCTCCCGCAGTGTCGAGCGCGAGCATCCGGTTGTCCCGCGTGATCGTCGACGCAATCGCCAAATGGCTCGGCAACCTGTGCGCGTCGGCCATGCCGGGGGACATGAGCATCGTCGACACGGAGGCGTTTGTGGTTTCCACCTGCGCGCTCGCGGCAGCCACCGTCACCGCGTCGCTGGTTTGTGGCGCGGCTTTCGCAGCCGCGGCAGGTGCTCGCTGCATCGGAGCGCTCATCATCGGAGCAGCGGCCACCGGTGCAGGCGCAGCTGTGGGGGCCGCATCTTTGTTGCTCCCGTTCAAAGCGCCTCGTTGCGCAAACGCAGACTGATCGTCGCGTGCGACCCGTCCTCCCACCCCCGCTCCCGCAGAAGCACCGTAGACAGACCCGTGCAACCCTCCAGCCTGCTGCTGCGACTGTTGTTGTTGCTGCGGCTCGGCGATGAAATTGCGTCCCTGGATCGGAAGGTTGGCGATTTGCCGGCTGTCGATCGTCGCGGACGTTGTTGGAGACGGAAAACGGTCGGCGGCCTTTGGCGGCGGGGGAGCTGCGACTGCCCGCGGCGTCTTCAAATCCATTGACGGAGCAGCCCTCCACGCCGGCGGCGCGATCGGAGCCGCTTGCGGACGCACCGCGGCGGTCTGCGTCGGCGTGCTCGCGATCTTTCCGTCGCGTCCGCCGTTGCGAATATGCACCGTCAGAAAAACCAGTGCAGCGAGCCCCGCACCCGCGAGCCATGCCACGTTCCACCCATAGAACCACGGCCTGTGTGTAGCTGCGGGCTGCAACTGCGGAACGTCCTCAACCGGCGGCAGCGCGAGCGAAACGATCGTCCGGCAGTCCGCGCAACCCGCGAGGTGAGCAAGCGTCTGCTCGCGCTCATGCGCAGGCAGAGTGTCTTCCGCGAAGGCGCTGAGTTGGTCGGCGTCGGGATGCTGGCCGGGTTGGTAAAAATCGCTCATCGTTGACCGGATTCCGTAGTCGCCGCTCTATCGGAGAACGTCGACGGTTGAGAAGTTTGCAGCAGCTTGCGCAGGTTTATTTCAACGTCGCGCGGATCGACGCCGAGCGCCTCCTCCGCCGCCCGTTTGCTGAGGCCGCCAGCCTGAAGGTTCTGCAACAGTTGCTTGCGCAGATCGGCGGCCAATCGCTTGAGCCGCCGGCTGATCGTCGCTTCATGCACATGCACCGTGCGAGAAATTTCAAGCAGCGTGCGGCGGTCGAGAAAATAAGCGGACAGCAGGAACCTGTCCTCCGGCGGCAACGCCTGTAGCGTGCGAGCGAGGGAGTGCGTCAGGCGAACAAGCTCGGCCGAGAGCGGCCCCGCAGCGGCTTCTGGAGCGGGTGCATCGAGGGCGTCGAGCGGAGTTTCGCGTCGCGTGCGGCGGTGGTGGTCGACGTGCCGCTGCGCCAGCGTAGCCCGCAGCCAGCCCAGCAACGAGCCGCGTCCGGAGTAGGAGCGAAGCGGCGAACGCCGTCCCGCTTCATCCTGCTTCAAGCCGTAAAGCTCCGAATAAAGCGAGTCGGCAAGGTCGTGCCCGAGGGTCGCGGAACCGGCGATGGCAATAGCAGCCTGCGTCAGCGGAGCGCGATACAGCCCGAGGAAGCGCTGCCACGCCGCTTCACGCCCGAGGGCGCAGGCGTGCGCCAGCGCGAGCTCCGGCAGATGCAGTCCGCGCAGGAACGCGGACCGCTGGGCGGAATCCGCAGGCACACCCTGAGGCAGGCCATAGTTCAGCTTCGCGCCGACTGCACCGAGAATGCTGCTGAACTCTTCGACAGTGAGGCGGCAGGTTTCCGCTTCCGCAAGTCGCCACAACTCCTCGACAAGCCCTGCGGTGTGCCGCGTCGCGTCGATCGGCAACTGCGCGGAAGGCAGTGGGAGCACAACATCGCCGGGCTGTGATGAGGCCGCGTCCACCCTCTTGAAGATACTGCATTCACGCCGCGATTTGCACTAGAAACGCAACACCACGCCCGCATCGAGCAGCAGGTTGTTCTGCACATTGGTGGTTGCGTTGGGCAGCGATGTACGCAGCCAGTTGGCCTGCACCAGGCGGAGCGCCGCGTGATGGCCAAGACCGAGGTCGATGCCGCCGCCCAATTCAAACGCCACGCTCGACGCGGAAGCATTCGCTCCTCCCGCCGCCGGAAATACGCTGTCGAAGCCGTGCGTCTCACCCACCAGCGCCTGCCCGAAGATCGAAAGATCGTGCGCCTTCGGTCCCGCGCTCCAGCGATAGCGCGGACCGAAAGCGATGGTGACCAGGCTCAACGGGACCTGCACTCCGATGATACTGCCCGAGTGCAGGCCCGACAACTCCGCGACCGCGCTGAAGTGGTGCGTGATGCCGCCCGCGAGCGAAGCGCTGCCGCCCTGCATCCAGAAGCCGCTGCCGGTAGTGAGGTTGGCGCCGCTGAGGTCGTAGGTCACCGCAGCCTCAAAGCGTGGCGTGGCCTTCACCGGCTGCTGCGCCGCGGCGGCCGAGGCGATCACACAGCAACCGGCTATATAGCAAACGGCCAGCACGAGAGGTCGAAAAATGGTCCGCATAGATTTTTCTTGTTCCTGTCTTATTCAAGATCGAGTGTGACTGTGGCCGTGTGCGAAACTGTCCCGCTGGTGGCTGTGATGGTGACGTTGTAGGCCTTCTGCGACTGTCCGAAAAAGCCGTTGTTCGTGCCGCAGCCGGAGAGTGCGGCGGTGGCCAGCGCGCCTCCGCCCAGTAGCAGCAACATGCAGGCCATGCGCGTCATCCGCTTGCCCGATTTACGAAACCGCTTCGTTCCGGCCAGCGGGAGCAGGAGCAGTGCGAGCGCAATCGGCGGTAGCGAGTTGGAGGAATTGTTCGCGATGATCGCCGTCGATGTCTGTATCGCAACCGTGACCGTCTGCGCGCCGCCGGTGGCTGCGATGCTCGACGGAGAGAACGTCGCCGTCGCGCCCGGCGGCAGGCCGCTCGCCGCGAAGCTCACGCTCGACGGATACGTTCCATTCACCGGTGCGACGTTGAAGCTGTAGCTGACGATCGCGCCTGGGATGACAGTCTGCGTCTGGGTAATCGCGCTGATCGTGAAGTCGAGACTACCGCTCACCGTCACCACCTGCGCGGCCCCGCTATTGTAGCCGGTGAAGTTGGTGTCGCCGAGATACACCGCGGTGATCGAATGCGCGCCGAGTGCCAGCGCCGAAGTCGCGAACGTCGCCGTTCCAGCGCTCAGCGTCGCGGTATTCAGCACTGTCGTTCCATCCATGAATTGCACGCTTCCGGTCGGTGTTCCGCTGGTTGCCGAGGCGACCTGTGCGGTCAGCGTAACGCTCTGCCCCAACGCGGGGGTCGTGCTGCTCACGCCGAGCGTGGTCGTCGATCCTGCCTGAGTCACGGTCAGCGTTCCGTTCACGACGGTCTGCGTATACGACGTGAGATTGCTGCCGGTGACTGCAGGAACAATGGCGTACGTGCCGACGTTCGACAGCGTGGTCGCGGTTGTGCTGAAGGTCTCAGCGAACGTATCGCCGTTCTGGTTCCCACTCACCGATCCCGTGAATGCAGGATTCGCCGCTCCGTAAACTCGCGTGCCGTTAGCGGCTGAAACAGTGAGCGTCGCAGGGTTGACGACGATGGTGACGCTCTTCGTCGCCGTCGTGTAGTCGGTCGTGTCCGTCGGCGTGAACGTGACGCCGAGCGTATTACTCCCGGCGAGCAGCACGGTTCCTGCCGCCGGATTGTAAGCGAACGTCCCCGCGACCGAAGCCGTCGCGTTCAACTGCGTCGCGCTCAACGGCGTGCCGTACGTGATCGCCGCCGGGTTCGCCCAGGTGATAACGGGCGCGGGAGGCGTCACCACAATCGACACCGATTTCGTGGCGGCCGTGTAGTCGAGCGCATCCGTGGGAGTAAACGTCACGCTAAGAGTGTCTGTCCCCGCCAGCGGAATCGCTCCCGCGGCCGGACTGTAGACGAACGTGCCGGCCACAGATGCGGTCGCATTCAACTGCGTCGCGGTCAGGGCTGTTCCGTAACTAATCGCAGCGGGGTTGGCCCATGTGATGACTGGCGTCGCCTGGCTCACAACGATGGAAACGCTCTTCGTCGCGCTGGTGTAATCGGTCGAGTCCGTTGGCGTAAATGTGACACTCAGCGTATCGGTTCCCGCCGCCGGAATAGTTCCCGCAGCCGGTGCGTAGGCGAACGTGCCGGCGACCGCCGCCGTCGCGTTCAACTGCGTTGCGCTAAGGGCCGTGCCGTAAGTGATCGCCGCCGGATTCGCCCATGTGATGACGGGCGTCGCCTGGGAGACGGCAAGCTGCACCGTCTCGGTCACCGTCGCGTAGTCGGTCGCGTCGGTCGGTGTGAAGGTGACGCTCAACGTATCCGTCCCCGCCGGTGGAATTGTTCCGGCAGCGGGCGTATAGGTGAACGTCCCCGGTACCGACGCCGTCGCATTCAACTGAGTTGCGCTGAGCGCAGTGCCGTAGCCGATCCCCGCAGGAGTCGCCCACGTAACCACCGGAGTCGCCTGGTTGACGACGAGCGAAACAGTTGCAGTCGCTGTCGTATAGTCGGTCGCGTCCGTTGGCGTAAACGTAACGCTCAGCGTGTCGGTTCCCGCCGACGGCGTTGTCCCCGCGGCGGGCGTGTAAACAAACGTGCCCGCCACAGATGCGGTCGCATTCAACTGCGTCGCACCGAGCTGCGTGCCGTACGTAATAGCCGCGGGATTCGCCCACGTAATCACCGGCGTTGCCGCTGTGACCGTGATTGAGACACTCGCCGTCGCCGTCGTGTAGTCCGTCGTATCGGTCGGAGTGAACGTGACGCTGAGTGTGTCAGTCCCCGCGAGCGGAGTCGTCCCCACGCCGGGTGTGTAAGCAAGAGTTCCGGCCACCGACGCCGTCGCATTCAACTGCGTCGCACTGAGCTGCGTACCGTACGTAATAGCTGCGGGATTGGCCCATGTAATCACCGGTGTTGCCGGCGTGACCGTGATCGAAACACTCGCCGTCGCGGTTGTGTAGTCCGTCGTATCGGTCGGCGTGAACGTGACGCTGAGTGTGTCAGTCCCCGCAAGCGGAACCGTCCCCGGCGCGGGAGTGTAGGCGAAAGTTCCAGGAACGGAAGCCGTCGCATTCAACTGCGTCGCACTCAAAGCTGTGCCATACGTAATCGCCGCAGGATTGGCCCACGTAATTACCGGAGTCGCCTGGCTCACCACAATCGAGGCGCTCTTGGTAGCTGACGTATAGTTCGTGGCATCGGTTGGCGTAAACGTCACGCTCAGCGAGTCGGTCCCGGCGGTCGGCGTGGTCCCGGCGGCCGGGGTATACGCAAACGTCCCAGCCACCGAGGCTGTCGCGTTCAGCTGCGTCGCGCTCAAGGTCGTGCCGTACGTGATGCCGGCGGGATTCGCCCATGTAATAACCGGCGTCGCCTGGCTCACGACGATAGAAACGCTCGCGCTCGCGGTCGTGTAGTCGACGGCGTCGGTCGGCGTGAACACCACGCCGAGCGTATCCGTTCCCGCATTCAGCGTCGCCCCGATGGCCGGTGTGTACGCAAACGTCCCTGCCACCGAAGCCGTGGCGTTCAACTGTGTGGCGCTCAAAGCTGTGCCGTACGTAATATCCGCTGGATTCGCCCACGCAATCACCGGCGTCGCCTGCGCGATGACGAGGTTGCCGGTCATCGAACCGGTATAGCCCTGCGCAGTGATCGTCGCCACCACCGCATACGTCCCGGCGGCCGTCGGAGGCGTCGAGCCGCCGTTATAGGTAATCGACACAGCGAGCCCCACCGGATTCGTCGTCGCCGTCACACTGATTGGCGAACCGGTATAAGTCTGGTTCAGGTTGCTGAGCGTCACCGTCGCGGCCACGGTCCCCGCCACGCCCGCGCCGGTCAGCGGGATGGCCTGCATCGCGTTCGCCACACCCAGCGCATTGTCGGTCAGCGTCAGCGAGCCGAGGATCGTCCCCGAAGTCGACGGCAGAAATTCGATGGAGTAAACACAAGTAGCGCCGCTCGCCAGCGTCGATGCCGCCGACGATTGCGGGCACGTGGTCGCGTGCGCCAAAAAGTAGTTCGCCGAAATGCTGGCGTTCGTCCCCGTACCCGGCGCGGAGAAGTTAAGGGTAGCGTTGCCGATGTTTTCGAGCGTAAAAGCCTGCGGACTATCCGCGCTCACCGAGCCCACGGTAGTGCTCTCGAACGTAAAGCTGGGCACGGTGCTGCGGTCGATCTTCAGCAACTGCGCGCCCGTGACGCTCTGAGTAATGTAAAGGTCGCCGGACGGAGCGATCTTCACCGTCTCCGGAAAGGAGACTTGACCATCATAAAGCGTGGTCCGAACTCCAGCCTGAGTGATCCTGTCGATCGACGTATTGGATGAGGCGGTAGTAACGAAAAGGTTTCCCGCAGCATCTACGGCGACGCCATTCGGGCTGAACAACCCTGATGCCACAGTGCTCAGCGTGCCGCCGGGAGTGACCTTGTAGACGACGCCGATCAAGCCGGGATTGATGATGCCCAGGCCCGCATTGTCCGTGACGTAGACGTTGCCGGCGCCATCGACTGCGACGCCGTCAGGACTGACGAACGGTCCTGCCATCGTGGTTTGAATGCCCGCGGCAGAGATCTTGGTGAGACGGCCGCCGGTCGTATCGGGGGGTGGGTTGTAACCCCTGTCGGTGACGTACAGGTTTCCCGCGGTATCGACGGCGAGGTCGGTGGGGAATACCCAGCCGGAGCCCACCTGGTATTGCGCGCCGGACGGGGTGATTTCATAGACCATGCTGTTCGCCAGGTTCAGCGTGTAGATGTTGCCGGCGCCGTCGATAGCCGTGGCGCCACTCACGCCACCCGATACAGAAGCGACAGTAGTCTGAACACCCGACGGCGTCACCTTCACTATCGAAGTGAGGGTGTTGAGATAGAGATCTCCCGCTGCATCAATCGCCAACCCGTAGGTTGCCAGGGAAGGCGCAACAATACTCTTCACCCCGGGGTCGTAGGCGATCTGTGGCCCCTGTCCAACGCCACCGATAAGCGCGGTCCCAACCGCATTGCCGGAGGCGTCCAGCAGTGTCACCGAACCCAGACGGGGTCCGGGCACGGCTGGTGTGAAGTTGACGGTTACGGTGCAGGCCGCGCTGACGGCGTAGGCACCCGCTGCGCATGAGCCGGCGTTGGTGTTTGCGAAGTCCAGGCCGGCAATGCCCTGCGTCAATACCTGCACAGGGGTGCTGCCCAAGGTTACGGGGTTTACGAAAGTGAAGGTGACCGTCTGCGCGGGTGCGGTTGAGCCAACCAGCAAGGTCCCGAAATTGACCGGCGTCACCGGTTGCGTATTCTGTTGCACCACCAGGGTCACCGTTGCGCTGGCATTTGGAGAAAAGTCCGCCGTATCCGTTGCCACGAAATTTACGGTGATAGGATACGAGCCCACCGCCAGCACGGTCCCCGAGGGGATGCTGTACGTGAATGTCCCCGGAGTATTCGCCGTGGCATTCAGCTGCGTTGCGCTCAGAGGTGTGCCAAGGGTGATGGGTGCGGGGGTCGCCCAGGTAATGGTCGGATTTGGAAGCGAGTTGATGATGAGATAGTTTGATCCCGAACCGCTGTAGCCGGGTGTGGTGACCGTGGCTGTAACCATGTAAAAGTCGGGCGCGGATGGGTCCGTAGTGGAGGTAGTTCCCAGAGTCAGCGAGGTGTACGTGACGCTCACAGCCAAGCCTGCGGGGACCGTCGTTATCGGCACCGGTACAGGAGCTCCGGTGTAGTTCACGTCGACAAACCCCACCGTTACTGTCGCAGGGACAATCACAACCGTCCCCTGATTGTTCAGAGTGACACTCTGCGTCCCATTGGCGACGTTCAGCGAGTTGTCCGTCACCACCAGCGAGCCGGTGATCGTCCCCGTCGTCGTAGGCGTGAAGTCGACCGAATAGACACACGACGTCCCCATGGCCAGAGTGCCGGCCGCTCCTGACGCGGAAGTAAGCTGCGGGCAAGTCGTGGTGCCGCCGTCAAGAGAGAAACTGCTTGAGATCGTGGGGTTTGTGCCCGACGCCGGGACCGGAAAGGTCAGGGTATCGTTGCCGATATCTTCGAGAGTGACCGCCTTGGGGCTGTCGGTACTGATGACGCCGACCGAACTTGTCAGGAAGCCGACCGTCGGCGGCGTGCGATCGAATTTCTGCGTGGCGCCGGAATTGACGTAAAGATTGCCGAGAGCGTCCAGCGCGACGGCCGATGGATTACTCAGCCCGTGCCCGAACGTGCGCAACCGAGTTCCCGTAGGGGAATATTCCACCACCTGACCGGCAAGCTGCAGGGCGACGTAAAGGTTTCCCGAGGGGTCTACGGTGATCGCGCCGGGGTAAGAAAGGCCGCTGACGAGCGTTGTCTGGGTGCTGTCCGGGGCGATTTTCACGATGGTGCCACCGCCCGTGTTCGCGATGAAGATGTTGCCCGAAGCGTCGACTGCAACGCCGGCGGGTTGTGCCAGGCCGGTGCCAACCGCAGTCTGGGTGCCGTTCGGCGCCACTTTGACCACGCCACCCGGAAGAGAGGCCAATGTGACATATAGATTGCCCAGTCCATCGACCGCCAGGCCACCCGCAAAACCAAGCCCGGTACCCACCTGAGTCGTCACGCCCGCGGGGGTGATCTTCACGATGGTGCTATTTATCGGCACTGCAACATAGACATTGCCCGCCCCATCGACCGCCACGCCGTCCGGTCCGCTCGAAAGCTGCGTTACGGTGGTTTGGGTGCCCCCGGGGGCGACCTTGTATATCGATGGCGGGGTTGCAGCATCCGCGATGTAGACATTGCCCGCCCCATCCGCGGCTAACCCGTTGACGCCTGTAGCGGTGCCGATGGTGGACTGAAGGCCGGGGTCGAAAACCGCCTGCGGCCCATGCCCGGCCCCATGGATATAGGCCGTTGCCAATACATTGCCCGACGTGTCCTCGATGACCACGGCCCCCAGCCGCAGCCCCGGTGCTGTCGGCGAGAAGATGACGCCGACCGTGCAGCTGCTATACGTGGCGCCGCCACAGGACCCCGTCCCATCGCTCTTGAAGTCCAGGTTCGCAACGCCGGTGGTCAGCACCCGTACCGGCGTGCTCACGTTCAGCGCCGTCGGGGAGGTGAAGTTGAACGTCAGGGTCTGGGACCCGCTGCTGCTGCCGACATCCACCGTCCCGAAGTCAACTGTTCCGGTATACGTGGTCTGCGCCTGTACGCCGACGCCGGCGAACGGCAGAAACAGTCCGAGGAGCACAACCGAAAGACGGTTCAGAACACATGTCTGGACGAAGGGCAGACGAAACGCAACGCGCATGGATGATTCCTCGGGCAGGGCTATCCCCAGGCGGCGACGCGACGCAATCTAGGCTGACCCCGGGGCCTTCCGTGGATCGTCCCCAGTCGATTTGCCGAGCGGTAACCCTGAATCTCCTCGGACAGTAATTGAATTGACGGCGGTTCGGTGGGGTCATAAGGGGGCGGAATCGGGGCAATAGGTGTCCCATGCCGTTTCCAGCCACCGAAAATGGAATCGGCAGCAGCGTCGATTGCACGCTGCTGCCGATTTCCGTCCGCTTTGACCCCGGCTCGCCGCGCCGAGCCGGGGTCATTTCTCCTATGGCTGGTTCACTGCTCGAAGACGTGGACCCCGGCGAACGACCCGCCCGCCGGTGCACAAATGAACGAGGTGGATGAGATAACGAAGCCACCCCCCTGCGTTGCCGCCTGCCCGCAGCCTTGGAAGTAGGACGTGGGAGTCGAAGGTGTGATGGAAAAGACGATCCCCGCCGGGGTGTATATGGCGTTGGCACTGAAGCCATGACTAAAAACCCCGTCCGTTTCGGCCAGTGTTCCGGTTACCGGACCGCTAAACAAAATAGGCTCGCCCGCGACGTAGACGTTGCCTGCCAGAGCGAACGCTGTATAGTCCTGGCCACCAGGCGCCAGTGGGGTGATGGTTCCGTCCGAAGGAACACCGCCCGAAGGAATGACAAGTGTCCCTGTCTCCATAGGAGCCGACTGGGACGTTCCGTTGAAGATGTAATAGGTATAGGTGCCGGAGCTAAGGGTCGTTGATGTTTGCGGCTGGAATTGGAAAAGACCGGGCGCCACGTTGTTCAGTGCCGAATATTGCGTGCCGAATCCCTGGCTTGTGTCCACCAGATATAGGTACGGCTCGCTGGATGTGGAGGACGTGACCCGGCCGGTCGCGGGCGCAACCGTGTAGCTATAGTTGCCGACAGTGCCGGGAAGCACACTCATCGTATAAGTGCCCGACGCATTCACGTATTGCTGGCCGCTCATTTTGCCCGCGGTGGGACTTGACGGAACGACCGTCAGCAATTGGACCTGTACGCGGATCTGGCCGTTCGGCCCTTTCGTGCTGAACGACGTGGTGGAGGTGAGGTTCCCGTACAGGACGATCGGTTCGGTCGGATCGAATGGAGTGGTCGCAATGTCGGCGAGGTTCTGCTTCATCGCGGTCCCCGTTATCAGGCTGTTGGTCGCGTAGGGGTCCGCCGACATCAGGTAGAACGTTTGCGCGTTGATGGCATACACAATGAAGTTGGTGGGCCACCCGGGCATATTCGCGGTTGCCGCTGCGGTGATTGTCCCGGTGACCCGGCCGTTGGCGTCGGTTGCCCCCGAGTCCGCCAGTCCGCCGGACAACGCCACGGCGCCTGACGTATTTTCAGCGACCTGCACATCCTCGATGCCGGACGTGATGTCGCCGCTTGAGCCCAGTATCATCGATCCGGCCATCGAGATGGGACCGCACGTATGTATGGCATAACAGGGGCCGGAGGTAGCAGTGACCGACGAGTAGCCGGCCATGCCGAACGCATACGGCCCGGAAAGCGGGCTGGATGCGGCATTCAGCGCGGCAGGGTCTTGCAGTAACAGCGGCCCCTGCGCACGAATGCCGCTGGAGTTGGGAGTGGTGTTCGCGGAAATGCCGGTCGAGTCGTCGAACTCGATGAAGTGTCCGCTGGTCGCCACATCCGGGGCCCCGTTGACGCCCTTCCGAATCTTTGAGAGGCTTACCCCAAAGGTGAGCGGAAGCGGCGGCTTGCCTGCGGGGACAAGCGTGACAAGGCCTGTCTGGCTGCCTTGCACCAGGTTGCCGCTCGAGTCCGTGCCGTATTGCACGCTGTAGGTGCCCCCCAGCGAACTGTAGCTGGTCAGGCCCGTCGTCGGACTGTTTACATCCAACTCTCCGCCGGTGATGTTGCCGTTTCCGTCCGCCGTAAAGGAACCGATGTATTCGATGCCGTTATACGTTGTCTGCACCGATGTGCCGTCCGTCCAGCCGGTAGCAAAGAAGGCATACGAACCGTTCAGCAGGGAATTGCCGGTTGCTGGCGAGGGATAGGTCGTGATGGCGAAAGACTGACTGCCCTGCAAGGGGACTGGCGCCGTTGAATCGACGACATTGATCTGCGTGTAGACCGTGCCCTGGGTCCCTGCTGGAGGATTGCCGTGGATTGTAACCGTGTTCGCCCCAATGTCCGCCGTGGCCCATGACGGCAGGTTGGTTGCCGTGAGCGTGTAGGGCAGCGTGTTGCCGAATACCTGGATCGTTGTCGAGTAATTCGTCTGTCCGGCAATGACCGCTGGCGGGATCGTGGGGGAGAAAACGAAGACGGCAAGTTTCGGGACCGTCACTGCGAACGTAGCGCTTTCGGCCGGGTCAGCGACCGATGTTGCAGTGATATTCACCGTCTCCAACGCCGGGGCCGGAGGAGCCACGAACGTCGCCTGCGTGGGCGTCGGTCCGCGGAACGTTCCGCAGCCCTGCGTCGTGCCCGTGCAAGACCCGCTCGCGCTCCATGTAACGCCCAGGCCGGTCGGATCGTTGATCACCGTGGCCGAAAACTGCGCCGACGTCAGTGGGACGACCGTGGTATTGGAGGGCCCGGTGATCTGGACGTACACCGGAAAGACCGTCAGAGTCTCGGACGCGGAAATGCTTGAGTTGGTCGTCGAGGTGGCCGTGATCGTCACGCTCATCGTGCTTCCGGGGATGCTCACCGGAGCGATGTAGTTCACGCTGGTCGCCGTAGCGCCGGCCAGAGTACCGCACGCGACTCCGGTGCAGCCAGTCCCACTGGTGATGGTCCAGGTGACCCCTGTCGGACTCGCTCCCGCGAACAGTACGAACGTCGCGCCAGTACCCACCATCGTGTTTCCGGGAACGATCGTCACAAAGGCGTCTGGCCCGGTAAAGCCTTCGCTGGAGCATCCGGTCGCGAATGTCAATCCAAGCGACACCGCGACGGTCGCTAACGCGACAAAACGCCGGCAATTTCTTCCTGAGGAGTTTGTGTTATCCATGTTTTTCTTCACCGTATGCACCCTGAAAATTGTTGGAAACATATTTACCACTGGACCTCGATAGCGAACTCCGCTTCACGGGGATCGGCGGCCTGCGTGTAATACCCGAAGTTGGCGTCGCCCACGTTCAGGTCCTGACCATCGAAGTTCGGGTGGTTGACCATGTTGAACAGCTCTCCGCGCAGGCGCATCGTTACCCAGTCTTTGATCGGGAAAGACTTGAACAGGGCAACATTGTTGATCACCGCCCCCGGCCCCATGATGTTGCCAACCGGGGCGTTGCCGAACGTGCCATTGAAGTAAGGAGAGACTTCCGAGCCCGGGCTGCATGGGGTACCCTCTCCCGGCACCGTAAAGGAGCAGGTGCTGATGAACGGGCCTACAGCTCCAATCTTGTTGGTCGTAAAGTTGTCTCCCTTGTATCGCTGTAGCGGCATGGTCGGATCCATGTTGGGGCGTGTGGCCAGCGCATGGCCCGTCGTCGACAGTCCCGCGGAGTAGGACACACCCGACTGAAAAGCCACGACCGCTGAAAACTGCCAGCCTCCGAACGCTGTCTTCGACCACCCACCGGGGGTAAACCACGGCAACTTATAGACAATCGCGCTTGAAAAGTTCAACCGCTGATTCAGTTGCGTATTCCCATAATCCTTCATCGGGTTGTAGGCATCCTGCACACCCGAATTCTCGTCCGCGTATCCTTGCTGCGAGGGCACATCGGCGAGGCCGTGGGCCCACGTAAACGCCGACCGGAAGACGATGTTGTGCCCAACCGGGTGACGCAGGCTGAGTTCCAGTGCGTTCCAGTTCGCAATACCCGTCGACGTCGCATAGTTGATAGCGGACCAACCCTTGTACGGCGCGGCATAAGCATTCGAAACCCCCAGGTTCAGGACTGGGTTATAAGAGTAACCGGGAACCGGTTTCGGCTGGTTGATATTCAATTCCAGCGGAAGGCTTCGTCCGGCGACGCCTGCTTCGGCAATCTGGGCAATCCAGTTCGCGCCGAATTGCTGCTGCACGCTCAAGCTATAGCTGTAAATTTTAGCGGCCTGGATGCCATGTTGATCTTCCCCATAGATAGAGGTAGCGGTCGGGACCGTCGTTTTCCCGTTGAGCGGGTTGGGGAAATTGGCGAAGCTCAACTCAATTTGCTGGACGGCCGGAAGCCCGATGCAGTTCTGTTCGCAGTCGCTGCTCGATCCCGATTTCAGATAGTTAATCGCAAAGCCGCCGCGTAGGGAGCTCTTCCCATCGCCGTACATGTCCCACGCGAAACCTGCGGAAGGCGAAAAATAGTTCTGATGCGCGTTCGACATATTGAACGGAACACCGCTGAACCCGTTGTAGGCGAGGCCGTTCAAGGGATTGTAGTTAGGTGTCAGAACAAGGCTGCCGTCCTGGTTGACAATTGGGGTGGCGGCAGGATCGAACGAGTTGGGATTGAACGTCGTTGCATAGCCCTGGTCGGCATTGGCGAACGGCATGTACGAGTAGCGAAGGCCGCCAGTCAAGGTCAGGCGGGGCAGCACCTTCCACTGGTCTTCCGCGTAGGGCGAATAGATCGGGTACGTAAGCTTCTTGCGCACCACCGTATTGCCCTGGACATAGGTGGCCGCAGCGCCCACCAGAAAATCCGCGATAGGCGTGCCGGTTGCGCTGCCGTTGAAATTGAATGTCCCCGTCGTGTTGTCGGCCTGAGCGTTGACGCGCGAGCGACCCAGCAGGAATGTTCCTCCTGCCGCGAAGCTGTGCTTTCCGCGCAGCCACGTCCAGTTGTCCGTCAGCGTTTCGGCAAGATAGGCAGTCCTGTACTGTGTGTCGGTCGAGTTCGTTCCAAACTTCGTCCAGCCCGAGCTGAATGTAATATCCGGAAGCCATTGCCCCGGCAGGCCGATGATGGTCGAGGGATACGCCAGCGTTTCGGAGAAGCCCGGCACTTGCGACGCCAGGTGAACGCCGCCATAGGTATGGGTCACCACATAGCGGTCCATGGCAACGCTGATCTGGTTCAGCATGGTGCCCGAGATCACCTCCGACAGGTGGATCTGTCCCGCCGAATCGTTGTTGTAGAAGATGTCCCAGTTATAGGGATAGGTGGAACCCATTCTGGACGCGGAAGCGAGCTGATGCCGCACACCCTCGCGGAAATACTCGGCGGTCAAGCGCAGCCTGGGCGAGATAATATGGTCGACTTTGCCCATCACATTCAATTGCTTGAACACGATAGGGTTGGTAAGAAGAAAGTTGTTGGTCGAACGCTGGACCACATCGCAATTGGTTGGCGGACACGGCGTCGGTGGCGTGTTCGGCAGGGGAACGAGAGCTTTCAGAAGGGCCTGCGCCGCCGGCACGATCTTGGCTTGCGGGATCGTCCACTGCTGCCCCGACGGGCCGCCCGGCGAGACGGGATAGTCGTTTTGGGTCACCGGGTCATGGATTTCCGCAGGAAAGATGCCGTTCACCTCGTCCTGGGTCGGGTCCGTGGCATACGCGACGGTCGACGTAATCTGGTCGACATACTGCCCATTGATATAGAAGAACGTCTTGTCGCGGTGGGTGTTGAAAAGGTGTGGGATCGTGAGAGGTCCGCCTACCCCTACTCCGCCGATATTCCAATGGAAAGGGGGATTCAGATCGCCGGTCGGCAGCACAAAGTAATTGAGCGCGTTGAACTTGCCATCGCGGTAGAAGTACCATGCCTGACCGTGGAAGCTGCTGGTGCCGGACTTGGTGTGGACCATGAAAACCGCCCCGCCCATCATGTTGTACTGCACGCTGTAGTTGTTCTGTAGCACCTTTACCTGGTCGATGGCCTCGGGGTCCGGGGTGACGGTATTGGTCAGCAGATCGCCGGTTTCCTCATTCCAGATGCCGTCCAGCGTGTAGAAAACGCTGCTGCGCCCCATTCCATTCACCGAAACCGAGTTGTTGGCGACATACCCTCCGGTGGCCATGCTGTTGGCTGCGGACAGGTTGGTCACACCCGGCATCAATGTGGCAAGTTGCTGGTAGTTCCGGCCACCCAGGGCCAGCTTTTCCGTTTCCTCGCCCGTAATCTCAGTGGAAATCTCATTGGTGCCGGTCTCTACGTGGACCGAATCCGCCTGCACCACGACGGACTGTTGTGTGCTGCCCGGCTTGAGGCTCACGTTCACCGTGTACGTCTGCGTCGACCCCACGTAGAAGTTGTCCTTCTCGTAGGTTTCAAATCCATCAATCGCAACTTTCACCGAGTAGGTGCCCACGTTCAGGCCAACCGCGGAGAAATCGCCGCTGCCATTGCTCTTGACGGGAGTTTGCGTGCCCGTGCCCACATTGATGATCGTGACGATAGCTCCGGGGATGACCGCGCCCGTCTGGTCCGTCACCGTGCCGTTGATGGTACCCGTTTCGTTCAACTGGGCTTTCGACGGAGCCGCGCCCGCCAGCAAGCCGATGACGAGAAAGCATGCCGCGAGACTCCTCGCGACCAGGGTCCTGCATGGTCCGTTGGGGTTTTCCTGCTGGTTGCGCATGCCCAAAATCTCCTTGAAGTGTTGCATCGTCTGAATACGAGAGCGAAGTGCCGCGGCAATTTCCTATTGGGCCAGCGGCGCCTCTATCGCGTCGCGCCTGTTAACGTTCCCATCGCCCCACAAAACAGTCGCTCCTCGACCTCTTCCCGCTCGTGGCTGCAATCGAATTGCGCCCTTGACGAATACAAGGTTGGGTTCTGGAGGCGTCATCCGGTATGAGAGCGCGGCGGTTCGGGGTTCGAGATGTTTGTAGCAAAAGTCTATGAAAGATGTCAATCTATTATTTGCCGGAACATGGCCGCCGCTGTGCGAACATCCTGCTACATTTGCATGGAGGACGTTCCTGTCATGCGTACCAGCCGCCCGGTTCTCGGTTCACTCCTGCTGTCGGCCGCCCTTTCCGGCCCGGCTTTCGCGCAACAGCCCCCCGCTCCCCATGGGCCGTCCGCGACAACTTCGAGTGGAGTGCAGGCCGGCGCCACTCCGGACAGCTTTACCCTTCAGCTCAAGGCGCAGGCGGTGGTGCTGGATGTTGTCGTTACCAACGCCAAAGGTGAGATCGTAACCAACCTCGGCAAGGACGACTTCCAGGTCCTCGAAGACAAGGTCCCGCAGGTCATCCGCACGCTCGATTCGCCGGCGTCTCACGCGCCGGCCAAAGACATTCCCATCCACTCGACAGCGGAGCTCGACCGCCTCGAACCCAACGCTCCCGTGACCCTGATCGTGCTCGACGAGATCAACACGCCCTTCGGGGACGAAGCATTTGCCCGCGATTCCCTCAAGAAATTCCTCGATCGGCAGGGAGAAACCCTCCAACAGCCAACCTTGCTCGGCGCCGTCGACCTGACCCACTTTATGCTGCTTCACGACTACACGACTTCCCGCCAGGATATTCTCTCCGCCCTGGACCACCACTTTGCGGCCTATCCCTGGCACATGGACGGTGCAAGCTGGAAGGCCGACCAGTTCAACGCCTCGTTCGCGTCCCTCATCGAGATCGCGGAAGCGACCCGTGGGCACTCGGGGCACAAGAGCCTGATCTGGGTCGGCCGCGGGTTTCCGCCGTTCGACCCCACCACTTTGCCCGAGCAGTTCAATGAAGGGCTCAAGCAGGTCATCGAGTCTTGTACCGACGCGCTCACCGACGCCCGGGTCGCGCTCTATACCCTCGACCCGGCCGGCATTTCCATGGCGCCCGAGGAAGTGGATGCCGACGGTTTCGTGGGCGACCCATTCGGCGGCCAGATCGACTTCAACGTCATGGCCGAGGCCACCGGCGGTCACGCTTTCTTTGGCCGTAACGATGTCGATAAACTCATCGCGGCCAGCGCCCGGGACGGGGCCGGCTTCTACACCCTCACTTACGCGCCCGCCGTTGCCAGAACTGACGCGAAGGAATTTCGCAGCATCCGTGTCGTGATGAAGGACCCGTCCCTCCACGCCGCGACCCGCCAGGGCTACTACTCCCGGGGCGTTTCGGCTTCAGGCCCCGCGAAGGTCGTCCTTAAGGGGCAGAATCGTCAGATATTCGACCTCGGACTGGCCGCGCAAAGCGTGCTGGTTTATGACGCCGTGCATATCGACGTACAGCGGGTCGCCGGACCGTCCGGCCAGTTCAGGCTCGTCCTGAACTCAGCCGATCTGGCCTGGCACGAAGCCGGCGCCCGGAAGCTGGATGCCAAAATCACCGTCATCGCCGAAACCTTCGATTCCAAGGGCAACGCGCTCGATCTCACCTCGAAGCTCTCCACCTTGCAGGTGGGAGAAGCGTCCGTTCCGAACACTCCCGACTCGGCGACGGTCAGTTTGTTCGACAACATTCCCACGAAACCTTCCGCCACCCGCATACGCTTCGTCGTGCGCGACGAGACGAACCGGAAGATCGGCGCGGTTAATTTCGATCTGAACGGCGTGAATAAGGGAACCCGCTAGGCTCGGTTCCCCCTCCCGGTAGGACGCGGGATTCAGCTTCCGGCCCGGTTGCGGGTTCGGGCGATTCGCCGTTCGATGAAATTTACTTGCGTCTGGGGACTCATGGACGTATAAAACTCTCACACGATCAAATCAATCCCTGGCGTCAATTGAGTCGTTTTGCGACGGAAGCTGTGGGTTGCTGGAGTTAGCTTTGTATTTTCGGGCCAATGCGGTGTTTCAGAGTGTTGCCGTGGCGCTGGTCAGCGCCGTAGTTTGTGGGGCCGCTTGTGCCTCGAACAATGTTCCGGACTGGGTGAAGGCGGCGGCGCAACAGGAACTGCCGCACTATCCGGAGACAACCACGGCGGTGGTGCTGCTGGACGAGACGACCTATACGGTGGCTCCGGATGGCAAGGCTGTCGAGCACGTGCGGCGGGTGGTGAAGATTTTGCGGCCGCAGGGGCGGGACGAGGCGATGCCGGCCGTTGGGTACGACAAGGATTCGAAAGTGCTCTCCATGCATGTGTGGGCAATCGGTCCGGACGGTCACGAGTTTGTGGTGAAGGACAATGAACTCGGGGATTTCGGCGTTCCCGGGTCCGGCGAGGATCTGTACAGCGACGATAGGGTCAGGGGCATGGGGGACCCACCGGGGCGCGATCCGGGCGGTGTGGTGGCGTTCGAATATGAGAAGAGGATGCGACCATACCTGGCGGAAGCGACGTGGCTTTTTCAGGGCGACATTCCGGTGGTGAAAGAGAACTTTACGCTGGTGCTGCCGGAGGGATTTACGCAGACAACGACATGGGCGCACCATGCGCCGGATGCCGGGGTCGATATGGAGCATCAGCGCTGGCGGTGGGAGATGGAGCATGTAGCGGGAGTGCATTCGGAAGACCGCGTGCCGCTGGCCCCATCGGGAGAAGCGCTGGCGGGACGGATGACGGTCCACTATGCGGCAGCGGGTGTGGCGGCGTCGCAGGAAGGCACCTGGCAGGGGATTGGCGAGTGGTACGACGGTCTGTCGCGCGACCGTATGGTGGCGACTCCGGATATTGCGGCGAAAGCCGCGGAGCTGACGCAAGGCAAGACCGACTTCTACGACAAGGTGGAAGCGATCGGGGAGTATACGCAGCAGAAGATCCGGTATGTCGAAATCAAAATGGGTGTGGGCGGATACCAGCCGCATTCCGCCGCCGATGTTTTCCATGGCAAGTACGGGGACTGCAAGGACAAGGCGACCCTGTTGAGCTCGATGTTGTCGACAGTCGGCGTACATGCCGCGTTGCTGATGGTGGACGTCAATCGCGGTGTCATCGACCCGGATGCTCCGTCGATCTGGGGAAACCACATGATTACGGCGATCGAGATTCCCAAAGGGTACGAGTCTCCGAAGCTGCGCAGCGTGGTGACGGCAAAGACCGGGAAGCGCTATCTGATCTTCGACCCGACATGGGACAAGACTCCGTTCGGACAACTGGAGTCGAACCTGCAAGGCAGCTACGGAGTCCTGATGGAGGATAAGGAGAGCCAGGTGATTCAACTGCCGGTGCTGGATCCGGGACTGAACACTGTGCGGCGGTCTGCGACGTTTCACCTCATGGCGGATGGGTCGTTGAAGGGCGACGTGACGGAGAAGAGGTTTGGCGATCTTTCCGAGACGCGGCGCTATCTGTATACGCATGAGGACGCCAAGGAGCAGCAGCAATATCTGGACCGGGTCGCGGCCAGGGACTTCAGCTCGGTGACACTGAGCGACGTGAAGGTAGAGAACGTGGAGGCACTGAACAAGGACCTGACCACGACGTACTCGCTGGATGCGGCGCATTTCGCGACAGTGGCGGGGCCGCTGCTGATGGTCCGTCCGCGGGTGCTGGGCAGCTACTCGCTGGACGTGGACAACAAACGGCGGGTGGTGCCGATCGATCTGGAAGAGACGATGCGCGGCACGGACGAGTACGACATCGCGCTGCCGGATGGATATGTCGTCGATGAACTGCCCGACCCGGTGAAGCTGGATGTGGGTTTTGCGAGCTATGAAAGTTCGACGGAGGTGCGCGGGACGTCGCTGCATTACAGCCGGACGTACACGATGCGGAATGTAACGCTGCCGGCGGACCGCTATCCGGCGCTGCGCAAGCTGGCCGGGGTGATCGACGCGGACGAAGCGAGTCGCGTGGTGTTGAAGAAAGCGCCATAGAGGCGAAGAACGCAAGGCGCCCCCCAAACATGGGGCGGCAGAACGACGAACGGACGATGAGGAGAGTTATGAGGGCGAGTGCAGTGTTGAATTTTTTGCGGGTACACGGCGGAGCGTTGCGGCGGGTGTGTGTTCTGGGAATATTGGCGGCGACGGCGACGGCAGCGGCGTTTGCGGCGGACCAGTGGATCAAGCCGACGGCGGAGGAACTGGCGATGAAGTCCGTGCCGGGTTATCCCGGGGTGCCGGCGGCGATCTTGTTCAAGGAGGAGATCACGAGGGACGACATGCATGTGGTGCAGCATTATGACCGCATCAAGATCCTGACCGAAGAGGGCAAGGAATATGCCAACGTCGAGTTGAACTTTGTGAGCACCGGAGGCGGCAACTCGGACTTCAGTGACGATTTGACGGTTGGCGACATATCTGGCCGCACCATTCATTCGGATGGAACGGTGATTCCGTTTACGGGAAAGCCGTATCTGAAGACCCTGGAGAAAGGCGATGGGTACAAGGTCCAGTCGCGCGTGTTCACCCTGCCCGACGTCGAGGTGGGCAGCATTATCGAATACCGTTATGCCACGCGCTATAACGACAACGTGTATGAATCGCCATCGTGGATTATCCAGGGCAAATTGTTTATGCGCGCCGCCCATTTCGTTTGGTATCCGACGAACCGCGAAATGCAGAATGAAGACGGACAGTTGATCAACGCCATCTCCTGGTTCCCGATCCTTCCGGAGGGCGTGACGTTGGGACACCGGGCCCAGCCCGGCGGCGGACCGAACGGGGCGGACCAGCAAATCTATGAGGTCACGGTGAAGGATGTTCCACCATCGCCGGAGGCAGACTACATGCCTCCCATCGGGAGCTTTACCTACCGCGTGCTGTTCAACTTTACGCCCTACCGGTCAACGGACGAATATTGGAAGAACGAGGGCAAGCACTGGTCGAAGTCTGCCAACAACTTTATCGGTCCGGACAGTTCATTGAGGGCGGCGACGCAAAAGGTCATCGAGGGCGCCACCACGGATGATGAGAAGCTGCACAAGATTTATGCGGCGGTAATGGCGCTGGAAAACAGCGACTACACGCGGGAACGGAGCCAGAAAGAGGACAAGGCCGCGGGTGTGGCGAAGGTTTCGACCGCGGGGGACGTGTATAGGCGCGGCCGCGGAAACAGCACGGAGATGGTGTATGTGTTCATCGGCATGGCGCGGGCCGCGGGGATGAAGGCCTATGCCATGTTGGTGCCCGACCGGGCCAACCGACTCTTTGCGCCAATGTGGATGACGACGCGGCAGTTCTCAAATACGGTGGCGATTGTGAACGTGGGGGGAAAAGAGCAGTTCTTCGGCCCGGGCGAACGATATACGCCGTACGGTCAACTGCAGTGGGAGTACACCTACTCGAAGGGCATGCGGCAGACGGACAACGGCACTGATTTTGCGCTGACGCCCCCGATGTCGTACAAGGAGACGCGGACGGACCGGGTTGCGAACCTCACCATGACCGAGGACGGCAAGGTTACGGGGACGATCGATATGACGTACCACGGCGCCACAGCGTTGCGGTGGCGGCAGCAGGCGTTGCGTGGCGATGAAGAGAGCCTTCGTCACGGCTTGCGTACGTCGCTGGAGGAGTTGCTTCCCAAGACGCTGGAAGTGAAGGTCGTGAGCATCGACAACCTGACGGACTATGAGAAGCCGCTGGCGGTGAAGTTCGAGGCGAAGGGGACGGTCGGCACGCCTACCGGCAAGCGGCTGGTGTTGCCGGTGGACCTGTTTACCGCGTCGGAACATGCGGAATTCACCCAGGAAAAGAGAGACTTGGCGGTGTACTTCCACTATCCGCAGACGGTGCTCGATGCACAGCGGATCAATCTTCCGGCGACGATGTCTGTGGAGGCGGTGCCTCCGGCGGGCAAGCTGACCATGCCGAATGCGGCGGTGTACTCTCTGGAAGCGACCCCGGCAGCGAACAATGTGACGGTGCGGAGGTCGTTTCTTTTTGGCGAGATACTGGTGCTGCCCAAGGACTATCCGCAGCTGCGGACGTACTACTCGCAGTTCCAGGCGAAGGACCAGGAGAGCATCGTGCTGAAGGTGGCGCCGGCGGTGGCGGTTTCGATGGGGAATTCGCAGTAGCTCTAGTTGAGGGGGCAGACTTTTACGACGGCGTTGGTGTAGGGGCACGCGACGGGCGTGGGGGCCGTCGCGTGCAGGATGAGCCATGTGACTCCGAGGGGCTGGAGGCGCTGGCGGCGCTGGGCGTCGGTGAGGGTGCTGAGGTTCTGCTGGGCGGCCTGGCCGGCATACCACTCGGCGAGTGAGGGGCGGACGGCTGCTTCGCCGCCGTCCTTGGAGAAGTCGGGGAGCGTGCTGCGGCGGGCAGTGGCGCGGAAGGTCTGGCCGTCCTCGCCGGCGGTGGTGATGTAGTTGGAGTCCAGAGCGAAAAGGGCGTCGGTGGGAGTGTGCTCACCCGCCCAGACGAACGCCTGCGACCAGGGGTTGGCGGTGGCGCGGCCGGGGAGTTCAAGATGCTGCGAGGCGGGGTAGGTCTGGCGCTGGACGAAGAACATGAGCAACGCCATTGCGGTGAGGGCTAGGGGCGCGAGGATTCGCGTGCGCGAGGAGATGTCGGCGAGAGTGCCGCCTAGAAGGATGGTCATCACCGCGTAGATGAGCAGGAAGGCGCGCAGGGGCTGGAGCCGGGCGACGAGGTGCGTGCTGTAGCTTTCGTGCGCGAAGAGTAGAGAGACGAGTGTGGCGATGAGGCCGAGGGCTATGGCTGCTCGGATGAGCGCGGCGGCTGTGGGGTTGGGGCGGCCGAAGCGGAGCAGAAGCGCAAGGATGATGAGAGGGCCGGCCAGGCCGAGAAGCTCGTACCACTGCCACTGCGAGAGGAACCAGTAATAGCGCGAGAACGACGCGGCGATGGTGGGGACGTTTTCCGGCGGAGCTTTGAGTTGGAGGACTCCCGCTAGGATCAGGGCCGCAGCGGTGAGGCTTGAGAATCCGATGATTTGCGCTGGCTGGCAGGGGAGCTTGGCGATGACGAGTGTGAGTATCAACGCGGCGGCGTAGGCCGTCATCAGCGGGTGGAATGCGGCTGCGGCGGCAAGCGCGAAAATGCAGGGAAAGATGCCGCGGGGTGTCGACCATTCAAAGTTGAGCGCGAGGGCCAGCGCGAAGAGGGACAGTGGGGTGGAGAGGGTGCGCGCGGTAACGTAGGGGTCCATAAGCAGGAGAGAAGTTCCGGCGATCGGGAGCGTGTACCAGGTGGCGGCGAGAGCGGTGGCCGACAGGCGGGCGGGTTCCGATTGGAAGCAGCGGGCTGCGATACTCCAGGCGGCGTAGAGGAAAAGCCAGGTCCCAGCGAGGTAGGTGATGAGCAAAAGCCAGGGGAGTGGGATGTGCAGGGTGCGTACCATCGCCGCCATGATCGGGGTGAGGAGCGAGTAGTGGCGAGTGGCGGTGGCGAAGGCGAGGTCGTGGGGGAAGAGCGTAGGGTCGAGCGCGGACTGGATGCCGGCGGCGTAGAGTCCGCCGTCCTCGGCGAGCGGGTGGTAGCCGTGGATGACGAGCGTGCAGAGGGTGAGCGCGAAGAGCGCGGCGTGCGGCGGCTTTGCTTGGGGTTGGGTGGTCAAGGTGGTGGCCTTGGTTAGGGTATCAGGGGTGGGTGTGAGTGAACGCTACAATAGACGCTGATCGAATGCTTCGTCTTGACACAGGTTTTGGCGCGGGTGGGTGTGGGCGGATGTCTGGGGTTGGGCTGTGACCCGCGAACATCGGCTGAGTTTGCTGAAGACGCTGCCGGGGTTGGCGGTGAGCGCGTTCTTCCTGTGGTTCACGTTTGTGAAGAGGAACAAGCAGGGCCTTCGGCCTGTGAACCTGGACGATTTCAGGGCCATTCACCTGATCGCGCCGATGTGGATTGTGGGTGTGGTGCTTTTCAGTGTGGCCGGGTATACCGTGCGGAGCTATCGCTCGTGGTTCATGCTGCGCAGCGTGAAAGCGCGGTTTTACGATTGCGCGCGTGTGTTTATGACGTCGCTGGCGGCGAACAATATTCTGCCGCTTCGCATCGGCGACGTGATGCGGATTTTTACGTACTCGGGCGATTTGAATGCGACGCCTTCGATCATCATGAGTACGGTGCTGCTGGAAAAACTGCTGGACGTGCTGACGCTGGGGCTGATGTTTGTTGTGGCCATGCAGTCCGGCTATCGAGTGGAACCGCACTTGCGAGTGGTGGCTGAGGTTTGCGTGGGATTGTCGTTTACCGGTGTGCTGGTGCTGGTGTTCGGCGCGCGGACCCTGGAGCCGCCGATTAAGCGGCTGTTCGCGCGAACGAAAAATGAGAAGCTGGCGAAGGTGGAACATTGGATTGTGCTGGCGCTGGATTGCATTCGAAAGATTGGGGTGCCGGGCACGTTGTGGCTGGTGGTGGTGAGCTTTGGCGCGTGGATATGTGAGGGGCTTCTGTACTTGTCGGCTGGAGAATTGTTGGGTTTGCGGACGGATTGGGGTGGGCCCTGGGCGGCAGTGGCGCAGGCGAATCTTTCGTTCTTGATTCCGAGCTCGCCGGGCGGGATTGGGCCGTTTGAATGGGCTTGCAAGGATGCGCTGTTGAAGCACATGCCGAAGGGCGAGAGCGTCGGGCTTGCGAGCATCTTCGGGCTACTGATTCATGCATGGTTGCTGGTGGCAATTACCGCAGTCGGAGGCGGGATGCTGTTGGTCCATCGGCTGCATCTGGCGCGCAAGAAATCGCTGCTGGAAGAGATTGATACGCTGCCGGTGGGACTGCCTTAAAGACAGTGGGTAGAGCATAGAGGATAGAGAGTAGAGAAACGTTATGTATCGGATATTGCAACAGAGGATTCAGGCGCGGATTGAGGCAGTGCTGGCGGAGCGGTATGGAGTTTCGCTTGCGAATATTGGCGTGGAACTGCCGCCGAAGATCGAGTTTGGCGAGATGGCGCTGCCGGTGGCGTTCGAGCTGGCGAAGCGGTTGAAGAAAGCTTCGCGCGCGATCGCGCTGGAGTTGCAGGCGGAGCTGGCGGCGGTGGAGGGCGTGGCGTCGGTTGAGGTTGCGGGGGCGGGGTATCTGAATGTGAAGCTGGACCGCGCGGCGATGGTGCGGCTGATTGCGGCGGATGAACATTCGAGTGTCGGCGGGCCGGGTTTCAGGCTGGTGGAGCATACCAGCATCAATCCGAATAAAGCGGCGCATGTGGGGCATCTGCGCAATGCGATTCTGGGCGACACATTTCAGCGGATGCTGCGGCCGGATGAGTACAAGCCGGGGTATGAGACCGGGGTGCAGAACTACATCGATAACACCGGCGTGCAGGTCGCCGATATCGTTGTCGCAATCATGCACCTGAAGAACATGGGTGTGGAGGATGTGCGGGAGTGGATGACCGAGCTGCTGGAGACGAACCAGCGCCTCGATTATGTTTGCTGGGATTTGTATGCGCATGTTTCGCAGTGGTATGAGGCCGATCCTGCGCAGTCGGCGAAGCGCAAGGAATTGCGGCTGGCGACGCTTCATGCGATCGAGATGGGTGACAACGAGATCGCGGAAATTGCGGAGATCATTTCTACGGGAGTGCTGCGGCGGCATCTGGATACGATGGAGCGGCTGGGCATTGAGTACGACTTTTTGCCGCGCGAGAGCGAGATTCTGCACCTGAAGTTTTGGCAGGCTGCGCGGAAGTTGCTGATGGATACCGGCGCGATGTATCTCGAAAGTGAAGGCAAGAACAAAGGCTGCTGGGTGATGCGGCGGGCGATTTCCCAAGCTGCTGAACAAGTAGATGGCCCGGATTTAGACGCGAAGATTATTGTGCGGTCGAATGGGACTGTCACTTATGTCGGCAAGGACATTGCGTACCACCTGTGGAAGTTTGGGCTACTGGGGAAGGACTTCGGGTATGCGGAGTTCCATAAGTATGCGACGCATATGTGCTGGATTTCGACGGTAGACGGTGAGGAGCCGCATCCGACGTTTGGGAAAGCCGATGCGATTTATAACGTGATTGACTCGCGGCAGGATGATCCGCAGACACAGGTGAAAGAGGCGCTGCGGGGGATGGGGTGTGTTGCGGCTGCGGACCGGTATACGCATTTGAATTATGCGTTTGTGGGGCTCACGGCGCGGACTGCCCAGGAGCTTGGGTATGTGCTGAGCGAAGAAGATCAGGGTCGCGCGTATATCGAGGTGAGCGGACGCAAGGGTTTTGGGGTGAAGGCCGATGACCTGATCGACCGCGTGATTGCGAAGGCCCGCGTTGAGGTGGACGCGCGGCATCCGGAGTTGAGCGAGGCGGCGCGGGCGGCGATTGCGGATGCGATCGGCGTAGGGGCGCTGCGGTTCTTTATGCTGCGGTTTACGCGGAATACGATTATTGCTTTTGATTTTCAGGATGCGCTGGCGTTCGACGGAGAGACTGGGCCGTATGCGCAGTATGCGGCGGTCCGCGCGGCGAATATTTTCCGCAAGGCTGGGGCTTCAGAAGAGGATGCGCTGGCAGCCGTGGCGGGACTTGATTTGGGGGCGATGCTGGAGGGCGATGATGGGACGAGTGTTTGGGA
>DASRLB010000519.1:0-15080 GCA_035648695.1 Acidobacteriaceae bacterium | reverse complement strand
CCACACCTTTGACATGCGCGACTTGCCGGCGGGGCCTTCGATGGTCAGCGCGACGACATACTGTCCGGCCTGCGCGTAGGTGTGGATAGGGTGCTGCTCGGTCGAACTCGTGCCGTCGCCGAAGTCCCAGCGCCAGCTTGTGATCTTTCCAACGGACTCATCTTCGAATGCCACAAGGCGGCGGGACATGTCGAGGACTTTAAAGCTCCATTTCGCTTCGATGGCTTTTTGAAACGCAGGCTCGAGCGGCATCAGGCGGAATTCGCGCAGAAACGATGCATTGCCATACATGGTGTGCTCGGCGGAGAGGTTCCAGAAGCCATTGTTCTTCGCGTTGCCGTCGTAGTCGATGACGGCCCACGACAGGCCGATGATTTTATTCTCGGTGAGCAGCGATTCGACGGCGCGCTGCGGGCCTTCACAGCCGGCGTAGTCGAACGGCGTGATGTAGAACTCCAGCACATACTTTCCCGCCTCGCCGGGACGGAAGCTGTAATGCTGTGCGTGGTTGGCGTAGGGAAGCTCCTTGATCCACGGCTGGCATCCCCAGGCGAGCGCCCAGTCCTTGCCTTCGGAGGGCGTGAAAATGTGGTAATTCTGCGCCTGCACGCCGTGCATCGAAAAGTGTGCGTCCCACGTATCCTGGTCGGCGTTGTTGCGGAACTGCGGGATCAGCGGCCCGCCCGAGCGGTCGCCGTCGACGACAATTTCAAAGGTATCGTTGTGCAGACCGGGGTCGGCGAAGTCCCAGTAATTGTCGTAAGCCTGATAAAGAAAGTAGACGCGGTTCAGGCCTTTCACCCAGCCGACCTTCACGTGAATGTCCAGATCTTTCGCGTCGGGACGCGCATGTTTGTGCTCATCGTCGTGCATCTGGTCGAGCCCGATGGAGTAGCTGTCGGGAACGATGTCCCAGTCGCTCGGGTCGCCGTCGATGCGCGGGATTTTGTCGGCAGGGAACTGGAAGACTTTGAAGATTTGCGCGGGCGGCGGTGCTGTGCCGACCAGTTCGGCGCGGCGGACAGGCGGCGGCTGGGCAGGAGTTTGCTGAGCGTGCAGGTTCGCGCTGCCCAAAATGATCGCCGCACAAAGGAAGCTTCTCATCATTCAGCCTTTCGCTCCTTGGGCATGCGCCGCGCCACCGTCGAAGCGTTCAACCTTCACGCCGGTGCAGTCTTTCGATTGCAGAGCCTCTCCAAAATACTCCGGCGGGTTCGCGCCCCAGCGCAATTTGCAGTCGCGCAGGGTCACGTTGTCGGCGTTTTGAATGCTGAAGCCGACGGTCTCGTGCGGCTCAATCGGCGCAATCGCGGAGGTGGGCCGGTTATCGTAGAGGCCGCCTTTGTAGCGGGTCCAGCGAGCCAGCGTCAGGTCTACGTGATCGAAGACGATGTCATGTGCGCGACTCCCGGGACTACCCCACACCCGCACGCTGTTTTCCGCGCGCCCGGTCACGTTCTGCACGAGGATGTGGTGCATCGATCCGATGATCGCCGACGGCGTGCGCGGAATCGCCGTAAAGGAAATCGCTTCACCGCGTCCCCACCACGGGTCGGAAAAGTAGCGCGACTCAAACGTGATGTCCTTGAACCGGATGTTGTAGACGCTGCCTTCATCCCGCAGTTGAATGCAGAGGCCGCGCGAACTCGTCTTGATGTGGCAGCGTTCGAAGCTGATGTCGTGTACGTCGGAGGTAGTTTCGGTGCCGATCTTGAGCCCGGCGTCCTGCGTTTCCACTACGCAATCGCGCACGCTGATGTTGGCGGAGGGACCATAGTCTTTCGACTGCCTGCTGGCTTTGATGACAATGGCGTCATCGCCCGAGACGATGTTGCAGTTGGTGATTTCGACGTTGCGCGAATGGTCGGGATCGATGCCGTCGCAGTTGGGCACGTCGAGCAGGTTGCGCACCTTGACGTTGTCCACCCGAACGCCGTCGCAGCCGAGCATGTGCAGGCCCCAGTTCGGCGCTTCGGCGAAGGTGATGTCGCGCACTTCGAGGTCGCGGCATTCCTTGAGCACGAACATCTTCGGGCGCCATGCTTTCGGGTGCCACCACTCGTTGACCTTGTCGTAGCCGGTCATGAACTCGCGCGCGCGTCCTTGCAGCGTTCCGGTGCCGGAAATCTTCAGGCCTTGCACTCCATTGGCGACGATCACGGCATCCATCCCGCTCGCCATGCGGTCGGCCGTGGGTGAATTTGTCGCGGCGCCGAGGTAGTCTTCGCGTCGCAGACTGGCGAGAAGTTGCGCATCGTCCGCGAGGTGGAAATCGATCTTGCCCTTCAACTCCAGCGTGCCGACGAGATACTTCTTCCCACCACGCAGCAGTACCTGCGCATTGCCTGCATATGCTGCCGCTTCATCAATCGCTCGTTGAATGGCCGGGCTGTCCAGCGCTATGCCGTCGCCGGCGGCGCCGTACTTCGTCACGTCGAACACGCGGACGTGAGGCCCGCTCCCCGCGATGGGCCGGACGATTGCGGCCGCAACGCAAGCGCCGCCAGCCTTCAGAACTTCGCGTCTCGAAAGTCGCGTCGCAGCCACCCTGATTCCTCAATGGAAATAAATTCTCAACCGGAAGAACGGGATAACTTTAGCACGCCAGAGCAATGTTCCTTTAGGCGTATAGGTTGGCTTACACGGCTCTTGAGATTGACTTACGCAGTTTTTGCCTTTGCTTCTGAGATAGGTCCGGGCTTTAGCCCGGACATCAAACCCCTCACAGAATCTGGGCTTTAGCCCCCGGGACATGGGTTCCGTCCCGGCGGCTATATACCATCACGGCACCGGTCCGGCGCGAGAGCCATTCCGCACAATCTGGCTCACCCAGTCCACCCATATCGCCTCATGACCGGGACAGGCCAGCGGCGTTCCGTCGAGCACGGCGCTCACAAAATTCTCAACGAGAGGGTAGTGCACGTTGGCATGAGCGGGCAGCAACTCCACGCGCCCACCAACGCGCAATTCCGGCCCATTCAGCGGGTCGAGGACGATCTCCCCATCAGTGCCGACCACGCGGAACTGGTCGCGCGGCACATGCGAGTTCCAGCGCACGTCAACTACGCCGTGGATACCGTTCGCGTACTCCATCAGCACTGTGGCTGAGTCCTCGACGGCGATCTGGTGCAGCGCGTTGGAGAGCAACCCGGTGGCGCGCAGTGGCTTCCCGAAGAGGAAGTCCATCGCGTCGATGCGGTGCGATCCCACATCGAAAAGCGGGCCGGCACCGGCCAGCGCGGGATCGCGTAGCCAGGCGCGGTCGTCGCTTTCCAGCCAGCCGTGATAGTTGGCCTCGGCAAGCAGAGGCTGGCCGATGGCGCCCTCGGCGATCAATTCTTTTGCGCGCATCAGCTTCGGATACAGCCGCCGGTAATACGACACGCCGAAGAGTCGCCTACTGGCGCCGGCTGCTTCCACCATCGCCTCGGCCTCGTCGAAGTTCATCGCGACAGGCTTCTCGCAGAGCACATGTTTTCCGGCCCGCAGAGCGGCAATCGTCTGCCGAGCGTGCAGCAACACCGGCGACGCAACATAGACGGCGTCGATCGCCGGGTCCTGCAAGGCCTCTTCGAGCGTCGACCAGGCCAGCACGCCTGGATAGGCCGCCGCCTTCTTCGCATCGCGCGTCACGACGCCGTAGAGCGAACTCCGCGGCTCCGCCAGTATTGCGGGTATCACGCGCTTGCGCGTGATGTCTCCAATGCCGATTACGAGCCAATTCACCATGCCGCTCCTGCGCCAGTTGGCTCGGACCGCCTGGCCTGCTGATACCCGCGCAACATGATCACTACGCCGAGCAGGTTCAGGAAGAACGGCGGAAGGAAGAATATCCAGCCCATCGTGGTAAGGGATGGCAGACTGGCGACGATGTAAGAAACGTCGGTGAACAAGTCGGAGAAGCGGACGCCTGCCTCCACCGCCAGCCACACTGGCTGCTTCTTCCAGCGCCACAGCGTAATGCCCTGGGCGAGTGCGAAGGCCAACCACTGTCCCCCGCAGCGGCGCAGCAGCGCACTATCGAGCCCCATCGGCGCGACGCCGTTGAAGTAGTGGAACCACAGGTGCGGTGCTAACCACGAGAGGATGAACAGGCCAGCGTCCTCGATGAGAGCGCCCCATAGGTAGACGAGGATGAGGATTCGCAGCGTGCGCCCGATCACGCAACGACCTCGGATTCTGCACCATGGGCGAGCTGCCAGGCGTCGTACCCGCCGGTGAGGTTGACGACAGCAGGGAAGCCGCTGGCCTGAAGGATGCTGGCCGCGCACGAACTGCGATATCCGCCCTTGCAATGCACCAGAACGGTCATCACCGGGTCAAGCTCGGAGAGGCGGGAGCGCAGGTCGGGGAGGGGGATGGAGATCGCGCCGGGAATCGTGCCGACGGAATGCTCGGAGGCTTCGCGCACGTCGAGGATGGCGCCCGACCAGTCCTCCAGGTCGACGGCGGAGATCTGGTCGAGAGACTGGACGGGTTTGCCGGCTTCGATCCAGGCGAAGATAGTGAGCGCACCGGCGACGTCTTCGAGGCCGACGCGGGCGAGGCGCAGGCGAGCTTCGTGGATGGTGGCATCGTCTTCGGCGACGATGACGACGCGGGCGCCGACGCCCAGCACGCGCGCGGCCCAGGAGGCGAACTGCCCCGACAGCGCGACGTTGATGGACCCGGGAATATGGGCGGCGGCGAAGTCGGTCGTCGACCGCGTGTCGAGGATGATCGCGCCTTCGGTTTGGAGCGCGGCTGCTTGGTCAGGGGTAAGCGACGGCACCGGCGGAAGGTCTTCAAGGGCGGTCGCGCCGGAGCGGTTCAGCGCCACCTCGTCGTTGAAGTAGGTCGGCCGCGGCGGCAAATCGCCGGTAAGCAGCTCGACGAACTGCTCTCGGGACCGCGCCAGCAGGGCATAGTTCGTCCGCCGTTCGCGGCCGATGGTGGAGCTGGAGTCCGCCGACATGTTGCGCCCGCAGAGCGAGCCTGCGCCGTGCGCGGGATAGACAACGGTGTCGTCGGGCAGCGCGAGCAGCTTGTCGTGGAGGCTGTCGTAAAGGATCGCCGCCAGTTGCTGCGGCGTCTTCGTGGGCGAAAGGTCGGGGCGGCCGACGTCGCCGATGAACAGCGTGTCGCCGGTGAAGACGGCAACCGGTTTGCCCCCATCGACGGTCATGTCGAAGGCCAGTATGCAGACGCTTTCCTCGGTATGTCCGGGCGTGGCGAGCGCGCGGAGAACGTTGCGGCCGAGCGGCAGCTCGTCGCCGTCGTGGAGCACGCGGTGCTCGAAGCCCGCGCCCGAGTCCGCGCCCATGCAGATGGTTGCGCCGCTGCGGCGCGCGAGTTCGAGATGTCCGGAGACGAAGTCGGCGTGGAGATGGGTTTCGATGACCCAGCGAATGGCAACGCCGCGCTCGCGGGCGAGGTCGATGTAGAGGTCGACGTCCCTCTGGGGGTCGATGACCGCGGCTTCGCCGTCGTCGTGGACGATGTACGAAGCATGGGCGAGACAGCCCAGGTAGAAACGCTCGATCTGCATTTTCGGCTCCGTCTGGATGATCGCTTAAGTGGACGGGAGATCGTAAACGCTGCGACCGAAATTTGGGAAGCGGCGACCCACCCCTCCCCCCTTATACCGGGTAAAGTCCCTTATCGATAGGACTTAGCTCCGTACCTCTGTTTTGGAGGTCTCGGGCTGAAAGCGCTCGCCCGGCGGGTGGCCGGGCGGATGTTGTTGCTGGTTCTATTGTACGGGGCTTGTCAAGGGTTCGGATTTTTCGGATTGGCGGTCCGCTGCCTTTATGCCTGCCCACTCTATGCGCAAAGGACGCGCGTGAATGGGGCAACCAAAATGAGTGGGCCTCCCGCCGTATAAATGGACTCCCGGATGGGTGAGCCATTCTCCCGCGATGCCCGCATCTCAGAAGCGAGATACGAAACACCCGGCACCCGGCTCCGATTCTCCGAAGAAGAAGAATCAACTTATCGATTTGGGCCTTGACGTGAGTAGACGGGCCAGTGATAATTGGGCGCACCTCCTATAGGCCTTCGTGTTCGACCCCCTAACCTCCGCTCGCCCCATCAATTTGTCATGGCCACTTTCACCTACGATTCCGCTACGCGTATACACTACGATTGCTATGGCGACGGCGAAGACGTTATTATTCTGGTGCATGGGTTCGGAGACACGAGAGAAACCTGGCGCGAGATAGTGCCTTTTCTCGCTGTCAGCCACCGACTGTTTGTGATCGATCTGCTTGGTTCGGGCTTATCTTCCAAACCGCGCGAGAGCAATTATTCAATACTGAACCACGTTGCGATCATAACGGCTTTCTTGCTTGATCGAGGGCTGAACCGCATAAGCCTTATCGGCCACTCTCTCGGGGGAGCGATAGCCCTAAAGTTGGCCCTTGATCTAACCGAGCGGACCAACGTTAGTCTTGATCATCTTGTTCTCATTGATGCAGCCGGCTTGCCCCAAGAAGTACCCAGCTTTATCAAGATCCCGACACTTCCGATTCTGGGACCTTTGATAATTTATGGCGTCCCAGCACGTCTGCAATCCTACGTGAGTATCCGACCAGTCTATAGGATACGAGGGACCTATGGTCCGGAACGCTCTCTGCGTTATGCCCGATCACTTAGATCTTCAGGCGGAGCCAGGGCCTTGATTATGACAGCCAAGGCGATAGTTGCTGACCGGTTCGCTCCGTGGTTCCAAGATCTTTCGATATTATGCTGCAAAACATTAATCATTTGGGGAAGCGATGATCCGGTCATACCGGTCGCTCATGCACATGTCTTGAAACAAGAAATTTTATATTCGGAAATGTTTATCGCAACTTCTTGCGGCCATGTTCCCCAAGAAGAACTTCCAGACATCATAGGGCCCGTAATTAGTAGATTCTTGCGGAACAGGACAGACCATGGAAATTGATTTCGGCACCCCACTGTTCAAACTGTATGGCCCACTAGTGATAGTCGCCATCATTATTTTTGCATTGATCCATACTGGCGGGGCCGACCATGCCGTGCTGCTCACACTGAAGCCATTCGCCGATTTTGTCGATCTTCATATGTCTATTACCGGTACGTTTGCAGTTCGTGGGACACTAGTACTGCTTGCTTTGCTCTCTTTGTCTTCATATGTATTCTACGATTACTCGAAATTCTTCCCGCAACATTTTTTGTTTGATGTATTTTGCGACAAGGAAGGCATCTATGAAGCTCTCGGTGCTGTACCGCGCAGCTGTCTTGGGATCCTGACAGTTCCCGATGACGCGGAGACGCGGCGGCATGTTTGGATGAAATATCTTGATGCGCAGTTAGCGCCGCTCATCTCTCTCGACAAGCCTTCTTTCGTCTTAAAGGGAGAAAATATTCATGGCACGGGGACGGCGGAGTTCAAAATGGAGAAACGCCGCGGCCTACAGCAGTATCAAATAACCGTGTCCGAAGGAAATTTAAAGACAGAATTGGACAGTTCAGGTCATTTGGAGCTAATTTTGTTTTCACAGTTTTCTAAAATTCCTAGTGTCTACGATATTGTCTGTCTGACGCTCCATGATTTCTTTGTTCGGAGAGGAACCATCCTTCGGACACGCTACAAACAATCACTACGAGCCCATAATAAGCAGGATCTTCTGCCGGATTTCGAAGTATTAGCCGTTACGCCTGTCACAATTTTTTCGTGGCCGTCTATAGGGAAAACGGTGTATATGGTGATCGTCGACGAGACCTTCGCCGTTCCATTTGGGTTCGCCATCTACAGGTAAAATGACTATGTGTCAGGGAATAATTTGCGGGGAGAGCTTATTTTATTAGGCGCTCGGGATGGGAGAGCGTTTTCCAGTGGCTAAAGCCGGATTTGTGGCGACTGGTAATGCCCGGGATAAATCCCGGACCTACTCCGAAACGATGGCAAATGCAGAGACGACCGCAACGGCGATTGGTTACGCCGAGGCGGGAGCGGTTATCGGCTGGCGGATTTGGAGCGGAGGCCCGCTCGGGGATCGAATGCTGACGGCCGGCGATGGTGGGCGGCGGGAGCGGACGCGGGGTGTCGCCGACTGGACGTGCTGGTTGATCGCGAGGAACGCGCGGAGAGCGCGGTTGACTGAAGGCGAATCGGGGAAGCTGTCGAGGAGGTCAAGGTCGAGCACGACGATGTTGCTGCCCGAGCGGATGGCGTACTTGCGGCGGACGGGCTGGGTTGAAGTGATTTCTTCATCGTGTTGCGCTCGGTCGCGGTGGCGACGTGCCGGCGATGATTTGCGGGGGGAGCCTGTTTCATTATGCGCTGGGGCAGGGGAGAGCGTACCCCAGCGGCTGAAGCCGGATTTGGGGCGGGGCGGCAAATGCCCGGGATAAATCCCGGGCTTACCTCAGAAACAACGGCAAATGCGGGAGCGGTCGCGGTGGCGACGTGTCCGGCGATGATTTGCGGGGGAGCCTGGTTCATTATGCGCTTGGGCGGGGAGAGCGTACCCCAGCGGCTGAAGCCGGATTTGTGGCGGGGGAATCCATGGCGGGACTGAAGTCCCGCCCCTTCAAAGCGACAGCATTTCGACGAGCAAGAGCGTTACGAACTAAACCCGCAATTAAGCGCAAAAACGTCGCAAAAGGACGCTAAGTCCACAACTTTCGCGAAAAGGACGCTAAGTGGCACACAAATGCATCATTTCGTCGAAAAAGGACACTTTTGGACGCTATGTGGCATAGAAAAATCACACCAGAAATGTCTCCGCCTAGCTCGGAAAAATTGAAGTCCAACTCGCACTTAGGCCATGTAAGATGCACAATACAAATCTCTAGCTTCCTTTAGCCGAGTTCGTCGACCCCGTCAAGCGCAGGAGCAACTGCTCCCAACGGTCGCCATAGTCCGACCAGCCGCCGATGGATTGCACCCGCTGGAGCGCCGCCGCGCGCATAGTTTGCTGGAGCGCGGGGTCGTCGGCGAGTTGCTGCATGCGGGCGGCGAGCGTGGCGGGGTCGCGGATGGGGACGATGAAGCCCTCGACGCCGTCGGTGAAAAGATCCTCGCCGCCCGTGTTGGTCGAGCAGATGACGGGGCATCCGCAGGCCATCGCCTGGGCCTGGACGAGCGCGAGGCCCTCCTCGATGCTGGGCAGGACGAGGGCGTGGCTGGTGCTCATGAGGTCGCGCAGGCGGGGCTGCGGGACGATGCCGAGGAACTCGACGTGCTCCTGGGGCAGGCGGGCGAGGACTTGTTTGAGGTCGGGCAGAATGGCGCCCGCGATCCTGAGGCGCTTGCGCGGATGGCGGAGTTCGGCGAACGCCTGGAGCAGGTACGGCACGCCTTTTCGCAGCCCGGCGGCGCCCGCGAAGAGGACGTCGAAGCGGCCGGCCGCGGGTTCGGCGGTGGGGTAGAAGTTTTCCAGGCGCACGCCGTAGGGGATGAGATGCACCTTTTCGGCGGGGACGCCCATCGCGGCGAAACTGCGCGCGGCGGCGGTGGAGGGCACGGTAATGGCGTCGGCCTGTGCGTAGATCTGCTCCTCGCGGGCCGTGTCGCGCGGGTCGGAGATGGCGCGGGCGACGTCCCAGATGCGGTACTCCTCGGCAATGATTTGCTGCTGGAAACGCTGGTGGGTCGAGCCGCGGTCGCAGATAAAGACGCCGCCGCGCTGCTGGACGCGCTTGCCCGTGAGCAGGCCGGCACCGGAGATGGCTATCAGGGCGTCGCAGGCTGGGATGCGGCGGTCGGTCCAGCGGTCGAAAACGAGCGCGTTGGCGTAGCCGAGGTGGTCGGTCGCCCACGGCCAGTCGACGCCGGCGCGGTGCAGCAGGTACTCCGGCATGTGCAGCCAGGGGAAGGTTTCGACCTTGGCGTGCGGCAGGCCTTCGCGCCTGAGGCGCGACCAGGGCCAGGTGGAGTAGACGCGCTCCAGATGGCCGCGGCGGTCGAGCTCGCGCGCGAGTTCAAAATGATGGAACACGCCGAAGACCGCTTGCACGATGCGCATAAACCAGAGTGTAGAGGATAGAGGGTAGAGCGTAGGGGGTGATGTGGCTGGTTATCACTCGGCGCGGAGGGCTTCGACCGGCGAGATGCGGAGGGCGCGGCGCACGGGGAGCAGGCTGACGACCGTGGCGATCAGAAGCATGAGGTCGATGTTCGCGACGAGGGCCGTGAAATGACATTTGGGTCGCCCTGATAGCGCTTTTGCCAGTACGCATAGGAGAGAACTACAGTGCGGGGCTCGTTATCGGACATAACGGCGGTTCCTGGGCAGGGGCGGGCTGGAGGACCAGAAAGAAGCCGGGCGTAACCATCCCGGAAAGAATGACATCAAGGCCATTGTTGGTGTGGTCTGTCAGCTCCCAGGTGCGCTTCGTATAGGCCGCCGCGCTGTCAAAAAGGGGCTGGAACCCGCGCGAGGTCTTCGATCTCGGCTCACGAGACGCCGACAGACTTGCCGTTGACGCTGCCATCCAGCGCGACCAGCCGATCTGGGTCGGAGAATGGCAAGGGGCGGAGCAGGGCCGCGTTGACCAGCGCGAAGACAACCAGGTTCGCCGCGATGCCGAGCGCGAGGGTCAGGACGACCACGAGAGTGGTGGAGCGCATTTTCAGGAGAGTGAGGAAGGCGAGCTTCAGGGTCGTCACGGGGCAGGGCTCCGCTCGGATTGTCTCAGATGAGCGGTAGGAGAGGAAGGCAGATTGCGGGAGACTAGGACTATACAGAATATGTGTTATCGGACATTACATCTGGAAGGAATACATCACGGGGCGATGGATTCCGAATGGCTCGTGGCACGATAAACTATTGATATAACGTTGGTTAGCGGCATTTTCTTGTTGACGACTGGCCGCGCCGTGCTGCACAATCAATACAACTTTCAGGAGAGTCCCAAACCTTTCATGCGTATTCACCGCTCATTCGCTTTCGCTGCTCTTTTTGCACTCGGCGCTGTTGCCGCACATGCTGACCAGATCGCCTGGACCCAATGGAACCCGGCTTCGTTCGTTCAAACCTGTCCTGACGCTTACGGCTACAGCAATTGCCGGGGTGGGGACTATTACTACCCTGCCATTGCGACGGGCACAACGGTTGACCAGCAGGGCCATGTTGTCACGGTCACCTTTACCGGCGAGTTCGACCAAATTCGGTCCAACTATCCCAGTTGGACACCGACATCGACCTTTTCGGGCGGGTCGATTTCCAACGCGCCGCTGGCGTCGGGCAACTCGATCCAGCTTCGCGGGGGCCTGAGCGAGGCGGCCGGCAACTATTACTACCTGGACACGATCACCTTCTCGAGCCCGGTTGTCGATCCGGCGTTTGCAATCTGGAGCCTGGGCGCACCGGGCCATCCAGCTTCGTTTGTGTTCTCCGACCCCAACCAGGCTGAACCGTTCTCGATTCAGTCGGGCGGTCCGGCCACCGAGTATCAAGGGCAGTCGATTACCCAGGTTGGCAACACAGTATCTGGCGAAGAGGGCGATGGGACAATACGGTTCCAGGGAACCTACAGCGAAATCACCTTTACCACTCCGCTGCGCGAGGACTACTACTCTTTCACGGTGGGCGCGACATCTTCGCCATCCTCTGTGCGGCCCGCGATTTCAGCCGTGCCGGAGCCTTCGGAACTGGTGCTGCTGGGCACGGGTCTGGCTGCACTGGCTGGGTTCGCTCGCCGTATTCGCCGCTCCTAATGCGTAGTTCGCCAGGGCGTATAGCAGCCAAAAGGGAGAGCATGTCCCAGGGGCTAAAGCCCAGATTTGTGGCGGCATGTAATGTCTGGGCTGAAGCCCAGATCTATCCCAGAAGCAACAGCAAGAGCTCGTAAGTCAAACTCTACATCTATAGGAACATTGCTCTAATAAGTGTTACGGATTCCAAGAATGGCCGCCTTCAGGGCGGCCGTTCTTATCGTCCTCTTCCCTCCCCTGGTTCTCAGCCGTTCTCTAGTCCCACCACCAGCGCCACCATCCCAGCCCCGACTCCCAGCCACAACAGTTGCCAAAGCACGCGGCTTACCCTGCATTCCTGTTGAATTTCGGGCAGCAGGTTGACCGTGGCGATGTAGAGAAAGCTGCCCGCGCTGACCGGCAGCAGGTAGGCAATGCTGCCTGTGTGGCTGGCGCCGACCACCATGACCAGCGCCACTCCCAGCAGCGACGGCAGGCCGGCCAGCACTGCCAGTTGGAGGGCGCGCCGCGAGGTCTGGCGAAGGTGGATGAGGACGGCGAAATCTCCGATGCGGTGCGGGATTTCGTGCAGCGCGATGGCGATCGCGGTGAGCCAGCCGATCTTTGAGCTCGCCACGAACGCGGTCGCCAGCGCGGCCCCGTCGACGAAGCTGTGCAGCATGGCGGCGAGCACCAGGTTCATCGGCTTGGCGCTGTGCTCCTGGCGGCCGGGCGCGTGGCGGTGGACGTGGGTGCCCATGCCCAGCTCTCCCACCTCGGGCTCGGTGGTGCTGCCGGTCAGGGCGGAGAAGATTCTCTCGATGGCGAACAGGGCGAGGACGGAGCCCGTGGCCAGTATCCAGGTGAGCGGCCGGTTGCCGAGTTGGGCGACAGCCTCGGGCATGAGGTCGACCAGCGCGGTGGTCAGGAGCACACCGACGGCGAGGCTGAGCAGATGCGGAAGATAGCGCTGCAGCAGCTTTTCGCGCGAGCGCAGAACGAATGCCCCGCTGACTGCGGCTGCCTGTACGCCAATGACGGCAAACATGGCGTCCATTGCTACCAGATTCATCGTTCCTCCATTCGGCGTTCGTACGCGGGCACTCGCATGAGTGTACAGGCGCTCAGGCTTGGAGGCCGCGTCGTGGAGAAGCGATTCAAAAGTTTAGAAGTTGAAAGCGAAGCCGCCCTGGATGGCGCGGGGCGCCTGGGCGAGGAAGACCAGGTGCCCGTCGCTGGCGACGACTGGTTGGTAACCCTGTTCGAGCAGGTTCGTGGCTTCGATCACGGCGTCGATGCCGCCCGGGATGAGATGCCCGCACCACAAACGCTGGCGGACGTAGATGCCGAAGTAGGCGTCCTGGGCGGGGGCGTTAAAGGCGTTGACCTGGGTGAGAGTGCGCGGCGGCTGCCAGCGGTACTCGGTGCGCACGGTGGTTCCGGTGCGAAGGATTTTCCCTCGCAGCGAGGCGCTGGCGGCGTAGGTGTTGTGGGTGGAGATGCCCTTGACCGCGCCCTCTACCGGCGATGTGGGGTCCAGATCGCTTTCCATGGCGGTGCCGCGATCGTAGCCGAACCACGCAGCCAGCGAGGGTGTGATGGGCTGCACAAGAGAAATGCTGACGCCGTGGCCGGAGTAGTTGGGCGAGGCGAGCGCGAAACTACCGGTCGTGGGGTCGGCGAGGATCGCGGCTATGCTGGCAAGGTCGCCCGCGTCGAGCACGCCGCTGCCGTTGATGGCGACGTTGTCGAGATGGTCGGTGTAAGCCGCGAGCTGGATGGCGCGGTTGCCGAACTTGTGGCTGATCGAAACTTCGTGGTGGCTGCCTTTAGTGCTGAGCGGGCGCCCGCTGCCGTCGGTCAAGAGGCGAAGCGCGGGCTTCAAGTTGTCGAGGTCTTCGGAGCTTTGCAGGTCGCGGCCGGAGGCGAAGCGGTACTCGATCAGCAGGCCGTCGGAAGGGTGTACCTCAAGGCGCACGAACGGCTCGCTGGAGAGGCGGGTAAACTCCATTCGCTCGGCCTGAAGCAGGCTGCCGGCGTCGAGGACGATGGTGTCCCCGAACTTGAACTCCTCGGTGCTGGCCATGCGCATAATCTGGGCGCCGGCGGAGGCGCCATCGGTGAGTTCGGGATGGGACTGGAAGCTGGTGACCATGCGGGTGCTGCCGCCAAAGGGCGAGCGGCGCTCGTAGCCGGCGACGATCTCGGCCGATGGCGACACCGGATAGGGCGAGCGCGAGCCGGACACATCGGCGCGGAGTACGGCGCCGTCGCCATTCTCGATGGTGCGATCGAGCAGGAGAATCTGGTGGATGCCGCCCTGTCCAAAGCCGCCGTCGCCGCTGGTCACGCTGACTTCGCCGCGCAGGGAAGATTTATGCGCATTGTCGGCGCTGGAGGAAACCAGGATGTCATCGTCGGCGAGGCGCAGCAGTGGGCGGTTGGCGGAGGAGCGCAGGGTCCACTTCCAGTCGTCGACGGGCTCCTCGGCGCGGCGTTTTTGCGCGGGCAGCCAATTGGCGGCTTCGCCCATGGTGCTCATGGTGAGGTTGACGATGGCTTGCGCGCCGGCCAGCAGACGCACGTTCTGGCGGGATGCGGGCAGGAAAAATGCGGCCGTGGCGCGGAGTTGGTAGCTGCCCGGAAGAACGGCTTCGATGATGTAGCGGCCGTGGTCGTCGGTGAAGGCGGTGGCGACGGTGGTGGCGTCGGCGGTAAGGAGCTGGATGATGGCGCCCATCTGGGGAACGCCCTGCGAGTCGCGCACCACGCCGCTGAGGATGGCGTTATGGGGTGAGGCGCTGCCCGATGCGGCAACGCAGAACACAGTAAATCCCGGCGCCGCCAACGAGATCGTCAGCGCCAGGATCGTCAACATGCTGGTCCGGCTTCGCATTACCGCGCCCTCATTTTGCTTGCGCGCTCACTGCTCTCCGAAAGTTTCGCGTCTGGGTGGGAACAGCCATCGCCAACTGCGTTAGACGTGGCCTTCTTCCCTGCCGATGACAGACGCGGTGCCCTACTGCTCGACGTTGAAGTCTGCCGACTGCGCAATGTGCTGGTTGAGATTGCCGTCGTTCACCTTGATCGTCACCTGATATTTGCCGGGTTGCAGACTTGCCAGGGGCATGCTCTTTTCCAGCGTCAACTGGTCTGCGTTCGGGTTCAGCTTGGCTGCGCTTTCCTGTGTGTCCAGGATCTGTTTGTTCGTTGCGAGGTCCAGGATTTGGTACTCGATCGTGGCATCGTTCTTCTGGTCCTTGCCGATGCCGAGGTTGTATACCTGCATCCAGAAGTTGAGGCTCTGGCCGCGATGAAATACTACAGGAGTCGAGATGGTGGCGGGAACACGCGGAATGACTTTCGTGTTGCCGATCACGAAGTTGCCCAGGCTGATGTCCTTGGACGGAACGCGCTCCATGACGTCGGCCAGGAT
>DASRLB010000518.1:0-2463 GCA_035648695.1 Acidobacteriaceae bacterium | reverse complement strand
GAACGCGTACGTCACCATGACCATGTCCACATCTACGGATCACGCTGCCGTTGCGGCCCCCATGCGGACGCTTTCGCTGGCCGAGGCCGCCGCCCTGCTGCGCATGCATCCGGAGGAAGTCCGACGCCGGGCGAAATGCGGCGCGATTCCCGGAGCGAAGCCCGGCCGCTGCTGGATCTTCATCGAGGACGACCTTGCCGAGTATGTGCGTTCGCTTTACGCTTCGCCTCGGCAAGCGTTGCAGGTGACACTGAGAAAGGAGCTGGAATGTCACTTCGCAAACGCGGCGGACTCTGGTGGGTCGACGTCGTCGCTCCCAATGGGGAGCGAGTACGGCAAACTACCGGGACTGCCAGTAAAGCCTTAGCGCAAGAATTTCACGACCGTTACAAATCCGAGCTGTGGCGGATCGCCAAATTGGGCGAGAAGCCCAAGCGGACGTGGAACGATGCGGTGGTGCGGTGGTTGAAGGAAAAGTCGCACAAAGCCACGATCAAGGGAGACGTCAACCTGCTGCGCTGGGTCGACCCCTTCCTCGGCGGTAAAGATCTCGCGACCATCACCCGCGCTACGCTCGACAGGATTGCGGACGAGAAGCTCGCGCGGGGCTGCAGTAATGCAACGGTGAATCGGACGATGGCGTTGGTGCGCGCGATTCTGCGCATATGTGTCAACGAGTGGGAGTGGTTGGATCGGGCGCCGCAAGTTCGTATGCTGCGAGTGCCGACTCGGCGCATTCGCTTCCTGACGCATGACGAAGCACGACGTCTGCTGACCGAGTTGCCTGAGCATCTTGCGGACATGGCGGCATTCTCGCTCGCGACCGGCTTGCGAGCAGCGAATGTCACGGGTCTGCAGTGGCAGCAAGTCGATTTGACGCGACAGTTGGCGTGGATTCATCCCGACCAGGCGAAGGCGCGCAGGGCCATTCCGGTGCCACTAAACGGCGAAGCGGTGGCGCTGGTGCAAAAGTGGGTCGGAAGGCATTCGACGTACGTGTTCAGCTTCCACGGGAAGCCGATCAAGCAGGTCAGCACCAAAGCCTGGTACCAGGCGCTTAAGCGCGCCGGGATCGAGGATTTTCGCTGGCATGATCTTCGGCACTACTGGGCTTCGTGGCACGTACAGAACGGCACGCCGCTGTTCGCGTTGCAGGAGTTGGGCGGTTGGCAGAGTGCCGCGATGGTGCGGCGGTATGCGCATCTTGCAGCCGATCACTTAACACCCTACGCGCAACGATTGCGCGCTGTTCGGGCCGTCGAAGCGGAAAATCACGGCACGTTTACGGCACAGTGACGATATTTGGTTGGTACTTACTATCTTGCCGAGCCGCTTGTGAATTGGTGCCGGCAGTAGGAATCGAACCCACGACCAACGGTTTACAAAACCGCTGCTCTACCAACTGAGCTATGCCGGCGCGAGCGCGAGTGGATCGCGCCCGGAAAGGGAATGGTTACTTGATGACCTGCAGATGTGAAGGGCGCGATTTCGGCTTGCCTGCCTTCGATCCCTTCGCAGGCTCGGCTTCGGCTGCGGTTTCGCTTTCTCCGCCCAAAGGCGCGGTCGTGCTTCCGACCAGCGACGCCACCGGATCGCCCGACACGGTGAACGCGAAACCATAACCGGTTTCCTTGGCGAAGATGCCGGCGACCGTGGTGATGGGCACGAGCACCTCCTGCGAATGGCCATTGAAGCGCGCGGTGAAGCGGATCCAGTCGTTGTCGATTGTCAGCTTGCGCGTTGCCGAATGCGAGACGTTGAGCACGATCTCGCCGTTCTTGACGAAGCCCTGCGGCACGCGCGTCTCGGCGTTGACCTTGACGGCGAGGTAGGGCGTGAGCCCGTTGTCGGCGCACCATTCGCAGATGGCGCGGACCAGATACGGCTTGGCGGACTGCTCGGACATCGCGAAAGGATGCTACGCGGAGGACGCGCCGGTCAAGAGTCGCTGTTCAGCGACGCATTCCGCGCTCGGCGGACGTGAGTGCCTCGGCGAACGCCGGCCGCGCGAACAGGCGTTCCGCATATTTCATCAGCGGCGCCGCCTGCTTCGGCATCTGGATGCCGTAGTAGTCGAGCCGCCACAGAAGTGGCGTGATCGCGACGTCGAGCATCGAGTATTCGTCGCCCAGCATGTGCTTGTGCTTGGCGAACACCGGCGTGATCTGCATCAGCGAATCGCGCACCAGGTTGCGCGCCTTTTCGGCGTTCTTCTGGTTGTTGCCCTCGAGCGCGTCGATGTGGATGAACAGCTCCTTCTCGAAGCGGTGCAGGAACAGCCGCGCGCGCGCGCGCATCACCGGGTCGGCCGGCATCAGCTGTGGATGCGGGAAGCGCTCGTCGATGTACTCGTTGATGATGTTCGACTCGTGCAGCACGAGGTCGCGCTCGACCAGCACCGGCACCTGGTTGTACGGGTTCATCACCGCGAGGTCCTCGGGCTTGTGGTCCAAGTCGACGTCG
>DASRLB010000517.1:0-18348 GCA_035648695.1 Acidobacteriaceae bacterium | reverse complement strand
GCCTGGAGGTCTGTCGCCGGGATGCGGGTGTCGTCGTCCTCGTCCGGTGTGCGGTGCAGCGCCACGGCGACTTCGCCGTAGACGTCGAGTTGAAACTGCTCGGAGGCGGCGTTGCCAATGCGCACGGACGGGACTCTTCGTAACCGCGCAGCCAGGTTGCGTTCCACTCATTCAACTCACGTTCGCCGCCGATGCCGTAGAGCGCCTGGATCTGGTCGGGGGCGCCGGCGACCGCGCGCAGCAGCCACATCCGCCAGCGGATGGCCTCTTCGGTATAACCCGCCCGCATCAATACAAGCAGCGTGAACGATGTGTCGCGGAGCCAGCAGTAGCGGTAGTCCCAATTGCGCTCGCCGCCGATTCGCTCCGGCAGCCCGGCCGTTACAGCCGCGACAATTCCGCCGGTGGGCTTGTAGGTCATGGCTTCGAGCGTCATCCGGCTGCGCGCGACTGCTTCCGTGTAGTCCCCTTTGTACGTGGAGCGCGCCGTCCAGTCGCACCAGTATTTCTCGGTGTAGGCGAGTTCATCCTGCACGGCGACGGGCGGCGGAGGCTTCTCTTCGACGGAGCCGGAGTAGGTGAGGGCAAAACATAGCTCGTCGCCTTCGCGCATTGTGAACTCGGCGACCGTGGTGAGGTTTTCGCCGCGAAATTTGGCCGCGCTGCCCTTGATGCACTGGTGGCGCAGCATCACCATGTGTGGGCCGGCGATCGCGCGCAGGTCTTCGCCGTTCATCGTGACCCACGGGATGGTGCGTCCGTAGTCGAAGCGCAGTACGAAATCCATGCGCATCGCGACCTTGCCGCGCACGCCGCGAACGATGCGGATGACATCGGAATGCTCGCCGCGCGGAGGCATGAAGTCGATGAGGAGCACTTCGCCGTGGGCCGTCTCGAACGTTGTCTCGACGATCATCGTGCCGGGACGATAGCGACGGCGTGTGCCCGTGATTTTTTCTTTAGGGCGAACTCTCCAGTGGCCGTTTTCGGCTGTTCCCAGCAGCGCAGCGAAACACGCGGGCGAAGAAAATGCCGGCCAGCAGAGCCAGTCGATGGAGCCCTCGCGGCTGACCAGCGCACCGGTTTCGCAGTCGCCGATGAGGGCGTAGTCTTCAATGCGCGCGCCATGCAGCGGCGCTGGCTTAATCTTTTTACCGAACCATTCCGACAATCAAAACCTCACTCGTTCCTTCGTTTAGCGCGCGGCCTACCTATAACATGACAACCGCTGTGTTGCTGCGCCGCATCCCTGTTGGTGAAACAATATGTGGAGGCGGGCGACCCTTCTTGATTGGATGCACTTTGCCGCCCGTCTGGAACGTTGCTTGCCGTATCGATCGATTAGCACGAAATTAATTGCAGGAGATTGGAAGCCGCATGAAACCCAAAGAGGGCCGCAGCCGCGTTGTCATCGAAGAAATTCAACCGCAGATCGACGGTGGCCGCTATCCCGCGAAACGCGTCGTAGGCGATACCGTTTCGGTGTCCGCCGCCATTTTTGGCGATGGCCACGACCACGTTGCGGCGCGGCTGCTTTACCGTGCGGCTGGATCGAAAAAGTGGCTGGCCGCGCCGTTTGGCGCACCCGACAATGATGTGTGGCCGGCGCAGTTTGTGGTCGACAAGATAGGGCCGTGGCAATTCACCGTCGAAGCATGGGTGGACCATTTCGACACATGGGTGAGCGACCTTGCCAAACGCATCGACGCGCAGCCCGATCCGCACGAGCCGACACAGCAGATCGTAGGCCCGCAAGATATTCCGCTGGCGCTGCGCATTGGCGCGGGCCTGGTTGCGGACGCGGCAACGCGCGCCAAGGGGGCGGACGCGAAGAAGCTGACTGCGGCGGCGGCGAAGCTCGAAGCGCTTGCGGCGGCGAAACATGCGCACTATGCGTCGCCGATCAGCGCCGATCTGGTGGCGCTGGTGGCGAAGTATCCCGATCTTCGTCATGCGACGAAGTATGGGGCAGAGTTGCCGTTGTGGGTGGACCGCGAGCGGGCTTGTTTTTCCAGTTGGTACGAACTCTTTCCGCGCTCGACTTCGCCGACTCCGGGCAAACATGGAACGCTGCGCGACGTGGAAGCGCGACTGCCGGAAATTGCGGCGATGGGCTTTGACATTTTGTACATGCCGCCGATCCATCCCATCGGCATGGCTTATCGCAAGGGCAAGAATAATTCCGTCACGGCAACGGAAGGCGAGGAAGGAAGCCCATGGGCGATTGGCTCAGTGGAGGGCGGGCATACGGCCATTCATCCGAAGCTGGGGACGCTGGCGGACTTCGATCATCTGCAAAGTGCCGCGCGGGAAAATGGGTTGGAGCTGGCGCTGGATATTGCGTTTCAATGCTCGCCCGACCACCCGTGGGTGAAGGAACATCCCGAGTGGTTTACGCTGCGGCCGGATGGGACAATTCAGTATGCCGAAAATCCGCCAAAGAAATATCAGGATATTTATCCGCTGAATTTTGAGTCAAGCGACTGGCGCGGGCTGTGGGATGCGCTTTATGGAGTGTTTCAGTTCTGGGTGGAGCACGGGGTGCGGGCGTTCCGCGTCGATAATCCTCATACGAAGGCGCTCACATTCTGGGAATGGTGCATTGGGAGAATATTGAAGGACACGCCGGACGTCATTTTTCTGGCGGAAGCATTTACTCGGCCTCACGTCATGTATTCGCTCGCCAAGGGCGGGTTTACGCAGAGCTACACCTACTTTACATGGCGGACGACAAAGGCTGAGTTACAGCAATATTTTGAGGAATTGACGCAGCCGCCGGTGTCGGATTTCTTCAGGCCGAATTTATGGCCGAATACACCGGATATTCTGCATGAGCAGTTACAAACGGGCGGCAGGCCGATATTTATGCAGCGATTGATTCTGGCTGCGACGTTGGGTGCGAACTATGGGATTTATGGGCCGGCCTATGAGTTACTCGAAGGTCGTCCGGCCAAGCCGGCGGCGGGCAAGACGGCCAGCGAAGAGTATCTCGATAGCGAGAAGTATGAAATTCGCAACTGGGATCGATCGTCGCCGGATTCTATCGTTCCGCTGATTGCGCAGTTGAACCAGATTCGACATGCGAATCCGGCGTTGCAGCGGAACGAGAACCTGCATTTTCACCAGGTCGAGGAGCCGAACCTACTGGTGTATTCCAAGGCGAATGCGGATTTCAGCAACGTCATTCTGGTTGCCGTGAATCTCGATCCGAAGGTGGAGCATGGTGGATGGGTGAATCTTGCGATGGATAAACTGGGGCTGCCGTGGCTGGGAACTTTTGAAGTCGAAGATTTGCTGACGGGCGCTGGCTACAACTGGAAGGACCAATGGAATTTTGTTTCGCTGAATCCGAGCGTGATGCCCGCGCATATATTCCGGATTGTGAGAGACGAATAAGTCAGGAATGCTTGGAGCGAGCGACTAAATCTTTTGCCGCTTCGGGCCAGGTGGGGAACTGGAATTCGAAGCCGCCTTTTAGTAGCAGCGACGGCACGACGCGGCGACTTTTGAGGACGAGTTCGCTTTCCGTGCGCATGAGGAAAGTCCCGATTTCGAGCAGCGGCTTTGGCGCCGGCAAGCCGATCGACCGTCCCCAGGCATTCCGCAGGACACGCATGAAGTCGCGGTTGGGCAGCGGCTCGGGCGCAGTGAGGTTGACGACGCCGGCCGTTTCGTCGGTGATCTCAGGGTGAGCGAGCAGAAGGTCGGTGATGCGGCAGTAGTCGGCATCGTGTATCCACGAAACGAACTGCGTGCCGGGCCCTTGCGTGCCGCCGAGGCCAAGCTGCACGAGCTTCGAGAAGACGGAGAAAACGCCGCCTGCATCGGGACTCATGGTCATCGACGAGCGCAGGCGAATTTTGCGAGTGCGCGGTGTGGGAATGGCCGCGAGCGCCTCCTCCCAGCGGTGCGCGACCTCAATGGAGAAGGACCAGGTTTCGGGCTGGTTGGCGGGCTCGCGGGCGCCCCGCTCGGATGGCAGGTCGCCGAGCTCGCCGGTAAATTCATCCTGCGGGCGGTCGAGCGCGTTGCGGTAAAAAGTGCTGGTTGAGGCGTTCATCCAGATGGGCGGCGGGGTTGGTGAAGCCGCGAGAAGTTGCCCGAGCAGGAGCGTCGGCTTGACGCGCGAGTCGAATATTTCGCGGCGGTTCGCGGCGTTGTAGCGACAGTTTACGGAGCGTCCCGAGAGATGGATGACGGCGTCCGAGCGGTCGATTTCTTCAGCCCACGGACCGGCGGTGAGGCCGTCCCATGCGAGTGTGCTCCAACTCTGTTCGGGGTGTTTCTGCGGGTGACGCGAGAGCACGGTGACCTCGTGGCCGGCAGCATAGAGATGTCGGGCGAGCAGTGTGCCGACTTGTCCGGAGCCGCCGGGGATGAGAATTCTCATGTAGGTTCTCGTGTCGGGTAACTATTGCAGCAGTGAAATAGCCACCGCACTCATCGCAGTGACGCCGGTTTGAATTGTAGGCTGCGGCAGGGGTTCGAAGCGACTGGTGTGCATGCCGGGGAGTTCTTTGCCGGCAGCCTCGGCCGCGGCGAGTTTGTGCGGGTCCATTGCGCCGAGGCGGAAATAGACGACGGGAATTTGCTGGCGGTCGAGGCCGAAGACACCGACATCTTCGCTGCCCATGGTCTTCTCGACCGGAAGGACGTTGGCGGTGCCAAGAGTCTTGACCAGCGTAGCTTCGACACTGGCCGTGAGGGCAGGGTCGTTGAATTGGACAGGCGTCGATTCGTCGTCGAGGACTGTAACCGTCGCTGCTTTTTCGGGTGGAAGACCGGCAGACGTGGTGATGCCGGCAGCCATCTGCCGAAGTCCCGTGATTGTGGTTTCGCGGGCCTTTTCGGAAAATGCGCGCGTGGTGAGTTCGAGCTTCACCTGGTCGGGGATGATGTTGCGCTTGGTGCCGCCGTGGATGTCGCCAACGGTGACGACGGCGGGGTCTTGCGGGTCCTGCTCGCGGCTGACGATGGTCTGGATCTGCGTGATGAAGAGCGCGGCGAGAGTGATGGGGTCGCGGCCAAGCTGAGGATAAGCTCCGTGGCCGCCGATGCCACGGATGACCACATCGATGGAAGTGGAACTGGCCATGGCCGGGCCGGAGAGGATGCCGACTTTGCCCGCGGCAATGGTGTTGGTGTCGTGCAGGCCGATGATTTTGTCGGGACGGCCGAAGCGTTCGTAGAGGCGGTCGGCGAGCATGGCTTTGGCACCGTCGATGGTTTCCTCCGACGGCTGTCCGATAAGCATCAGCGTGCCGTGCCACTCGCTCTTCGCGGCGACCATGGCGCGCGCGACGCCGATCAGGACGGTGGTGTGGATGTCGTGCCCGCAGGCGTGCATGACGCCGGTAGCCTGGCCGCTTGGGGTCTTGGTCATGACGTGGCTGGCGTAGGGCAGGCCGGTCTCTTCGACGATCGGCAGGGCGTCCATGTCGCCGCGCACGAGCAGCGTGGGGCCGGCGCCGTTCTTGAGGAGCGCGACGACGCCGAACGCCTGCGTGCCGTCGGGATATTTGCCAACGTGGTCGGTGACGGTGTAGCCGGCGTCGCGCAGAGCTTTCGCGAGGACCGCGGACGTACGCTCTTCGTGGTGCGAAAGCTCTGGGTGCTCGTGGAGGTCTTTATAGGTGTCGACCAGCGCGGGCATTTCGGCCTGGATGGTATGCGATAGATCCTGGGCGAAAGCCCTTTGAGAGGCGACGAGCAGGGTGCAGAGAATAGCGAGCAAAATGCGTGCAGTCAAAGTAGTAGCTCCGGCGAAGATGGCCTAAGTATAGCTACGTGCTCGGCATTTGCGTTAGGCAGGGAGAGCGTTACGTCGCGGCCGGGTCTCCCTGGAGCACGCCGAAGTCGTTTGCAGGAGCGACGTCAAAGGTTGCGAGGTCGGGCATGCTTCGGTAGCGCGGAGTCGCTGCCATCAGCGCTTCGATCGCCGCGACGGTAGCGATGCCGCCGCGGGCGCCTTCGCCCATGCAGTTCATCGCGCCGGCCGCGCAGGCAAAGTCAAGCTGGCGTTGCAGTGGCCAGCCGCGCAGCAGGCCGAAGATGAAGCCCGCGCGAAAGATGTCGCCGGCGCCGGTGGTATCGACCACCGGCACTTGGTAGGCTGCCGCGTGATGAAAGCGGTTGCCGTCCCAGGCGAGAATCCCATCCGGCCCCAGGGTGGCCGCAGTGACCCGGCAACCGTAACGCAGCTGAATCTGGCGTAGCGCCGCGTCCAAATTTTCTTCGCCGGTAAGGCGGCAGGGGAAATCGCTGTTGGCGATGAGGTAGTCGACGTTTTCGATGAGCGCTTCGACGCCGGGATAGGTGTCGTCGAGGTCGGCGACGACGGGGATGCCGGCCGCGCGGGCCCAGCGCGCGGCGAGCGTGGCAGCGGCGGTGTCGTGCCCATCGACGTGCAGGACGCGCGCATTCTCGATCCACTCGCGGCGAAGCTCGCCGGGCTGTAGCGTCACGCGCTCATCGCGGCGGCAAAGGACGGTGCGTTCGCCGTGGCGGTCGACGAGGATCAGCGAGCGCGCGCTGGGGGCCTTGGCAACGGTGACGATCTGGGTCTCGACACCGACTTTTTTGAAGGCGTCGGCATGCAGGGCGGCCGCGTGGTCGTCGCCCAGCTTGCCGACGTAGCGTGTGCTCAACCCCCACGTCTGGCAGGCGACGACGGTGGAGGCGACCTGCCCGCCGGGCATCAGGCTTTCGGTTTCGTACTCCGTTTTGGAGCCGCGCTCGGGAAACTCCAGCAACGAGATCAGGGTGTCGGTCGCGTTCAAACCCACGCCGACGACATCAACTTTAGACAACTGCGTCATGCTTTGATTGTATTTGGCGGTGGTGTGTTAGGGCGAGAGATTGTCCGCACGCGCCCCCAGTTCTCTTGGGTGGCCCATTCCTCGCGACGCAGCCATAATGGCTGGGGACCCCGACATTTGTGGAGGGTGGGTCAACACCGCCGGTTGATATTTCGGTTAAGCCTGTCGGATTGCCGCTGTAGACTCTTCTGTCGATGTGCTGAGAGCTAGAATAGCTGACACGGCGCTGAGACTCTTCGCCAGGCCGCCTATTGTTCCGAGTCTCCGCATCGGAATGCACCTGCGGCCAGCCCTCTCTCGCAGATGGATCGTTGCACTATAGAGAATTGGCTGGCGATACGCCCATTCAGATCGCAGGCCACGCTCTTTTTCGAGACCGCACTTTGTCAATTCCGCAATCTAACTCTATGGAGACCACCCTTAGCCATCTGCCCAAAAAGGTCGGTGCTCTCCAGTATGAAAACCCAAACCTGCAAATGGTTTGATTGTCATGTTAATCCACTGCCGCTTCTTTAACGAACAGTACAGCGTATGAATATCCCCTTTGGACTGGCAAGATGCCGTTGTGCAGCTCAACGCTCCGATTGGTTTTGGAATTCAGCACCTTACCTACAAGCTCTCCGGACGGAACTATCAACCTGATCGCACCATCCACTTGAGCGTGAAGCTGCAATGACGTTACCCTGCCGTCGCGCCATCTCATGTCGACGACGGCTCCTCCGCGAACACGGACGCCTTCCACGTCACCACTTTTCCATTGTTCTGGCAGCGCCGGCAACAACTCGATCTCCGATGCGTCGGTATGCCAGCGTGACTGCAGCACGGCCTCCAGCATGCCGTTCGCCGCACCCAAATTGCCGTCGATCTGGAAGACGCCGGGCGGGTGGGTGTCCATCAGATTTGGGAACGTGCTTTGCCGGAACAGGACCTGCATGCTGTCGTACGCCTGCTTCCCGTCGTGCAGATGGTCCCAGTAGTTGACGACCCACGCGCGCGACCAGCCCGTTTGTCCGCCACCGTTTGCAAGTCGCCGCTCCAGCGATATGCGTGCGGCTTTTGCAAGATCCGGGGTGCCCGTCATTGAAATCTGCGTTCCGGGAAACAATGCCCAAAGGTGCGAGATGTGACGGTGGCCCGGCGCACTCTCTTTGTAATCCTGTTGCCATTCCTGCAGTTGGCCGAGCTTGCCGACGGAAAATGGCGGCAGTTTGCTGCGGGCGTCCTCCACCTGTTTCAGAAATGCAGCGTCTTCGCCCAGAATACGTCCGCTGTCGAGCGTACGGGTAAAGAGTTCCCGCACGATTTCGATGTCCATCGTAGGACCCATGGTCAACGAATGTGCCGTCCCGTCGGCCAGAACGTACTTGTTCTCCGGCGACAGCGATGGTCCAGTGACAAGGTGCCCGTTGCCGTCAGATACGAGATAGTCGAGGAAGAACTGCGAAGCGTCGTGCAGGATGGGCCACGCTCGCCGCTGAAGGAAATCGCCATCCTGTGTGAAGGCATAGTGCTCCCAGGCCTGTAGAGCAAGCCATGCGCCGCCTAAGGGCCATATGCCGTACTGGTAGCCATCGATTGGCTCTGCGTCGCCCCATAAATCGGTATTGTGATGGATTACAAATCCGCGTGCACCGTAGTATGTTTTGGCGACTTGAGTGCCGGTTCCACTCAAGGGATTCCGCACCATATCGATGAGGTTAATTAGGGGCAGCGTAGTCTCTGAAAGGCCGGCCGGTTCCGCCAACCAGTAGTTCATCTCGGTGTTGATATTGATGGTCCACTTCGATCCCCAGGGATTGTTGATGCCGGAAGCCCAAATGCCTTGCAGATTGGCGGGAAGCCCGTCGGGACTGGAAGATGCGATCAACAGATAGCGCGCGAACTCAAAGTAGAGTTGCTGCAGGGACAGGTCGTCGGCACCGGCGCTGACTCGTTTGACGCGTTCATCCGTCGGCAGCGAGCGGATCTTCGTATCCACACCGCCAAGATGGAAAGACATGCGTCCATAGATGGGCTGGTAGGCGGCCTCCTGTGTTGCAAGCAGGCTTGACGCCGACAGTGCAGCCGCAGCGCGGAGAACGCGTTCACATTGCTCTTCGGGATTGCCACCCTTGAATGGGCCGCCTTTGAAATCGGTTGCCGCGGCAATCAGGACCGTGACGGCGTCGGCGTTGGAGACCGCAATCTCAGAGCCTTCCGCACGAACGGCGCCGCCTGTTGCAAGGATGGAGGCTTCGCCTGCGAAATGTATCTGCCCACTGTGCGCGGGGCCTTCGCGTAGCACCAGCGTATTCCCCTCGCGCGCGCGAACAGAAAAGTCCGCTGGCCGATCCATGCTCGCGTGGAAGCTGAGAGAACCCTTACGGTCCGAACTGAGGTGCACGACGATGACTTGCTGAGGGACCGAAGCAAAAATTTCCCGGGCATAATGCACGCCTGCCATGGTGTACGTTACACGCACCACCCCGGTCTGCAGGTCGAGTTGGCGGCGGTAGTCCGTCAACGGTCCCTTCTGGGATGCTCGCAGGTACAGGTCGCCCAGTGTGCTGTAGCCCGGCATGCCCTTTGGGATACCGATCATGCTCTCCTCGGCAAGTTCTTCTGCTTCCGCAATCTTTGCCCCGTCCGTGCCCTTTGAATCCAGGAGGAGGCGGCGAATCTTCGGAAAAGCTGCGTGCGCTTTCGGATTGAGCCGATCAGCCCGGCTTCCTTGCCAGATCGAAGACTCGTTAAGTTGAATGTGTTCGTCCGCCGCAAGCGTCTGGCTGCCATCCAGGAGCGCGGCGTTTTTTGCCGCATCCTGAAGGTCCCCATTGTTCGTGCCGGCATTTGCGCCGCCAAACACCATCGCGCCCAAACGACCGTTGCCGATTGGAAGAGCGTTATCCCAAATTGCGGCAGGCTGACGATACCAAAGCACCGAATCGGATTGAGCTTTCGTCGACTGACCCTTTATCGCAATGGAAACAAGTATCCCTGCAGCGGCAAGGACGAGCAAGCCTCGTTGAATACGCATCAGCACATTCTAAGCTGCAATGTGAGAGGTCTGCCGCATCAAGACGGACTTGAATCTCTGCGCCTCGCTTTACCTACCGGAGATCTGCTTCAGGCGCCTTGTCCATCGACTGGAGGATTGCGCATCTCTCTAGCCGCTATACTTTAGTCGGTTGTGCGCCGTTTCTTCGGCTCGGTGCTATTCACACCGCAGGTAGCAAACCATTAGCCGCGAGTCGAGTTATTTCGGCCCGCCATCGCCGACCGTTGGACCCTCGTATTAGGAAAGCGATGGCTGGGATGCAGTTCCAGTTCGCGGCCGCTCCGGTCGTGATCGCCATCCTATCGCGAAGCCTTCTCGTGCAACGCGTGCATCCGCTCGGACGGGCTCAGGACCAGGAGGTACACATCGTTGGTGCGCAGGGGAAGATCGCGGGAGAATTTGCCATTGCGCACCTCAATCTGCGCGGTACTCTCGGGCTGGCCCGTGCTTGCCTCATTCAATGCCGCCACCTGTTCCCGGGTGATCTGGTGCGGCTCTCCCATGTGCAGGTAGGCGGTGTACGCATCGTTCTTCTCGTAACCGATAGCATAGATTGCGAGCCGGTAGGTGCCAGCGGGAAGATGCTCGAACTGAATCCGTAAGGTTCCCTTGGGCGTGGCGGGCTGCTCCCTCTTGTAGAAGGTCTGGTCTGTTTCGGGTGCGGGGGGAACGATCGGCGTGTAGTCCCACACCAGCGCCTGCACGGAACCGTCCTTGGAGCGGGTGATCCATGTCTGCGGATCGTCGCAGGCGATGTCCTCGGTGCCCAACTGCCGCAGGAAGCGGAAGGCGAAGTATGCGGGCTTGCGAATGCCCTGGAGATTCATCAGGCCAAAGCCGCCGTGAAAAGGCGTAAAGGGCGGACCCTGCTCCTCGAAGATGTCCGTGAAAGTCCAATAGGACATCGAGTCCACGTATGGCGAGGCGCGCTTGATCTTATCCAGAATGAAGCTCGCCTGGTGATACTGATCGTGCAGGTAGTCCGTTGGTGTGTAGGCGGAACTCCATTCGGTGAAGTGCAACTCCATGTTAGGGCGCCCGGAGTGCTGGACGAGTTCGCGAGAGTGCTTCATGCGTGCGCTGATCGAGTCGGGCGACGGGTCCAGGATGGTTCCCGCTTTGCCATCGGCATCCAGAAAGCCCTGGGTCACGCCGTAAGCATGCGATGCTACGAAGTCTGCTGGAACATTGTGCGTGGCGACGTACTGCTCGAAGGCCTCTTCAAACTTCCAGGGAATGGCGGAGGCAGGTCCGCCGACGCGGCAAAGCGGACACTCCGTCTTTATGGCCTCGGCGGTGATCTTGTACAGGGAGAGGTAGTCGTCCAGATTGCCGGTAAAAAATATGTTGTGCAGGTCGGGCTCATTCCAGACCTCGAAGTACCATTGGCGGATTTCCTCTTCGCCGTAGCGTGCCTTCAGGTGCGATGTAAACGCACGAATAAGCGCCGACCACTTTGCGGAATCTTTCGGTGGCGTGATGTTGCCTCTCCACCAGAAGATCGTCTGCGGTCCGCTCGCCAGCTTCGAGGGCATGAAAGTGAGTTCGACAAATGGCCGTATATGGAGCGCGAGCAGGGCATCGTACAGCGTGTCGACATATTGAAAGTTATATTGTGGATTGCCATGGGCGTCTTCGCTGTAAACGCCCATGTCATCGTGCAGAATGCCGTGCATGCGGATGTACTGAAACCCTATCTCGCGCTGCACCGTGGCAAGCTGCTGTTGCCAGTCCGCGCGCAGACCTTCATTGGCGCGGCCTGCTCCGATGACTCGCAGAGGTACCAGGGTATGCGGCCCCGCTCGATGCGAAACATCGACCTGCACAATACGAGTCTGGGAATGGAGACGTGCGGACGAAAACGCAAGGCAGAGCGCGATGGCGATGGCGATTGTCCGGTAGTTCATCCTCAAGCGGCAGTTGGTTGCAGTAGTGACACAAACTCCGAATGACGGAGGTACGTCCGGCCCCATGCGTTCCTCCTCGGAAGATGCCGCCACATAAATACCTGTCAGCGTAAAATATTAATCGCCCAGCGATACTACAGATGGGCTCTATCTACACACAACCGACGAAAGTATATGGTCGAATTATTCTTTTTCCGTATCATCGGAAACAGAGATATCGCGCGATCCGCAATGCCGCGAAAAATCGAAAGCTGTTATCCGCCGGAGCTTCTCCGTCGGGGCGCCCAGTCCCGAATGGAAACCATCCGTTCCATAGCCTTGTCGAGGAAAACTCCGGCAACCCATCCAGGTTCAAGAGTTTGATCGCGGCATTTCGAAACGTGAGAATCATCATGCAGGCTTCCGCTTCCGACAAAGTTAAACCGCGCTTCCGGATCGTGCTGGCGCTGATTTCGATTGTATGCAGCGTCCCTTCCAGCCACTCGCAAACCACGCTGCCACGCCCATCCACTGCGACTCCGGATCAGACTCAGGCGGCGAGAGCGCAGGCCTCGCAGCCGCTATATACCCTGAGCGTCAAATCGCAGCTCGTCACTTTGGACGTCGTCGTCAACGATAAGAATGGCCAGCCGGTCCGCGGCCTCACTCGTGACGATTTCACCATCTACGAAGATAAGGTTGCGCAACCGATCGTCTCGTTCGAGGCCACAGAGCCCACGCCGGCGTCCAATCTCCCGCCGGTTCAAATTCATTCCACCGCGGAACTCGACCGGTTGGAGCCGGATGCGCCGGTGAGCATCGTCGTTCTCGATGAATTGACCACCAGATTTGAAGACCAATATTTTGCCCGCTACTCGCTCGAGAAGTACTTGGGAAAGCAAGGTGAAATACTCGATCAGCCGCTGATGTTGATCGCAAGAAACTATCGCGGTTCGCAGGTGCTGCTCGACTACACCACCTCCAGGAAGGAGGTGCTCAGCGCATTGAACCGTCATCTCGCCGCAAACGATTTTCGCGCCGCCGATCCATCCGATCCAGATGAGAAGATCATTGCGGAGTTCACCTCCTTGATCGAGATAGCCAAAGCCACCGAGGGGCACGCCGGTCACAAAAGCCTGATCTGGATCGGTCGAGGCTTTCCAAGCATGCAGCGCGATGGGGTAGTGGCGGATAAAGATGAAGCGTTGGATGCCGCAATTGCGCGATGCACGAACCTACTGCGCGATGCGCGCGTGACGCTGTACACGATCGATCCGGCAGGAGTTTCCGCACCGGAGCAGACGCTCGATGCAGCCGGTGACGTAGTCATGGAAGACCCTTTCGGGACGCAGGTCGGTTTCATGCAAATGGCTACGGCCACCGGTGGGCAATCGCTCCACGGACGCAATGACGTCGATAGGGTGATCGACACAACGGTTAGAGATGGGGAGATCTTCTACAGCCTCGCGTACCGGCCCGCGGCGCCCATCACGAACGATAACCCCAAGGCTTTCCGTACGATCAGGGTTGTGGTGAAGGGCGGAGTCCTTCTAGCGACCACCAGGCAAGGATACTACCCGACAACGCCTGACACGCCAGTCGCGAATGAGGAAGCCGGCAAGTTATCTGCCGAAGACCGGTTCAATCTAGCCGCGGCCAGCCAGGGGCTCATGGTCTTTGACGGCATCCCGTTGACGATTACCCGGGATGCGGCCACACCCGATAGCTTCCGTCTTGCATTTCCGGCGGCCACGGTTGGCCTGTCGGACGACGGTAGCAAGATGAGCGGACGAGTCAGCCTCGTAGCCCTCAGTTATGACAGGAACGGTAAGCTCCTGAATAGAACGGGAAAAGTTGTCTCTCTGCATCTGGCGCATTTGCGGCCTGGAGAGGCCGAGTCGCGAAAGGTTGAAGTCTCGACATCGCTCGACACCCATGCACCCGCGGCTCGTGTGCGCTTCATCGTCCTGGGAAATGGCAACGGAAGAATCGGCGCGGACAACTTTTTTCTCGTCGATCGCAATACGCTCAAGGACCCAGTAACTGGTCTGAAGCCTTCGGGAACCCGACCCAAGTGATCCGCGAAGATGCAAGCGGCGTAGTCTTCAAAGTTGCGGCTGGCTCATTTCGCACAGAGCGGCGAGAGGTGGACATCAAAACGGTGTCTTCTGGTAGACTTGATCTTGTCGTTGCGGCGATGGTTTTGGGGTAGACCGAGACCCAAAAATTGAATCCACAGCGGCGAAATGGTAGAAAAAAGCGAAAATAGCGAGAGCTGCGAAACGTTTGATTCTATGTACCATGTATCCAAGTTGTCGAAGAACAATCGGGGGACGTAGCTCAGTTGGTTAGAGCGCTGCCTTCTAACCGGCTACCTTTGGAATCAGTAAGATAACTCCTTGGTGTCCACGCTTTGATAGAGTTGGCCTCAGAGGAGGGCTCTTTCGATGCCCATTCTCAAGCCCCTCGGCGCTCTTCTCAACGCACGCGATTACGCGGACCGCGTCAACCTCATCAAGAAGATCAAGACCCCCAGCGGTTGGCGCTTTGCCTCCGTCGTGCCTGAAGCCAACGGACGGCTCAAGGACCGGTCCGCATTAACGGCCAGCTCGAAGTCCATCCCGAAGGCGCCTACTACATCGAGTGGCGCGTCGGCGGCCGGAGCGGTCGCCGCTATCGCACCGCCGTCGCCAGAGACGAGGCCATCGACGCCTATCTCCGGTACGTGAAGATCCAGCGCAAGCCTCGCACTCATCTGACCTACCGCTACACGCTCGACACCCTGCTTCGTGCCGCTTACAAAAAGAAGTACGTCGAGGACGCGACCCGAGACGACGTGCTCGATTTCATAACTTACTGGTACGAGCAGGAGTTGGGTGCGCGTACCGTCTACGACAAGGTAGTGACGGTGCTGCAACTGTTCAAGAAGCATGGACGCTCGGGCCTGGTGGAAAAGGGCGATTGGCCGAACTACGTCGATACCATCCGCCCGGTGTACGAGCCGGAGGAGTTGGTGACGATGTTCCAGGCTGCAACTGATGACGAAGCCACATTGCTCAAGTTTGTTCTTGGTTCCGGCTTCCGCGATCAGCGCGATGCGCAGGATGATCGCGTTCATGGGATGTGCGCTTTTGACCAGAATCGCACGAATGAGGAATGGGACAATAAGCACAATTGGTCACAAGTCGGCAATTCCAGGCCACAAGCCGATCGGAGGTCGCTTGTGACCTTTGAATTCGTATCGAAATGGTAGACGCTTGGCGATCGAGCCGCGCATGCGGTGGTGGTTGGCTGAGAATGAAAATACATCAACCTCCAGGGAGAGATGATATGGCTACTAAAAAAGAGGCGTTCGAGACAATCCCCGTTGGCACCAAAGTGTCGTGGCATTACCGGAGTGCCATCGGCCATGGCGCGGTCGCTGGTGTGTCCAAAATGGGCACCAACGCAGATAACACGATGTATAGCGTGCGCGAGACTGACCACCACCCGGGCGAACCAGCCATCGTGCACCATTCAGGCAAGGCACTCAATCGCGCATGAGTTGCCCTGCGCTCACGGCGAGCGGTTTCTGTCTCCAGGCTCTTAGCTGTTTTTCCTTCATCGGCGAGATGGCAAGCGTGGCCGTTGCTTTGAACTCGGCGATGTCGTAAGCCTTTAGTGAGGAAGAGCAAATCCGAAGGCGTAGCCGAGGAGGACAGAAGTTATGAGTGCCGACACAGTTGAATCGCCGATATTTCCGACAAAGCTGAAGAGCCGCGACCTGGTGGCCGAACGCACGATGGCCTTCCATTTCGAGAAGCCGGCCAGCTTTGCTTTCACCCCCGGCCAGTTCATTAATATTGATCTATTGAACCCCTCTGAAACGGACGCGGAGGGCAACACCCGGTGTTTCTCCGTCTCGGGCGCGCCATACGAAGACACGATCACGGTGACGACCCGGCTTCGCGATACAGCGTTCAAGCGCGTCCTGAAGACCATGCCGTTGGAGACCGAGGTGAAGATCGAAGGCCCGTTTGGCGATTTGCGGCTACACAATAATGCAAAGCGAGCAGCGGTGTTTCTGGCGGGTGGCATTGGAGTCACGCCGTTTCGCAGCATTCTGCTGGACGCCGCCAACAGGAAATTGCCCCACCACATTTTTCTCTTCTTTTCCAACCGCCGGCCGGAAGATGCTGCGTTTCTGGATGAGTTGCAATCACTGGAAAAGCGCAATGCAAATTATAAGTTCATTGGGACCATGACCAGTATGGAGAAGTCACAACGTCCGTGGCAGGGTGAGCGGGGTGTCATCAATAAGGAGATGCTCGACAGACACCTCAAGGATGCTGTCTCTCCGATTTACTACATCGCCGGGCCGCCCGGAATGGTCAAAGGCCTGCATTTCATGCTTCAGGCCGCTGGCATCGATGAGGATGATATCCGCACGGAGGAATTTGCAGGGTACTGATATCGCTTGAATCTCACACGTTCTAACTGCGTTGCACATAACGCAACTGACCAGCGCCGGTATCTTGCGAGCCAGGTATGGGCATTCCAATCGAACGAGGGACGTATGATCGCATTTGATGCCGCGCATAAAGCCGTTCATTACCCTCCGGACCGACGGTTTCGGATATGGATCAAACCTTCCTTCCTTGTGATCGCCATTTGTCTTGCGCTGGTTCCGCTGGCATTGGCGTGGGTTCAGGCGGCGATTTACGGGTTGCCGTATCTTGCTCCGGTACAACAATTCAACGCAGCGACCTTTACCGGAGTGCATGGCTTTCCCTGGTGGCTGCGCTGGGCGCATTTCTTCAACTTTGTGTTTCTGATGATGCTGATCCGCAGCGGACTGTCGATCCTGGTGGATCATCCGCGGCTTTATTTCAATAACGGCTGCACCCCGGGCACAGAATGGATTCGCTTTACTCCGTTGAAGGTTCCCAAAGATCGTGTCTGGAGAGCGAGCGACGACGACCGCTACATCTCTCCGTTGATTGCGACACCCGGCTATCGTCATAGCGTGGGCATCGCGCGCTCATGGCATTTCATCGACGTGTACGGGTTCATCGTCACGGGCCTGATTTTTATTCCGCTGCTGTTTGTGTCAGGCCAGTGGGAGAGGCTGGTGCCGAACTCCTGGTCCATTCTGCCGCAGGCCTGGGCGACCTTCGTCCACTATGCGACCTTCCATTTTCCGCCTGAACCAAACGGATTTTATGCGTATAACGCTCTTCAGCAAATCTCTTACTTCCTGGTCGTGTATGTCTTCGCGCCGATAACGATCCTTGCGGGCGCGTCCATGTCACCGGCAATGGTCAACCATTTTCCATTGTTTCCCCGCATCTTCGGCGGAAGGCAGGGCGGGCGCTCCATCCACTTCTTGATGATGCTTGCCTGGGTTGGATTCATCCTCGTGCATGTCACGCTGGTGGTCCTGACCGGGTTTCAGAGAAACATGAACCACATCGTCCTGGGAACGGACAACCATCGCCCTCTGGGAATGATCCTCGGCTTTGTGGGCCTCGCCGCGGTGATTGGCTCGTGGATTGCGGCCCACTACATCTCCTGGAAGGCGCCGCGCCTGCTGCAACACGCGCAGAAAGCGGTGTCGCTGCCTCTGCGGCTCGCCCTCATCAATCGACTCCATCCCAGGAGCCACTATACGAAGGAACAAATCTCACCTTACTTCTGGTCGAATGGCAAGCCGCCTGATCGCGAAGACTGGAAACTTCTGGAGCATGACAGCTTCCGCGACTACAAGCTGAAGATTGGCGGACTCGTAGAGAACCCAGTGGAGCTATCATTGTCGCAAATTCAAGCGCTCGAAGAGGAAGAACACATTACCATGCATCATTGCATCCAAGGGTGGTCCGGGATCGCGCAATGGAACGGCGTGTCCATGAAGAGGATCATCCAGCTCGTCCAGCCGAAACCGTCGGCCCGGACTGTCGCCTTCTTTTCTTTTGGAGAGGACCAGTACGGGGAGCCGTACTACGATACACAAGGCCTGGAGAACGTACTGAAACCAGAGTGCATACTGGCCTACAGGATGAACGGCAACGCGTTGCCCAGTGAACATGGTGCTCCGCTTCGACTACGCGTTGAGAACCAACTCGGTTACAAGATGGTCAAGTGGATTGAGCGGATCGAGTTCATCGAATCCGAAAAAGAACTTGGCAAGGGCGAGGGAGGAGCGAACGAAGACGATGAATACTTCGATCTTCTGCCGAACATCTGATGAGGCGGAACGAGTTGGAAAAGCGTGATTAAAAACAGCATTTACAGGGATGAACCCGCTGGTGCGCCCCTCGTACGCACGAAGCTGGAGCGGGATGGAACTCACCTTCCTCTGTGTCAATGCCATAACGAATGAAAGAGAAAGCTTGGAAAATATGCCGACGGAAGGTTTTGCCGAAGATGGAACCATGCTAGAGAATCTTGCACAGTTTGACCTGGCGAAAGAAATATCTGATTCAGAGCAGAAGAAGCCATGGGAATCGGGTCACTATGCTAAAACCCTCTTTAAAAAGTCAGACTTCAGGATGGTGTTGATCTCGATGGAACGGGGTGCCAGAATAAAAGAACATCACGCAGACGGCACGATCTCCGTGCAGGTCTTAAA
>DASRLB010000516.1:0-3181 GCA_035648695.1 Acidobacteriaceae bacterium | reverse complement strand
AAAATCGCCGCGGCGGGAACGATCATGTGGAGGTGAACGTTGGGAAGCGCTCCCCAATTGAACTCGAAGCCGGGCCCAACCGTGTCGGTTTCCACCCGGGTGCCGTCCGAAGCCGCGAACGTATAGAACTCGTAATTTCTGGAGTCTATTGGTTCCGGATCATCGGTTTGAAACGGAGGGCCAGCCAGCGCAGTAATCGCCCCAAACGCCAGCGTGGCGAGCGCCCCGATCAGTCTTCCCGTGGCGGTCCTGTGCCTTCGGTTAACCCGCTGAAGCTCTCCGAATAATGCAGTCATATTGGACAACAGCAGCCTATATCGTGTGGTCTACTTCGACTTAGCCGCCGTTTGTATTGGCGTGCCGTCTCTTATTTCATCGTTCGCCCGACGGACGATCATGTCGCCGGCTTTCAAGTTACCCAGTACCTCAATGAGGTCACCATCGGCAGCCCCTTTGCGGACATCTACCCACTCTGCACGTCCATCCTTATTCCGAACTACGAAGGTCCGCTCGGTTGTAGTGACCACGCTCGTCTTTGGCACGAAGAGCGAAGGCCGCGAGCGGCGGACCGGCCATTTCACCGTCGGGTACATGCCGGGAGCTAACGATCCATCGCGATTCATCACGTCCAGCTCGATGGCCATGGTGCGCGTCTTCTGATCGAGCGCATGAGAAACGCGCTCGATCGTCCCTGAGTAGGTTCGTTCCGGCCAGGCGGGGACCTGGAAGGGAACGTTCGCGCCGTTCATGATTCCGCTGACATCCTCCTCTGGCACCGGGACTACGAGCCGAAGATGCGACACCTGTTGGATCAGCAGAAGGGCAATGTCGTTTCCAGGGCCGACCAGCGCGCCCGGATGGACCATGCGTTCAGTCACCACTCCGTCGAAAGGCGCGGTGATTTTCAGATAACCCTGCAAGTCCTGGAGCGCTCGAACCGCCGACTCCGTCGCCCGGCTTGCTTGCAGACGGGAATTCAGGAGGGCCTTGGCGGCGTCCACCTGTTTTTCCGCCTGAATCAGCTCGTTACCCGCGATAGCGCCGGGTGTTTCAGCCGCCATTTTCGTGCGATCGTACGTGCTCTGCGCCGCCGCAAGCTGAGCTTCGGCTTGCAGGCGGTCCGCCTCGGCGGCTTGCACTTTCGACTGAGCTTCGGCAATCTGCGCCGTCATCTCTGGAGCGCTCATCTCGACGAGCAAATCACCTTGCTTGACGATACTGCCCCGGTCCACCAAAACGCGATCCACGTAGCTTGGGACCTTGGCATGAAGCGAGACACTTAGGAACGGCAGAAACTCGCCGGGTAACTCGACGGTTCGCGACACAGTTTTGGACACGACCGGAGCCAAGTCGCTGGATTGCGCCCAGCCCATTTGCACAAAGCCAGGTTGCGCGAGCAGTCCGAGAATACAAATCGGAAAAAGGAAAGTTCTAGTGTGCTTCATAGTAGCGACTCGTGGGGTCCATCGGATTGAGCGACGGAGACGTCACAGACGCCTTCCGCTGGAGGATGGCATAGATCGAGGGAAGGATGGTCAAAGTAGCAAATGTGGATACCAGGAGACCGCCGATGACGGCACGCCCCAGCGGCGCCGATTGCGACCCGCCCTCGCCGAATCCGATCGCCATCGGCAGCATGCCGAAAATCATCGCCGAGGCCGTCATCAGGATCGCCCGGAGCCGGCTGGAGGCGCCCTCGCGCGCTGCATCCATAACAGGACTGTTCTCGTGCCGGAACCGCTCGGCGAAAGTGATCAACAGAATCGAGTTTGCAACGGCAATACCGATCGACATGATCGCTCCCATAAAGGACTGAATATTGAGTGTCGTGTGGGTCGCCAACAACATAAGCAAAACTCCGCAAAGCACCGCGGGAACGGTAAGGACGATGGCGAGTGCCAGCCGCATCGACTGGAAATTCGCACAGAGCAGGAGAAAGATCACCACGACGGCAAGCAGCAGACCAGTTCGCAAGCCGGAGATGGTCTGGTCCAGTGGTGTAATCTCGCCTTTCATGACGACTTTTACTCCCCGAGGCGGCGCCCCGACGTTAGCCAGTGCCTGATTCAGCTTTTGCGCTGCTTCCCCAAGCGTTATCCCGTGAATATTCGCTGTCAGGCTGACGATATGCTGACCGTTGAAGCGCTCAATCAGCCCAGGCATGGTCCCCAGCTTCATCTGCGCAATATTAGTCAGTTCTGTGTCCCGCTGACCGTTTAGCATGATCGGGAGTTCCCCGACCTCTTCAACGCTTTGCATGCGGTTCTGCGGCAGTTCCACCTGAATCTGGAACGCGTTGCCCGAATTCGGATCGCGCCAGTAATTCGGCTCAGTGAATCGCGAAGAGGACGTGGCGGGCACAACCGACCTGACCACGTCCGACATCGTCAGCCCAAATTGGCCCGCCCGTTCGCGACTAATATTAATGTCAAGCGTGGGATAGTTGTACTCTTGAGCGAACTGCAAATCCCGCAGGAAGCTCAGTTTCGCCAGTTGCGATTGAATTTTCTGACCGTAAGCATAGTCGTTCGCGAGACTTGCCCCTTGAACCGCCACCTCGATGGGAGTGGGCGATCCAAAGCTCATCACCTGGGAAACGATGTCGGCTGCTTCAAAAGAAACCCGGCTGTCGGGCAACTCCCGCCGCAGGTCCTCTCTGATGTGCTCTCGCAGGGCCTCACCTCGTGGAGTGTCGGGTTTCACGGCAACCTGTATGATCGCCTCCTCCGGTCCGCTGGTGAACAGATGTATCAAGTCGACCGGATAACTGGATGGCACGACGCCCATGAAATCGCTGGTCACTTGTACGTTGTCCTGACCCACGTCCTTTTGGATGACGTTGAGGGCGCGAAGGACAATGCGTTCGGTCTCCTCGATTCGGGTCCCGGCCGGTGCTCGCAGCCGCACGCGCAACAGCGGAGCATTAGCATCCGGAAACAACTCGGTCCCCATGCGTGGCAGCAGTACATAAAGGAGCCCGAACGCCACCGCTAAATAACCCAGCACCATAGGCCACCGAAACCGCAGCACGAGGCGCAGGTAGCGTTCGTAAAAAGACCGAAGGTGTCCAAAGAATCCCTCATGCTCTTCGCCGCGATGAGATTCCCGCATGAGCCAAGTGGAGAACACCGGCACGAGGCTGCTCGAAAGCAGATATGACGCGATCATCGAGAATGCGACA
>DASRLB010000515.1:0-26581 GCA_035648695.1 Acidobacteriaceae bacterium | reverse complement strand
GGCCTAGATGCAGCAGGCCTACGGCACAGAGGTAGAGGCTGCCGGTTGAAATATAGGCCTCGCCGCGAGCGGGTTGGTGGCCGACGGTGCCGATCTGGAGCCAGCCGTTGGCGTCGAACGTGCCGGGGGCGGAGATCATGCGGCGGATGACCGCGGTGAGGGCCGAACGGGTTGCGGCGGGCGAGACCGCGGCGGGGAGTTGGTGCAGGAGCGCGATTTGCGAGAGAACCTGTAGAGCCCCGAAACGGTAGGTGCTGGAGCGGCCGATGACCGGGAACGTCGCCTCGGGGGAGATGAGTTCTTCTTCGATCTGGGCGTAGCGGCGGGCGCGTTCGAGGATGACCGGGGCGTTGGCGGCGAGCGGGGAGTGCTGGCGCTCGGCGACGGCCATGATGTCGAGCAGCATGGGCTGGATGACGAAGGCGTTGTAGTAGTCCCAGTGAAACGTGGGGCCGTCGCCGTAGATGCCGTCGCCTTTGTACCAGGCCATGTGCTTGGCGACCGCGGATTCGATGACCGCCTGGTTGCATTCGCCTGTGAACTGCCACAGCGCGGCTTCGATGGTGGCGGAGAAGAGGACCCAGTTGTTGTCGCCGGGGGTGACGGTGCGGGTGGCTTTGAGGGCGGCGACGAGGTTGGCCTGGTCTGTTGCGTCGAGGCCGTCCCATAGCTGGTGTGGCGCGCGCAGCAAGGCCTGGGCGAGGAAGGCGGCGTCGACGAGGCGCTGCGAGCCGTGGGTGAAGTTCATGTAGTCGGCGGCCTTGGGGTCGACGGCGTGGTGGACGGAGCGGCGGGCGAGAGCGATGTAGTGGGCGCGGAGCTTGCCTTCGGGCGTAGCGTCGGGGCCGAGTTCGAGCCACGGGGCCATGCCCGCGAGGAGGCGGCCGAGGGCTTCGAGATGCGTGAATTCGTGGCGGTCGGCTCCGCCTTCGACCGGCATGAGGGCGTGGAGGCGGTCGTCGGCGAGGGCGGTGAGGACGGGGTCGGCGATGCGGCGGAGGACGCCGATGGTGTAGGCGCGGTCCTGGATGCCGGTATTGCCGGCGCCGTCGTTGGGAGCGCGCGGGAGATTGTGCTGGGCGTGGAGCGGGACGACGAGTGTTAGAGCGAGGAGAGTGGCGGCGAGGCGCATGGCGGAAAGGGTACCACTGCGGATGTGGGAGGTCATGCTTTGTGCCGTCCCACCTTAGGCGCGAAGAGCGCGCCGAAGATGGGTCACCCCGGATTTGTGGCTGCTAGGGCTTGAGGTAGGCCGCGAGCGGCGAGTGGATGTTGCGCAGGGCGGTGGCGACGTCGCGGGCGTTGAGGGCTGCGCCTTCGGCGCTAGAGTGGGTGTGGTCGATGGGGAAGAGGGCTGCGGTCTTTTCGGGGCCGAGCGCCTGAAGGCGGTCGGCGGCAACGGTGGCCATGTCGGCGATGGGGACGTGCTGGTCGGCGGCGATCTGGTACTCGAAGTCGCGGTAGCCCATGTCGCGCTCGATCTGGCCGTCCTTCCAGATGTTGCGGATGGTGCAGGTGAGCAGGATCGGGGTTGTCCCTTTGGCGCGGGTGTCGGCGATGTATTTGCGGATGTACCAGCCGTAGGTGTGGACGGTTTCGACCTTACCGGCGAGCGGGCCGCTAGTTTGGGGGACGTCCTGGGTTTCTTCGCCGATTCCCTTGAGGGTTCCGCGGCGTTTGGGGCCGCCGATTTCGGCGCCGTCGTTGTGTCCCATCTGGATGAGGACGAAGTCGCCGGGTTTCATCTCGGAGAGGACGTGGTCCCAGTGGCCCTCGTTGATGTAGCTGCGGGAACTGCGGCCGGCGATGGCGCGGTTGGCGACGTTGATGCGGGCGGTGTCGAAGAGTGGGGCGAAGTGGTCGCCCCAGCCGAGGTCGGCTTCGTTGCGGGCGGTGGAGTCGCCGACGATGAAGACGGTGGGCAGCGTCGGGTTGAGTGCCGCGTCGGTGGGGGTATTGGTCTGGGGTGGCGCGTCGGGAGTGGAGGGCTTCTGGGCGTGAGCGAGGGGTGCAAGGAAGAAGGCGAATGCGGCGAGGACACGGAGGCTCGGCATACGGCAAGGGTATACCTGGAGGGTTGTAGCCGCCTACTCATGACGATGGCGCCGTCATGAATGGGGTGCCCCGGCACCCCGCCTGGGCGGGAAGGCGAATCGATGAGGTTACCGTCGATACAGCGAGCGCAAACTATTGAATCTTCAGGGCGGTTACCAGAATGAGGACCTGTCGTGTTACGATGCGGAGATTTTTTATCCGCTTTATCTTGGGAGTAAACATGGGCCTCACGGGTCATTTTGGATACGCAAACGGTGCAGTTGGCGATAGGCGGGCGCAATTCTTTCAGCAGCAAAAGACGGTCCTTCGATGTCTGAGGATGGCGTTGGCGGCGGCCGCAATTCTGGCTGCCGGGACCTTTACCGCCCGGGCCGCGGACATACCCATTTACAACAATTTTGCCGCTAGCACAGCGTCGAGGATCGGCAACGCCGTTCTCTCAACGGATGGCGCGTACTACTCGCCGATCATTGCCGACGACGTCACTCTGGGCGCGGGTTTTGCCGGGAGTGAAGTGACCGGTTTCCAATTCAGCATCGCCAATTACAACCCGGATACAACCGACATCACCGTTTTTATCATGATGTACGCGGACAATAATGGCGCGCCGGGGGCATTGCTGTATTCCACTCCGTTCAACGGCCCTGTGGACGGAGATTTACTTGTTCCCGCAAATTCCGGACCGGCGACGCCGCTTTTTATCGCTCCGCGGAAACTGTGGATTGGAGAAATGTTCAGCAATGTCAGCACCGGTTTAGCCACGACGCAGGCCGAGGTGAATAACTTTGGGGTCGGTTTCAACGACGGACCGACGGTGGGCAGCAGCAGCGACCATTATTTCGTGGGCTCCGCTTTAACTTCTCCGACCGCAGGTTCGCCCGTTGGAACTATCGAAACGGGCACGCCTGGGAGCCTTACCTTCGAGCTGTTCACGGATGTCGCTCCGGCCCCGGTGCCGGAACCGTCGAGCCTGTCGCTGCTGGTGCTGGGGCTTGGGTCGCTGGGAGGAATCGTCAGGCGGAAGCTGCGGGGATAATACTTCTTCAGAAGAGAATTGCATGAGAGCCATGGCTGCGGATGCCATGGCTTTTTTGTCTCTGGTGAGAGTGGCGAGGGCGGGTTTTGTTCAGTTTTGAGTGGTGAGTGATGAGTTGTGAGAGACGTAGCGGGCGTGTGGAGGGTGTATCGGTTTAGGATGGGCGTGTTCGGTGTGAATTGCGTGCACTGCGAAAGGGAATGATGGGCGTGTGGAGTTGGAAGCGGGCAGGGGTTGCGGTTGGGGTGCTGGTGGCGACGGTTGCGGCGGTCGCGCAGCAGGGTTCCTGGGTAGTGAAGCCGGAGTGGGTGAGGGCGCATGAGGAGTTTCTCGCCAGCGACGTGATGGCGGGCCGGGGGAGCGCGACTCGGGATGAGGAGATTGCGGCGACGTATGTGGCGTCGGAGTTTATGGCGTATGGGCTGAAGCCGGCGCCGGGGATGAGTGGCTACATCCAGAGCGCGGAGGTGGTGTCGCCGGCGCTGGATGGCGCGGCTGTTCTGACGGTGAATGGCACCTCGTTGAAAGAGGGCGCGGATTTCGATGTGCCGATGAGCTCGGGCGGCAGTGTGGCCGGGCCGCTGGCGAAGGTGACGGCAAAGGATGCGGCGGGGGCGAAACTGGCTCCGGGCAGCGTGATCTTGCTGACGGACCTTCCGGCTGGAACGTCCGCGATGCAGGCTGCGCAGCGGCTGCGGCGCAGCGGGGCGGCGGCGATCGTGGTGGAGGCGGATGATTCCACCAGGCAGATGTTCGCGATGCTGGACGGCAAGACGCGCGTGCCGCTTCGACTGAAGGACAGCGATGCGGGGCCGCGCGGCGTCACGATTGTGACGGTGAACCACGCGGCGATGGAGCGGTTGAAAGCGCAGGCGGATGGTGCGGCTGTGACGCTGACGGTGCATGAGGTCGCGGGTGCCAAGCCCCGCGAGACGTTCAATGCGATTGGGTATCTGGAGGGCACGGACCCGGCGAGTGGGACGATTTTGCTGACGGCGCACCTGGACCATCTGGGGATTGGGAAGCCGGTCGATGGAGACGCCATTTTCAACGGCGCGAACGACGATGCGGCGGGGACGACGGCGGTGCTGGAACTGGCACATGCGCTGGCTGCTGGGCTGCGGCTGAAGCGCAATGTGCTGTTCGTCTGCTATGGCAGCGAAGAGATTGGCGAGCTTGGCTCGACGTACTTTGGCAAACATCCTCCGGTGCCGCTGAAGAGCCTGGTGGCGAACCTGGAGTTCGAGATGATCGGCGCGCAGGACCCGAAGATGCCCAGGGGCGTTTTGCTGCTGACGGGGTGGGACCGGTCGAACCTGGGGCCGACGTTGAAGGCGCATGGGGCGCTGCTGGGGCCGGACCCTTATCCGGAACAGCATTTTTTCGAGCGCTCCGATAACTATGCGTTGGCGTTGCAGGGCGTCGTCGCACATACGGCGGCGGGTTGGGGGACGGTGCCGACGTATCACCGTCCGAATGACGATATGGCGCATCTGGATCTGCGGTTTATGACAGCGGCGATTCAGAGCCTGGTCGAGCCGATACGGTGGCTGGCTGACAGCGACTTTGTGCCGGCATGGAATCCGGGCGGACAGCCTAAAGGCAGAGAGTAGAGCGTAGAGTTCGAGAACTGGAGATGGTGATGGCTTTGGATGCGGCGGTTGGGTTTGCGAAGGCGAATGGCGAGCGATTTGTTGAGGAGTTGAAGGAGTTATTGAGGATTCCTTCGATTTCTACGTCGCCGGAGCGGGCGGGCGATGTGCGGCGGGCGGCGGAGTTTGTCGCCGATGGGCTGCGCAAAGCCGGCATGGAGAATGTACGGATTATTGAGACCACGACTGCGGAACATCAGGGGCATCCGCTGGTGTATGCGGACTGGTTTCATGCGGAAGGAAAGCCGACGGTGCTTTGTTACGGTCACTATGATGTGCAGCCGCCCGATCCGCTGGATGAGTGGAAGTCTCCGCCGTTTGAGCCGGAGGTGCGCGATGGGAATATCTATGCGCGCGGGGCGGTCGACGATAAAGGACAGATGTGGATGCATGTGAAGGCGCTGGAGTCGGCGCTGGCGAATGGTGGGCAGTTGCCGGTGAATATCCGCGTGATTGTGGAGGGTGAGGAAGAGGTTGGAGGGGAAGGGATTGCGGCGTTTGTGCGCGAGCAGGGCGACCAGTTGAAGGCCGATGCGGCGCTGGTGAGCGACACGGAGATGTTTGCGCCGGAGCTTCCGACGTTGTGTGTCGGGCTGCGCGGAATGATCTATACGGAACTGGAAGCGCGCGGGGCGATGGTCGACTTGCATTCAGGTATGTATGGGGGCGCGGCGCCGAACCCGTTTGTCGCGCTGGCGCAGGTGATTGCGCAGATGAAACGCACGGATGGGCGGATTGCGATTCCCGGCTTCTATGACGACATCGAGGAACCGAGCAAGGCGGAGTTGGAGGCCTGGCGGTCGCTGCCTTTCGACGAAGAGCACTATCGGAAGACGGAGGTGGGCTCGACCGAGCTGACGGGCGAGATGATGTTCTCGGTGCTGGAACGGACGTGGTCGCGGCCGACGATGGATGTGCATGGAATGCCGGGAGGCTTTACTGGCGCGGGCGCGAAGACGGTGATTCCGGCCAAGGCGACGGCGAAGATTTCGTTCCGGCTGGTGCCGAATATGAAGCCGGAGAAAGCGTTCGCGCAATACAAGGCATTTGTGGAGAGCATCTGTCCGGCGGGGATTACGCTGGAGGTGCGGTTGATCCACCAGGGCGAGCCGATCGTGGTGAGCACCGACAATGCGTATGTGCGCGCCGCGAGTGCGGCGATGAAGGAAGTGTTCGGCAAGGAGACGGTGTTTGTGCGCGGCGGCGGGTCGATTCCGATTGTGGGCGATTTTGTGCGGGAGCTGGGGATTCCTACGGTGATGATGGGTTTCGGGCTGCCCGACGACAACCTTCATGCGCCGAATGAGAAGTTCCACCTGGCGAATTTTCATCGCGGGATCGAGTCGATTTTGCGGTTCTTCGATCTGGTCGGGGCGGGGGAGTAGCGGTGGAGGATGGGACAGGCGTTCTGCCGGTTTCGGGCTATGTGCTGGCAGGCGGCAGGAGCTCGCGCATGGGCGCGGACAAGGCGGGGCTGATGTTTGGAGGGCGGCCCCTCGTGGAACTGGTGGTCGAGAAGCTGACGGGCGTTTGCGCCGAGGTGGCGATTGCGGGGAACCGGGAGGAACTGGCGCACGTCGCGCCGATTGTGACCGAGACCCGATTTTTTGTGGGGCCGGGAGCGGGCATCGAAGCAGGACTGCGCCATGCGCGCAACCAGTGGTGTTTGTTTGTGCCTGTCGACGTGCCGCTGCTGCCGGTCGGGCTGTTGCGGAGGTGGGCTGCGGATGTGCTGGAAGAGGGAAATGGCCGGCTGCGGGCGAGTTATCTGACGGCGAACGGGCTGGCTCAACCGTCGATCTGCATGTTGCACCGGTTGTGCCTGGATTCGGTGACTCGCTCGCTGAACCGCGGCGAGCGGAGGGTGAAATTTCTGCTGGATGGGTTGGATTTCGATCTGGGCGCGGGGACGCTCGCAGTGAAAGATGCGGCGGCTTATGCTCCGCCGGGTGCTACGGCGGAGGATGTAAGGCGGTGGTTCTTGAATTTGAATACTCCCGAAGAGTTTGCCGAGGCCGAGCGCGCCGCGGATTAGGTTGAGCGGCTGCTGCCGCGTGGGAGAATGGGGAGCAGGAGCGAGTCATGGCGGACAAGCTGAATCCAAATCCGAAAAGCGACGACGCGGCAGGACGCACGGATGCGGAGCATCGGTCCGATGAGTGGATGGATCTGTCGCTTTCGGGGTTGATGGACGATGAGCTGGCGAAGGAGCCTCCGCCGGCGGTGGACGAGTTTATGGCCGAGGCCGCGGTCGCGAATGAGGCGGGCGCGGAAGCGATTCCCGAGGCCAAGGACAAGCCCGGGCCGTATATCGCGTTCGAGCATGTGTGCAAATCGTTTGGTGAGTTTGCGGTGTTGCAGGATGTGAGTTTCTGGGTCGATCCCGGCGAGACGCTGTGCATTCTGGGACGCAGCGGCGTGGGCAAATCGGTTTCGCTACAGATGCTGATGGGTTTTCTGAAGCCGGATAGCGGGACGATCCTTGTGGCGGGGCAGAACATTGCCGGGTTCACCGAAGCGGAGATGCAGGAAGTGCGCCGCAAGGTGACGATGGTGTTCCAGAATGGGGCGCTGTTCGATTCGATTTCGGTGGGCGAGAATGTGGCGTTTTCGCTGCGGGAGCGCGGGGCGATGGAGGAAGACCAGATACTGCAGGTGGTGAAGGGGCTGCTGGAAATGGTGGGCGTGGCGGGGATGGAGAATTTGCTGCCGTCGGACCTGTCGACGGGGATGAAGCGGTCGGTGGCGATTGCGCGGGCGCTGGCGGCGCAGCCCGGGGCGATCCTGTACGACGAGCCGACGACGATGGTGGACCCGCTGATGGGCCATCTGCTGGGCGACCTGATCCAGCGGCTCAAATCGCAGCTGCACCTTACCAGCATCATCGTTACGCACGATATGCGGTTCGCGGAGAAGCTGGCGGACCGGGTAGTTTTCCTGCATGAAGGACATGCGCGTTTCTTTGGGACGATGGAGGAGATGAGAAAGAGCGACGACCCCGTCCTGCGCGAGTTTCTATCGTTGGACGAGCTTGTGTTGCCTGCATGAGGAGGTGTGGTGCAATCTGTTGGTGCGACTTATTCGTTCATAGTGTGTTGAAGCGATACATTGAATTCTGTTGCGGAAATGCTACCTTCACAGGGAAAGCTGGATCTGGGTAGCGGATCGATTTGCCGACATGGATTGGGGAACATGGGTACTCCGGATTTTTTGCCGCGAATAGCTGTAGCGAGACGGCCGTCGGCGTCCGGCAGCGGCCTGGTCGCGCGCTATAAGGGGCCATCGCCGTCCAACGTCGTTGTTTGGGTTGTGCTCGATTTGCTGACCGCGCTGGTCGCCGGCCTGATCGCGCTGCGCATCCGGGGGGACGGTGTTCCGGTCCCCCACAATGCGTTTCTGCTGCGGCTGACGCATTCGGAGCCGGCCGTTTCGCTGGCGTACGTGGCGGCGTTCGGCGTGTTCCTGGTGATGTGCTCCCGGATGGTCGGCCTGTATGGGCCGGCGCAGAACCGCAGCGGCCTGAACGAGCAGAGGCTGACCGTGCAGGCGCATCTTACCGCCGGCCTGCTGCTGTGCGGGACGCTCTATCTGTTGCGCGGGTATGCGGTTTCGCGCGTCGTGGTGGGCGTGACGGTGCTGCTGGCCATGGCGATGACGATGGCGAGGCGGTTCGCCTGGCGCCGGCTGATGCAGCGCCGCTATCTCGAAGGGCTGGAGACGCGCAATGTGCTGATCGTCGGCGTGGGGCGCGTGGCCCATGCGCTGCGAAACCACCTTGAGGCGTTGCGGCACATGGGCTTCCGGTTCAAGGGATTTATCGCGCTCAACGCCGAGGATACTGAGTCCGGCAACATCGACGTCGTGGGCGATCTGGCCAACTGCCTGGATGTGGCGCGGTCGATGTTTGTGGATGAGATTTTCTTTTCGACGCCGACGGACAAGAATGCGATTATGGCGCTGGTCGAAGAGGCACGGACGGCGGGGGTCGATGTGCGTGTGGTGCCGGACCTGTATGAGGGCCTGGCGTGGAATGCTCCGGTGGAGTATATCGGCCAGTTTCCGACGATCCCTCTGCATCGGCGGGAGTTTCCGCTGGGCGCGTTTTTGATCAAGCGCGTGATGGACGTGGTGCTGTCCAGCCTGGCGATCGTCGTGCTGCTGCCGGTGATGGCGGTAATCGGGGTAGCGGTAAAGATGACCTCCAAAGGGCCGATGCTGTATGGGGCGAAACGCATTGGGCGCAAGGGGCGGATGTTTACCTGCTACAAGTTTCGGACGATGGTGCAGGACGCCGACGCGCAGCGGCAGGACCTGCTGTATCGCAATGAACGCGACGGAATTTTGTTCAAGATCGGTAACGATCCGAGGATTACGAAGCTGGGGCGGCGGCTGCGCAAGTATTCGCTGGATGAGTTGCCGCAGTTCTTCAATGTGCTGGCGGGGAACATGAGCCTGGTGGGACCGCGGCCTCCGATGGCGGCGGAGGTGGAGCAGTACAAGCTGGCGCACCTGCGGCGGCTGGATGTTTTGCCGGGAATGACCGGTCTGTGGCAGGTGGAGGCGCGCCAGGACCCGTCGTTCGACAGCTATATTTCGCTGGATACGGCGTATGTCGAGAACTGGAACCTGATGCTGGATTTGAGGATTCTGGCGCGGACGGTAGGAGTTGTGCTGGCGGGGACCGGCAGCTAGGGCGGAGTTCGCGACGGCGTGAGCAGCCGAAAAAGAGAGCGTGTCCCGGGGGCTAAAGCCCAGCATTTGTAGCGGGTTGAATGTCCGGGATAAATCCCGGACCTATCTCAAAAACAACGGCAAGAACCGTGTAGTCCAGCCTCTACATCAAAGGGAACCCAACCCAGGGGCTTCCGGCGCGATAAACTTGATGTGTGCGAATTGCGCTGGCCCAAATCAATCCAACTATCGGAGACTTCAGCGGAAACACGCGAAAGATTCGTGATTTTTATGAACGCGCCGCAGAGCAGGGCGCGGAACTGGTAATTTTTCCGGAGCTTGCGATTTGCGGCTATATGCCGGGCGACTTTCTGGAGAAGGGCTCGTTCCTGAAGCGGTGTGAGAGCGCGCTGCTGGAGGTCGCCGCGTTGACTGCCGGCGAGGGGAAGCCCGCGGTGCTGGTTGGGAGTCCGCTGAAGTGCGAGACCGTGGCGGGCAAGCGGGCGCGCAATGTGGCGGCGCTGCTGGACGGCGGTGAGGTCAAATTTTTGCAGCAGAAGGCGCTGCTGCCTTTTTACGATGTGTTCGACGAGCAGCGATATTTTGAGCCTGCGCGGTCGCAGACGCTAACGCTGGTGAAGGGGCGTCCGGTTGCCATTACGGTCTGCGAAGATGCTTGGAACGACAAGATGTTCTGGCTGCGGCGGCTGTATCCCGTGGACCCGATTGAAGAGCTGATGAAGCAGTGGGAAGCGCTGCCGCCGCACCTGGGCGCGGAGCGGATTATTTTGAATATTTCGTCGTCGCCGTTCTGGCACGGCAAGCTGGGAGTGCGGCGCAAGATGTTGGCGGCGCTGGCGACGCGGCATCGCGCGGTGGTCGCGATCGTCAACCAGGTGGGCGCGAATGACAGCTTGATTTTCGACGGGTCTTCGTTTGCGGTGAATGCCGGGGGCGAGGTGATTGCGCAGGCGAAGTCGTTTGCGGAAGATCTGGTGGTGTTCGATACGGTTGATGCCGGTGGGTTTGCGGCGACGGACGAGACGGATACTGCACAGGTCTGGGACGCGCTTGTGCTGGGGACTCGCGACTATGTGCGCAAGTGCGGATTTCGCAAGGTCATCATCGGGCTGAGTGGCGGCATCGACTCCGCGCTGGTAGCGGCGATTGCGGTGGAAGCGCTGGGAGCGGAGAACGTGCAGGGCGTGGGGATGCCGAGCGAGTTTTCGTCGGAGGGCTCGGTATCGGATGCGGAGGCGCTGGCGCGGAACCTCGGTATTGCGTTTACGCTGCTGCCGGTGCGCGAAATCTACGACCGTTTTACGGAGACGCTGGCGCCAAGTTTTGCGGACTCGAAGTTTGGGCTGGCGGAAGAGAATCTGCAGCCGCGGATTCGCGGGACGCTGCTGATGGCGCTATCCAACAAGACGGGAGGGCTCGTCCTGACGACCGGCAACAAGAGCGAGATGGCCGTGGGCTATTGCACGCTGTACGGAGATATGGTGGGGGCGCTGGCGGTGATCGGCGATGTGTATAAGACGGAGGTGTATGCGCTGAGCCGGTACGCGAACCGCGAGCGCGAGGTGATTCCGGAGAGCACGCTGACCAAGCCGCCGTCGGCGGAGCTGAGGCCAGGGCAGAAGGATACGGATTCGCTGCCGCCGTATGAGGTGCTCGATCCGATACTGCGGGCGTATGTCGAGGAGTATGAATCGGCCGAGGAGATTGCGGCAAAGCAGGGCGTAGATGCGACACTGGTTCGAGCGGTGATTGGGCTGGTGGAGCGCAGCGAATACAAGCGCCAGCAGGCTGCTCCGGTGTTGAAGGTGAGCAAGAAATCTTTTGGCATGGGACGCCGCTTTCCCATTGCCGCGAAGTCTGAAGTATAGGAAGCAGATTATTAAAAGCCGCGGCCACGCCGGGCAGAAAAGAAGGAACACGTTGAACAAGTATTTTCGACTCGTCGCATGGAGCGCTGCTGCTTCGATGCTTTCCCTGGTGATGGCTGCACAAACTCCGGCCCCTATTCCATCCGCGCCGGGAGCGGGCGTTCTTGTTGCGCCGAAGCCGCCGGCGGACCCCTTTCCGCCCGTCAATCCGAAGTTTTTTACGGCGACGACGCCGTCCGTTGAGACGGTGAACGCATTTCTGAAACAGCTATGGGGGTTCGATCCGAACCGGCAGTGGCAGGTGGAGGCGATCCTGTCGACCAAGGCGCCTGGAGTGGCGAAGATCGTGGTGTTTGTGGGGGAAAAATCGCAGTCCGGCAAGTCGCAGACGACCGTGTTCTTCACCACGCCCGATGGCAAGCACGCGATCGCCGACAACGTGATCGACTTCGGCGCGAAGCCGTTTGAAGACAACCGCAGGTTGCTGGAAGCGGGCGCCGACGGGCCTGCTCGCGGGGCCGCCGGCAAGGAGTTGTTGATCGTCGAGTTCAGCGACATGCAATGTCCGCACTGCAAGGACGCGCAGTCGACCATGGACCAGTTGGTGACCGACTTCCCGCAGGCGCGCGTAGTGTTCGAGAATTATCCGCTGGTCGATATCCATCCGTATGCGTTCCAGGCCGCCGCCGAGGGCGTGTGCGTGCGCAAGGAGAAGGGCGACGATGCGTTCGCGAAGTATGCGCAGGCGGTGTTCGACGCGCAGGACGGGCTGACGGCGGCCAACGCCAACGCGACGCTGGACCTGGCCGTGACCAAGGCCGGGGCCGATCCCGCCGCGGCCATTGCGTGCGCCAAGACCCAGGCGACGACCGATGCGGTACACGCGTCGATGCAACTGGGCAAGGACCTTGGGGTGGATGCGACGCCGATGTTGTTTGTCAACGGCCAGCCAATTCCGATCACCAATGTTCCGTATGAGGTGCTGAAGCGGATCGTCGTGTATCGCGCCGGGTTGGATGGAATACAGGTGAAGTTGCAGCCGTCGTTGAAGACGTTGAAGTAGGAAAGTCGTGGCGAAGAAGGGAGGGCCTGCGGACTCTCCCTTTTTATTTTGGAACGTCCGTCACTTATTCATGGAGCGGCTGACGCGACGCGTATACCCTTTGGAAGCACTTGAATTTCGCCGGCACGGAGATCTATGGGCAGCCTCGTTCAGGACGTCAAGCAGTCGCTTCGGATGTTGGCCAAGAGTCCTGGATTTACGGTAGCCGCGGTTGCGGCGCTGGCGCTGGGCATCGGCGTGAACACCGCGATCTTTTCCGTGGTCAACGCTGTGCTTCTGAAGCCGCTCACGTATCCGGAACCGGACCGTCTGGTGCAACTGCTGACCACGGCTCCCGATGGCAGCAGCCCCGGGGCTTCGATCACCAAGTTTCACAACTGGCAGCAGCAGACCAGCGTATTGCAGGATGTCTCCGGCTATGACTTTGGCGGCCCGGGCTTCAACCTTACCGGCGCGGTGCCGGAGCAGGTACACGGCATCCATGTGACGCATGATTACTTCGCTTTGTTTGGCGCTCCCGTGCTGCTGGGGCGGACGTTCACGCCGCAGGAAGACATGCCCAACGGCGGCCATGTGGTCGTGCTGAGCAATGGCTTCTGGAAGCGGAAGTTCGGGGGCAACCCGAATATTGTTGGCACCGCGATTTCGCTGGGCGACGATCCTTACACGATTGTCGGCGTGCTTGGTCCGAACTTCGAGACGGATCCCGCGTCCGACTTGTTCATTCCTTTTCAGTTCGACCCGAACAGCCAGAACCAGGGACACTTCTTTCTGGCTGCGGCGCGGCTGAAACCCGGCGTGACGCTGGAGCAGGCCAACGCGCAGATGAAGCTCGCAGGGCAGCAGTTTTTGCGGCGCTATCCGACGTATGACGCGAAGAACAGCTTCGCGGTGCAGCCCCTTCGCGATTTCATCGTCAGCGACGTGCGCTCGTCGCTGTTCGTTCTGCTGGGGGCGGTGGGGTTCGTTCTGCTGATCGCCTGCGCCAATGTGGCGAACCTTCTGCTGGTGCGGGCGACGGGGCGCAAGCGGGAGTTTGCCATCCGCATCGCGCTGGGTGCGCGGCGCGCGCACATCATCCGGCAACTGCTGACGGAGAGTATTCTGCTGTCGCTGACCGGCGGCGTGCTGGGCCTGATTCTCGGCTACGCGGGCGTGCGCTGGCTGCTGGCGATCAATCCCGGCGACATTCCGCGCATCGGCGAGACCGGAGCGGGCGTCGGCATCGACTGGCGGGTGCTGGCGTTTACGCTGGTCGTGTCTCTGGGCACGGGCATTCTGTTTGGGCTGTTTCCGGCGCTGGGCGCGTCGCGGCCCGACCTGCACTCCACGTTGAAGGAGAGCAGCAATCGGTCGGGCACAAGCTATCGGCAAAACAAGGCGCGCTCGCTGCTGGTGATCAGCGAAGTGTCGCTGGCGCTGGTGCTGCTGGTGGGCGCGGCGCTGCTGATACGGACGTTCGTGAAGTTGCGTGCGGTCGATCCCGGTTTCAATCCGAAAAACGTGCTGACGATGTACATGTCCTTGACCGGCGACCGTTTTGAGAAGACCGCGGGCGTGGCGCAGTTGGCGCGGCTGGGGCGCGAGCGGCTCAATGCGATTCCGGGTGTTGAAGCGTCGGCCGCGACGTGCTGTCTTCCGCTGGAAGGCGGGTTTGGATTGCCGTTCATCGTCGTGGGCCGTCCGCTGGGGAAGGAAGACCAGACTGGCGGCGCGGGATGGATGAGCACCTCACCCGGATACTTCGATGTTTTCCGCATCCCCATTTTGCGCGGGCGGGACTTCACCGAAAACGACACGGCGAGCGCTCCGGGAGTCGTGCTCATCAATCAGGCGATGGCAAAGAAATACTGGCCGAAAGAAAATCCGGTGGGGCAGCAACTGCTGATCGGGAAAGGTGTGGGGCCACAGTTTGAAGAGCCCGCGCGGCAGATCGTCGGCGTCGTCGGCGACATCCGCGACGGTGGCCTGAACCGCGAACCGCGGCCGCTGATGATCGTTCCGCTGGCGCAGGTCACGGACGGCATGACGGCCCTGAACAGCGGCATTGGGCCGGTGGCGTGGCTGGTCCGAACGCGCACCGACCCGCGCCCGCTGGCGAAGGCCATCACGGAACAATTGCGTCAGGCCAGCAACGGATTTCCGGTGGCGCGGGTGCGGCCGATGGAAGAGGTCGTCGTCCAATCGACCGCGCGCGAAGATTTCAATATGCTGCTGCTGACGATCTTCGGGGCTGCGGCGTTGCTGCTCGCCGGGATTGGGATCTACGGCCTGATGGCGTATTCCGCGCAGCAGAGGACGCAGGAAATGGGCATACGGCTGGCGCTCGGCGCCGACCGTTCCTCGATCCGCAACCTGGTGGTTTGGCAGGGAATGCGGCTCGCGCTGGTTGGCATTGCGTTGGGTATTGCGGCGGCTTTTGCGCTCGCGCACCTGATTGCCAGTTTCCTGTTTGGCGTGAAGTGGTGGGACCCGGTGGCGTTTGTCGCGGTGCCCATCGTTCTCACGCTGACGGCGATGCTTGCCGTGTGGATTCCGGCGCGGAGAGCGGCAAAGCTGAACCCGATGGACGCGCTGCGTACGGAGTAGCTGGAGCTTGCTCTCGAAGAACGGGCCACGCGGCGGGGACCGGCCCACGAAATCAAACCCCCGGCTCTGCCGGAGGCTTGATTTACTCTTCGATGCTTGCTGTACAGCTCATCTACGAATGACGGAATGACGATCAGCGCGCGGCGGTCTGGGTCTTCTGCTGCGAAGGCAGGGTGTGGTCTTCGAGTGCCTGGGCTTCGGGCATGTAGGTCAGCGCCTTCTTGATTTGCGGGTCCCAATCGGCGCGGATGCGAAGACCTTCGCTCTGGCCGAACTGCGACGTAAACAGTTCGCTCTTGATGCTCGCCTTCACCCAGTCGAGGTTTGCCGTCAAATCGGGCTCGGTGTAGTCGATTTTCTCCGACTTCAGAAAGTCCCGGAACTGCTGCAACACCGCATCGTCCACCTGAAAATCCTTCGTCACGGTATGCGTCGCCAGGTAATGCGTGGAGAAGTGCGCAAACGCATAGTGCAGCAGCATGGTGTCTTCGAAGCGGTTGTCCTTCAGTTCGTCGATCTTCTCATCGGGAGTAATGCCGCCGCCCCCATAAACCGTCCGCCCGGAGTCGGTCAGCTTCACCTCGCGGTCGGCGTTGTTCTTGGGCACGTCGTCGCGCACGTAGTAGTAGTCGTACAGCGAAACATGGTTGTAGTTCCGCTGGATCAGCCGCCCCGACGGCGTGTAGTAGTGGAACGTCGTCAGCGCCAGCCCGGTATTGTCGGCAATCGGGAACACCGTCTGCACCAGCCCCTTGCCGAAGGTCGTCTCACCGACGATCAGGGCGCGGTCGTGGTCCTGCAACGCGCCCGAAACGATTTCCGCCGCCGAAGCCGTATTGCGATTCACTAGCACCACAATGGGGTACTTCGCGTCGGACCCATGCGGCGCGCGGTACACCTGATCGGCGAAGGCGCGTCCATGCTGCGAAACGACCACCTGTCCGCGCTCCAGAAATTTATCGGAAACATTGACCGCCTCATTCAGCAACCCGCCCGGATTGCCTCGCAGGTCGATCAGCAGCCCCTGAATGTCGCCGAACTTGTCCAGAGCATCCTGCACTTCGCGCGAAGTCGTCTCCATGAAGTTTGTAATGTGGATATAGCCCACGCCGGGTTTGATCAGGAACGCCAGATCCACCGAATACCGCGGAATTTCGTCGCGGATCAAGTCGAAAACCAGCGGCTTGGGCGAGCCCACGCGGCCCATCGTCACCGAAACATGCGTCCCGCGCGGCCCTTTCAGCATGTTCGCAACCGCGGTCGAGTCCAGGTTCTCCGTCGACTTGCCGTCGACGGCGAGGATCACGTCCCCGGGCCGAATTCCGGCCTTATACGACGGCGTTCCCTCAAACGGAGCAAGCACCACGATCTTTGTGCCCTGCGGCTGGATCGTCATGCCGACGCCGTAATACTTGCCGTGCTGGTCTTCGCGCATCTGCGCGTAGGCCTTCGGATCGTAAAAATTCGAGTGCGGGTCCAGCACATGCAACATGCCCGGAATCGCGCCGTCGTAGATGGCCTTATCGGCTTTGTCCGGGTCCAGGTGCTCGGCGTAGTTCGCTTCGACGATGCCATACACGTCGGTAAACGAGTGCAGCGCGTCGCGCATCGTGGATTCCTGCGAAGACGATTGCGCGGAAACCTTGTTGCTATAGAGCGACCCGGCAACGGCGCATACTGCCAGAAATAGCGTTGCGGAAAAGATCGCGCGTCGCGTGCGGTTAACCATAGATTTTTGCCAACCTCGAGTGAAAACGCGCGAACCGGCGCGTAACCGGTGGTACTCCACTCAGTTGGACGGAGTATAGCATCGTGGGGTTAGCCGCCGCCGCGCAGGGACGAGTGCAGACGGCCTGTGCCGCAATGGGCCCCCCCTTGATTCCACAGGCGGGATTCCACAGGTAGAATGGAAATGCGAATCACTTCTGCCGGGTTGCGCAGTCTAACCATTCAAATGTGCAAGAGCCCAGCGAAGACCGCCCTTTTGCGGATGCAGAAGCGGATGAAGGAACGGATGACCGAGAAGTACACACGCAAGCTATTTGCCGCGGCGCTGCTGGCCGCGGGCGCCGCTTCGGGCACGATTGCCTGGGCCCAGGCCCCAGCTCAACGGCAGTTCCAGATGCCTCTTTCCTCCGCGCCGCAGTACCAGGTCCCGGTGCTGCCCGTGCCCGCGTCCATCACGCCCAACGGCCAGGTGGTCGAGGACGTCATCGTGCGCGTGAACGACCAGATCATCACGCGCTCGGAGCTGCAGCGCAGTGAAGAGCAGTTGGTCCAGGAAGCCGAGCAGAACAACACTCCCGCAGCCGATCTGGCGCAGCGCCAGCACGACCTGCTCCGCGACATGATCGACCAGCAACTCCTGCTCTCCAAGGGCAAGGAACTCGGCATCACAGGCGACGCCGAGACGCTGCGCCGGCTGGACGAAATCCGCAAGCAGTACCACCTGGATTCGATGGACGCGCTGGAGAAGGCGGCCACCGCGCAGGGTGTTAGCTTCGAGGACTTCAAGTCCGGCATTCGCAACAACGTCATTACGCAGGAGGTGGTGCGCGACGAGGTCGGCCAGCGGCTGCGCCCCACCCGTTCCCAGGAGCAGGCGTACTACGAGGCCCACGCCAAGGAGTTTGAGCAGCCGGAATCGGTCCACCTGAGCGAAATCCTCGTCCCCACCCCGGACAACGCCAGCGACGCCGTCGTCCTCCAGGCGCAGGCCAAGGCCGAGGACATCGCCGCCAAGTTGAAGGCAGGCGGAAAGTTCGCCGACCTCGCCAAACAATACTCCGGCGACGCCAGCGCATCGCACGGAGGCGACCTCGGCGACTTCAAGCGTGGCACGCTCGGCAAGGTGCTGGAAGATGCGACGTTTTCTCTTCCCGCCGGAGGCATGACCGCCCCCATCCGCACCCGGCAGGGGTTTGTTATTTTGCGGGTAGACAGCCACACGGCCGCCGGCGTTCAGCCCTTGTCCGCGGTAGAAAACCAGGTGCAGGAAGGCATGTATCTCGACGCCCTGCAGCCGGCGTTGCGCGCTTACCTCACCAAGGCCCGCGAAGATGCCTACATCGACATCAAGCCCGGCTTTATCGATAGCGGATCGCCGCACAACGACGCCAAGGCGGACCTCGCGTTTACCAGTTACACCGCGCCCAAGGTAAAGAAGAAGACCGCAACCAAGCGCCGCATGGAGGCGGCCAGAGATGCGGCCGCCCAGCAGCGCCTCGCGGCGGAACAGGCAAAGGCTGCCGAAAGGGCCGCCGAAAAAGCTGCCAAGAGCAGCGGAGTGAAGAACGTTTCCTTCCACAAGGCCAGGAAGGTGCGAAAGGAAAAGATCCGCTTCGGTCAGGCCCCGCAAAACTCCCTGCCGGCCGGCCCGGTAGCCGGTTCCACGGGCGCCGATACACCGCTCGCCGGACAGGCCCCGGGCGTTGCGATGGCCGCGCCCACGGGGACCACGACGATCTCCTCGGGTACGGGGACCGAGAATGATGCGGACAACGCCGACCCCCTCGCTCCCAAGGAAGCCCCGCGCAAGAAGACCCGCTACACCGATCGTCAGGCCAATATGGCGCTGGCCAAGGCAGCGGACCGTGCGGCCAAGGCCCGGCAGCACGTCGCAGCCCGCCCTGTCGCCGCCACCGCCGAGCAGACGGCGACCGAGAAAACCCAGGCTGCGCCGCTCGGCCTGAAGGGCGACACGGTCAAGAAGAAGCCCAGGCCCAAGCGCCAGAAGGGTGCTGCCAAGGAGCGTCTGCAGGAGCAACAGAAGCCGGTTGACACGGCGACTCCGGTCGCTCCCACGGTAAACCCGGCGCTGGGAGGAAGCGCCCTGCCCGCAACGGCTCCCGCGCAGCCTGCTGTTCCGGCAACGGACACCGGCAAGACGCCGCAAACCCCGCCAGCCACAACCCCGCAACTGTAGTTTTCCCTGAATCAGCCGAACGCGAAGGCTCGACGCCTTCGCGTTCGGCACTTAAGGCTGGTGCAGAGGATAGACCAACAGAGGATAGAGGATAGTGAAGAACGTCTTTAGCCTCGCCTTTCACTATCCTCTACCCCTGCCCACTATCCCCTGTCCTGCTTTTCACTATCCTCTATCCCCTACCCACTATCCCCTGTCGTATCCTGACACTCAAGATGAAAGATTTCTTTATCGCCGACGCGGCAAAGTTCGACAACCAGACTGTCACCACATATTTCTGTCTTTCGTCGCTTAGCGTGCGCGACCGCAAACAGGGCGGGCAATATCTCGCACTCACGCTTTCGGACAAGACGGGCAGCATAGAAGGCCGCATGTGGGAAGAGATTGCCGACTCGCTCCAGCATTGCAGCGAGGGCTGCTACGTCAAGGTCCAGGGACAGGTTTCGAAATACCAGGGCAAGTTCCAAATCACCCTGACGAAGATGCGCTCCGCCGCCGACAGCGAGATCGATACCGCCGACTTCATCCCGACCACGCAGTTCAACATCGACGAGATGTACGCCGAGCTGATGGGCTACGTGGACAACTTCAAGGACCCGCACCTGCGCGCGCTGGTCCACGCCTTCATGGACGACGAGTCGATTGGGGGCGCGTTTCGCCTCGCACCGGCGGCCAAGCGCCTGCACCATGCCTGGATCGGCGGCCTTTTGGAGCATGTGTTGACGCTGGTCCGCGTATGCCGCGCGACCGCGCCGTTCTATCCCGAAGTCGACCCCGACCTGCTGGTAACCGGAGCGATCCTGCACGATGTCGGCAAGGTACGCGAGCTGTCGTGGAAGTCGAGCTTCAGCTACACGCTGGAGGGCCAGTTGATCGGCCATATCAGCATCGCGCAGGGCCTGCTCCACGAGAAAATTGCGGCCCTCAACGCCGCCGGCGATCCATTCCCCGACAAACTCCGCCTGCTGGTCGAGCACATGATCCTCGCCCACCACGGCAAGCTGGAGTTCGGCTCACCCAAGCTCCCCATGACACCCGAAGCGATGCTGCTCAGCGCGCTGGATGATCTGGAGGCGAAGTTCCAGGCCATGCGCGGGGAGTTTGCGGCGGCGAAGGCGGCGGGCAAGGGCGCGGGGGAAGTCACGGATTGGGTGCGGTCGATGGAGCGTCCGCTGTTCGATTCGCGCGCGTTTCTTGGCGATGATTCCGGCACTTAAATCTGTGTGCTTTAGATTGTTGGACTTACGCGACGGCGCCACGGGATAATGACGCATTTCGACAAAATAGTCCGGTTGTTTTCTATGCCACTTAGCGTCCTAAAGTGACGTTTTTGCGCAAAATGATGCTTTTGTATGGCACTTTGTGCTCCTTTCTCAAAAAATTGGGGGTTTAGTGTCTTTAAGTGACCTTTGTAGCGAAAACGCCGGTTTTGTCACGGCCGGAAATGGCGGTATCTGGCTCTATGTTTATGGGCGATCGGGTGGCTGGCTTCCTGCTGAGGCGTTCTGGCTCGCGGCCTGCGTAGGAAGCGCGGCCCCCTCGTTATAATCAATAGTTCATGCTTCGTTTCTCTACAGCCGGTGAAAGTCACGGCGAATCGCTCGTAGCCCTTGTCAGCGGTCTCCCGGCGGGAGTGCCGGTCGACCAGACCTTCCTCGACCACGAACTCTGGCGCCGCCAGCAGGGCTATGGCCGGGGCGGCCGTATGCGCATCGAGCGCGACACGGCGCACATCCTTTCCGGCGTGCGGCACGGCATGACCATCGGCTCGCCGATCGCCATGACGCTCGCCAACCGCGACTGGAAGAACTGGGAAGAAATCCTCCCCGTCGCCGAGGGCGACCCGGAGAAGCACAAGGCCGTCGCCAGCCCGAGGCCGGGACACGCCGACCTCGCCGGCGCGCTCAAGTACGACTTCGCCGACGCGCGCTATGTGCTGGAGCGCGCCAGCGCCCGCGAATCCGCAGCCCGCGTAGCCTGTGGAGCGCTGGCCAAGATGCTGCTGCGGTCGCTCGGCGTAGAAGTCGCCAGCCACGTCATCCGCGTCGGCGCAGCCGAGCTTTCCCGCGCGGCCACCTTCGCCGAAGTGGCCGCTCTGGCCAACCGCGACGAAGTCCTGCTGTCGTGCGTCGACGCCGAGTCCGAAGCCCGCATGAAGGCCGAGGTTGACGTAGCGCTCCGCACCGGCGACACTATCGGCGGCGTATTCGAGGTACTGGTCCACGGCCTCCCCCCTGGCGTCGGCACCCACGTCAACTGGGACGAGCGCCTCGACGGCCTCCTGGCCCAGGCAGTGATGAGTCTGCAGGCGGTGAAGGCAGTCGAGCTGGGCCGCGGTGTAACGGCGGCGCAATCGCTCGGCTCGACGGTCCACGACGCCATCGCGTACGAAGCCGAGCCCGCCGAAGGTGGTGCCCCCTTCACAAAATTTTCCCGCGACCACAACAACGCCGGAGGCATCGAGGGCGGAATTTCAAACGGCGAAGACCTCGTTGTGCGCGGATATTTGAAGCCGATCTCGACGCTGCGCAGGCCCTTGGCTTCGGTCTCATTCGCAACCCGCGAAGTCACCAAAGCCGCTTACGAGCGCTCCGACGTTTGCGTCGTTCCGGCCGCGGGAGTCGCAGCGGAAGCGATGGTCGCGCTGTGCGTCGCGCGGCTGCTGCTGGAGAAATTCGGCGGCGACTCGCTGCGCGAACTCGAGCGTAACTACAATGGTTACTGCGCGCAGATTCGAGCCTTCTGAACCATGTCCAAGACCAATCGCATTCACGAGGTCATAAAGTATCCCGATCCGGTCCTGTCGAAGCCCGGCGAAACCGTGACGGTTTTCGACGCGGACACGGCGCAGCTTGTCGAGGAGATGTTCGACAGCATGTACGCGGCGCAGGGCATCGGTCTCGCCGCTCCGCAGATCGGTATTTCCAAGCGCATCACGGTGATCGACGTCAGCTTCAAGGAGCGGCCGGAAGATAAGCTGGCGCTCATCAATCCGGTCATCCTCGACAAGGACGGCAAGCAGGTCGAAGAGGAAGGCTGCCTCAGTCTTCCGGAGATTCGCGAGAAGGTAACGCGCGCGGCGTGGGTCAAGGTGCGGGCGCAGAACGTGAAGGGTGAGACGTTCGAGGTCGAGGGCGAAGAGTTGCTGGCGCGCGCGCTGCAACACGAGATCGACCACCTGAACGGCATTCTCTTCATCGACCACCTCAGCCGGTTGAAGCGCGACCTCGTCCAACGCCGCATCAAGAAGCTGCAGAAGAACGGCGAGTGGTAATGAAGCTCGTATTCTGTGGCACACCAGAGTTCGCGGTGCCAACGCTGCGCGCGGTGCTCGATGCCGGGCACGAAGTGGCGCTGGTATTGACGCAGCCCGATCGTCCCGCGGGCCGCAAGCTGGAGATGCAGGCTTCCGCGGTGAAGCGCTTTGCGGTCGAGCGCGGCCTGCGCGTCATGCAGCCGGAGAAGATCAAGGCCAACGCCGAGCTGCGCGCCGAGCTTGAGGCGATTGCGCCGGATGCGATCCTCGTCGTGGCGTATGGGCGGATCATTCCGCAGTGGATGCTCGACCTGCCACGCTTCGGCAACATCAATCTGCATGGGTCGTTGCTGCCGAAGTATCGCGGCGCTGCGCCGATCCAGTGGGCCATTGCGAACGGCGAGCGCGAGACCGGCGTGACGACGATGCGGCTCGATGCAGGCCTGGACACAGGCGATGTTCTGCTGCAGCACGCGGTGCCGGTTCCTGAAGATGCGACTGCGGCCGATATGTATCCGATCCTCGCCAACATAGGCGCGGAAGTGATGCTGGAAACGCTGCGCGGACTCGAAGCCGGCACGCTGAAGCCGCGTGTGCAGGACCATGAACATGCGACGCTGGCGCCGATCCTGACGCGGGAAGATGGGCGACTCGACCTCGACCGTACTGCCTCGCAAACCTACAACCGTTGGCGAGGATTTACGCCTTGGCCCGGTTGTCATGCGACCTTTCGCGGCAAGCGGTTTCTGCTGCATCGATTGCGTGCGGCGGAACTGGATCTGCCGGAGCCTATCAATCCGGGAGCGCTGTTTATGCATGAGGACAGGTTGTTCCTCGGCGCTGCGCAGAATACGGCGCTGGTGCTCGACGAGGTCCAGATGGAAGGCAAGTCCCGGATGAGTGGAGCGAGTTTCTGGCGCGACTTCCAGGTGAAGCAGGGTGAGCGCGTTGAGTGAAGTCAATCGCCGTACGCGCCCGCGCGCCGCGCCCGACAAGCCCAAGCCCACAGTGCGCATCAGTCCCGCGCGGGCCGCGGCGTTCGAGATACTTGGGCTCGTTGGACAGGGCAAAGGCCACAGCGATGAGCTGCTGCACGGACGGCATTTGAAGGGGCTTTCGCCGGCGGACCGGAATCTCGCCACGACCCTTGTGCTCGGTGTGCTGCGCTGGCAGATTGCGCTGGATGCGCGGGTTCGTCCCTTCTTTCAACGGCCCGATGTAAAGCTGACTCCGCCGGTCGAGATTGCGCTCCGGATGGGTGCGTTTCAACTGCTGCACCTGGACCGCATTCCCGCCCACGCTGCGCTCAGCGAGAGTGTGGAACTGGTGCGGGCAGGCGCTCCCTTCGCGGTGGGAATGGTCAACGCAGTGCTGCGGAAGTTGTCTACCGCGCCTAAGCCCGGCGTGAAGCTGCATGAGTCGACGGCGGCGTTTGCGGAGCGCCTGGGCCATCCGTTGTGGCTCGTCGAGCGTTGGGTCGCCGCGTACGGCCGAGAGGCGGCAATGGCAGTCTGCGAAGCGGACCAGCGCGAGCCGGGCTGCGGAGCGCTGTTCGCGGCTGAAGACGACATGCCGGTGATGGACGATGGGTCGCGGCTGGTTGCGGAGCTCGCTGCTGCGTCCATTCCCAATGCTCGAAAGGTTTGGGATTGCTGTGCGGCGCCCGGGGGGAAAACGCTGGTAATGGCTCGGCGGCTACCGGAAGCTGAATTGTTGGCCACCGATGCCAGTCCGCGGCGGCTGAAGGCGCTGGCCGAGCGGTTGACTGTGGCGGGTGTTCAGGTGAAGACGGTGGATGCGGATGCGGTTGCGCTGCCGGCGGAGCTTGGAGCGTTCGATCTGGTCCTGTGCGATGTGCCGTGCAGCGGGACAGGGACGCTGGCGCGGAACCCGGAGATTCGGCACCGCGTCTCGACCGGCGAGATCGAGCGGCAAACCGCCCGGCAGCGCGAGATTCTTGCGGCGGCGTTCGTGCGGCTAGCGCCGGGGGGGCGATTGGTCTATTCCACCTGCTCGCTGGAGCGGGAGGAGAATGAGCAGGTTGTGGCGAGCGTGTTGGCCGGGCTGCCGAAGTCTGTCTCCGTCGCGAGCGTCGCGGTACCGGGCCTGCTGGAGCGGCTGCGGGAGCAGGGCCGGTTTCGCGAGGGCGTCGATCTTGCTCCGCTGGCTCGTGGGGATGTTTTGCGGACGCTTCCCGGAGGCTTCGACGGCGATGGGTTCTTCGCGGCCGTCTTCGAGAGGCGATAGCCAACCCTCCCGCGCGTTGTGCGGCAATGTCCCTTAAGCAAATGGGCTGCGATTCAGGGCCTGCAACGGTTCCCTCATCGCGTCGGCCTCCGCGCTCGAAGTATAGGATATCCACACCCGCTTCTTCGACACGACCTATCCACACTCAATCCGCATCCAACCAGCTTTGGAGACACCCGGCACGTGAAGAAAGCCTGTAGCGCCACCGATCCCCTCTGGTACAAAGACGCGATCGTCTATGAGCTTCACGTTCGGGCCTTCGCCGACTCCAACGGCGACGGCATCGGCGACTTCCAGGGCCTCATCTCCAAGCTCGACTACCTGCAGGAACTCGGCGTCACCTGCCTCTGGCTTCTGCCGTTCTTCCCCTCGCCCCTGCGCGACGACGGCTACGACATCGCCAACTATTGCGACGTCAATCCCTCCTACGGCACCATCGACGACTTCAAGCAATTCCTCGCCGCCGCCCATCAGCGCAACATGCAGGTGATGATCGAGCTGGTCATCAACCACACCTCCGACCAGCACCCCTGGTTCCAAAAAGCCCGTCACTCCCCGCCGGGCAGTCCCGAGCGCAACATGTACGTCTGGTCCGACACCGACAAGCTCTACGACGGCGTCCGCATCATCTTCACCGACACCGAAAAGTCCAACTGGACCTGGGACCCCGTCGCCAACCAGTACTACTGGCACCGTTTCTTCTCCCACCAGCCCGACCTCAACTTCGACAACCCGGCGGTCATGGAAGAAGTCCTCAACGCAATGCGGTTCTGGATGGACATGGGAGTCGACGGCCTCCGCCTCGACGCCATCCCATACCTCATCGAGCGCGACGGCACCAGTTGCGAAAACGTTCCCGAAACCCACCTCCTCATCAAACACATCCGCGCCGTCATGGACGCCGAGTACGAAAACCGCCTCATCCTCGCCGAGGCCAACATGTGGCCCGCCGACGTCCGCCCCTACTTCGGCGACGGCGACGAGTGCCACATGGCGTTCCACTTCCCGCTGATGCCGCGCATCTACATGGCGCTGCGCCAGGAAGACCGCCTCCCCATCACCGACATCATGGCGCAAACGCCGGACATACCGCCCCTGTGCCAGTGGGGAATCTTCCTCCGCAACCACGACGAACTCACCCTCGAAATGGTCACCGACGACGAGCGCGACTATATGAACCTCGCCTATGCCTCCGACTCTCGAATGAGGATCAACGTGGGAATTCGCCGCCGCCTCGCGCCGCTGGTGGACAACAACCGCCGCCGCATCGAGCTGCTGAACTCGCTCCTGCTCTCCATGCCCGGCACGCCCATCATGTACTACGGCGACGAGATCGGCATGGGCGACAACATCTACCTCGGCGATCGCAACGGCGTGCGCACGCCCATGCAGTGGAACTCCGACCGCAACGCCGGCTTCTCCCGCGCCGACCCCGCGCGCCTCTACTTCCCCGTCATCATGGACCCGACGTACGGCTATCAATCGGTCAACGTCGAGGCCCAGCAGTCCGACCCATCCTCGCTCCTGCAATGGACGCGCAACATGCTCGCCCTGCGGAAACTTTTCCAGGTCTTCGGCCGCGGCTCGCTCGAATTCCTGCACCCCGACAACCGCAAAATCCTCGCCTACATCCGCGAATACCACACCGATGACGGCCTGCACTCGGAAACCATCCTCTGCCTCGCGAACCTCTCCCGCTTCGCGCAACCCGTCTCGCTCGACCTCGCAAAATTCACCGGCCGCCAGCCCGTGGAAATGCTCGGCTACGTCCCATTCCCTGAAGTCACCGCGCAGCCCTACCCGCTCACCCTCGCACCCTACAGCTTCCTCTGGCTCGAACTTCAACCCGGCGTCGCCGCCGCCTCAGACATCGACGAAGAAGAAACTGCCGCAACCACACCGATCGCCGATGCAGAAGAAGCAGACGACGCAGAACCCCTCGGCATCGCCGCATTTCTCGCCGGCGCAGGCCGTGACCTGCTCTCCGATGTCCTCCCTGACTATCTCGTGAAGCAGCGCTGGTTCGGCTCGAAATCCCGCGCAATTTCTTCGGCAACTCTCGCCCACGTCGACCCGCTTGAAGACATCAACGCCGCCCTCACCACCATCCACGTCACCTACGCCGACGGCGCCCCCGAAACCTACCAGCTCCCGCTTGCAATCACCTCCAAAACCGCCGACGCCATCGCACCGAACAT
>DASRLB010000514.1:0-13281 GCA_035648695.1 Acidobacteriaceae bacterium | reverse complement strand
TTGGACTTGGTTTTGTGTGCCTTCGAGGTAAGGATGTGGCGCATCTTGGACTGGCCGCGCTTGAACTTGCCGGTTCCTGTCTTCTTGAAGCGCTTGGCCGCGCCGCTGTGGGTCTTCAACTTTGGCATGGGGTTCCTGATGAAAAAATGCTATTGGACAACGTTTTTCAGTATAGCAGAGGGCCGGGGAGCTTTTAGCTCTTAGCTGCTAGCCTTTTAGCTGGAGGCTGTTTGAGGCGGTAGTGCGAGCACATACCCACTGTCAAGATATTTATTGCGCTTATTTCGTTTGTTGCGAATAATGGGTGTAGGCTGGTTTGGCGGTACGAGATCGCGAGTGAGGCATAACCGGGAGGGGTCATGTTGAGAGAACCAATCACAATGCAACCATCGGAGGAAGCAGAGATCCGAGAACTACACCGGATGCTGCAACTTGGAACACCGGCCCTTGTAGGACCGGCAGACGAAAGAATCGAACTTCCTCATAGCGTTTTTCATTTGCTGAAAGATGTCGTTTCGCAAATGATGAGAGGGCGTACGATCGTTTTGACTCCACAAAACAATAGGCTGACAACCCAGGCGGCTGCCAACTTCTTAGGATTCTCCAGGCCTCATCTGATAAAGCTGCTGGATGCTGGAACTATTCCCTTTGAAAAAGTGGGCCAGCATCGCCGCATCCTGTTTGAAGACCTGATTACCTATCGGAAACACCGGGACATAGAGCGCAGGGAGGCACTGAATCTTCTGGCAAAAGCCGAGTTCGACGAGGGTTCTTATGAAGGAACAGAAATTCCGGAAGGCGGTAGCGATGAATGAAGTCTGATTACCCTGTCATTCTGGACGCCTGCGTGCTTTTACCGATGCCGTTGGCAGACGCATTGCTACGCATGGCGTAGACTCCACGCCTCTTTCTTCCGAAGTGGTCGGAGGAAACTTTGGCAGAGGTAACGCGCAGGCAGACGAAATAGATTCGTTCTACTGGAGGGGGTGGGACTGCTCAGATGCGAGGACCTCGCTGCCCTTTCGCAGGTACAGGCGGTACGCCTGGGCGTCGGCGCCGGGAAGCCTGCGTTCCACAACATCCACATAGTTCGCTTCGAGCCAGGACTTATAGACCGGCCATGTGTCGAGCTTCCGGAAGCTGGGTTTCGCGCCCAGGAACCACTCGTTGCCCAGGACAACGACGTCGGCGGGGTCCGTTTGCTGCTGTTTCCAAACAAGGTTGCGATAGTAGTCGACCAACGGGGTTTCGGTGGGAGAGAAGAGCAGCAGGTCGCCTGTCGAACCATTGTTCCCCAACAGGCGCAGCCTATAGAGGCCGTTGAGACAACTGTTCACAACGTCCAGGCAAAACACCTTGCGCTGCAAGCGGTCGCCGCCGAGTTGTACGAGATCGCGGTCGAGGATGGTGGTGAGTTCGGAGTTGGGCAGGCCCGCGTTGCCGACGGTGTGTCCCGCCTGCGCGTCTCGATGCATGACGCGGACATAGTGAGGCAGGACCAGCAGAAGGAGCGCGAGTACGCCTGCCGCTCCGGTTGCGCGCGACCACAGATCGGCGCGGCGCATGGCGTCCGCGAGTTCCAGTCCCACCCAGAGAAGCAGGAACACGACGAAAGTATACCGGTGGTAGACGTAGCCCTTTCCCTGGAGGAAATAGGAGGCGGCCCCGACCGCCGCTCCGGAAAGAAGTGCCCATTGCTCCCAACCCATCCGCCGCCGGTGGAGCAAAGCCGCGACTACCGCAAACGGCAGGACGCGGAGCAATCCCGTGGGGAAGAGGTTTCGGACAAGGAAGCCCGCGTTTTGCGAGGACGATTGCGAGTATGCCGGCAAGACCTTTCGCAGGATGAAGAAGAACGCCCCGAAGGCGTGGTTATGCCAGAGGAATCCGACGACTACTGCCGCTATTGCGGCGTTGCCCAGCAGCGCCCAACCGAGGTAGGGCAGCGGCGACCGGCCGCGCCGCCGGACGACCACGAACGCGATAGCCAGCAGAGCGAGGTCCAGAGGGGCGACGGTCGGCTTGATGGAGATTGCGACTCCAGTCGAGAGGCCGAAGAGCAGCATCAGGACGGCGGAGCGCCTTCGCACTGCGAGGCAAAGCGCGGCGGTCGCGGCCACCAGCAGGACCATCATCAACTCGTCTCGCTCCATGGAAACGAAGGGGCCGTCGGCACCGTGCATGATGATGAAGAACGCGGCGGCGAAGATTCCGGCCAGCCAGCGGCGGCGTCCGCCAATGACCATGCCACTGACCGTCAGCACGGCCATCAGGAAGAATTCGTAGATTCGCCAGGACAGGTCGCTCCAGCCGAAGATGGCCATGCCCCATCGCTCGGTCAGGTAAGTGCCGGGCATGTTGATGTCGCCGATGTCGACGTAGGGACGAAGACCCCGGCTCATCATGAAGACGATGTAGTGCATCACCGCGCTGTCGGTGATGACCGCCCAGTGGATGGTCATGGCGATGTAGTAGCCGAAGATCCCCGCGAACGCCGCTACGGTGAGCCAGCGGAGGCGGGTCAGCCAGGTGTCGGAAATGGTGGGCAGCATGGGCGGCAAATTTCCCGGTCTACATTGGCCGGCGCAAAGTGACGCCGCCGGGTGGTTTCTCAAGATAGCAAAGTCAAGTTCAGGCGGCTGGAGTAGAGACGATGGCTCGTTCTGGCGGGCCGCCCCATTTGCGACGCAGGATCGGCTTTTCCATCCAAAGCCAGGAGGCGGTTGCGTACGCTACTGCAAGGACTATAGAAGCGACTGCCGCGCGAAGACCGTGCGTGTAGTGCCAGCGTGCGGCCAGATATTGAACAGCATGGGACATCGGTTCCTGAATCAAGTAAAGGGTGAAGCTGATAGTGCCTAAGCCCCGCAGCACCCGCGTCTGCAACAGCGCCGTGAGCCACGGCAACTGGTTGTAAATAAGAATGTAGATGAGCGCCGCCGACCCGGCGACGACTCCCGAGATTGTCATGCTACTGAGAGCGGCCACCGATGGGAACAGGTATTGGGAGCTGAGTAGCAGGCCAAAAGCGCCGAACGCTACGGGAATACTCCATCGTCGCATCCGTGCGACCCACACCGGACTCGAGCATAGAACGGCCAACAGCGAACCCAGTGCGAGGCCGTCCAGACGAAAGGGCGTGAGGTAGTAGATGATCCAGGGGTCGGAGACGAAGTGCTGGCCCAAAGCGCGGGCCAAAGGACTAAGAACAACGATCAGGACAAGACAACGGGCGAGGGCGCGGCGACTTAGCCGTAGCACGAGAAACGGCCACAGGAAATAGAAGTGTTCTTCGACTGCAAGTGACCAGTAGACTCCCCATGGTCCATGGCGGGAGGCGGTATGCAGCGCGACTTCAACGTTGCCTGCGAAGAGTACGTACCAGGCTATGACATGGCCCCAATGAGACCACGCGAACAGCGCTACCCAGAACAGGCAAAGGAAATACGAGGGGAAGATGCGTTGAATCCGGCGCCTATAGAAGTGTGCGAACAACCCGGGTTCGCCCTTGCCGTTCAGCAGGATGCCCGTGATGAGGTACCCGGAGAGTACAAAGAAAACATCTACGCCATATCCACCAAACTCGAACCAGCCTCGATGACAGATGACTACTGCGCTGACCGCGAGTGCCCGCAAACCGTCCAGTTGCGTAATGCGTTTCAAGGGCGTTCTCCGAAGGCTCTGTTAGCGAGGGATGCGACGTGAGTCTAGCACGCTGTTGCGGCGCGGGCTGAGGCGTCAACCCGTCATATGATCTGTAAATCCCCACCCCGGCGATGTAGGATGTCGAACACAGGAGATTTCATGTCTGCCAAGAGTTTGTTTGCCGTCGCGCTCGCCTTCGCCGCACTCGGTTTCTCGGCTCAACAGCTTGCAGCGCAGGAAGCGCGGCCGCTGACCGCGATGCCCTACTCGCCGTCGCTGGATTTGACCAACATGGATAAGAGCGTCGATCCGTGCGTGGACTTCTACAAGTATGCGTGCGGCGGATGGATGGCGAACAACCCGATCCCGGCGGACCAGGCTTCGTGGAGCGTGTACGCGAAGCTGGCGACGGAGAACCAGCAGTTTTTGTGGGGGATTCTGGAAGAGGATGCGAAGGCTTCGGCGGCGCGGACTCCGGTGCAGCAGAAGGTGGGCGACTATTTTGAGTCGTGCATGAATACGGCGGCGATCGATGTGGCGGGCGACAAGCCGATACTGCCGGGACTGGCGAAGATCGACGCGCTGAAGACGCGCGCGCAGGCGATTGCGGCGCTGACGGCGCTGCATCATGAGTACGGCGGCTCGTTCTTCTTTGGCGCCCGGACGGGGCAGGACTCGATCGACTCGTCGCTGATGATCGTGGAGCTGGGCGCGGGCGGGCTGGGGCTGCCGGACCGCGACTACTACACCAAGACCGATGCGAAGAGCGTGAAGATTCGCGAGCAGTATGTGGCGTACATCGAGCAACTGCTGCAACTGACGGGCGAGAGTGCGGAGCAGGCCAGGGCGGACGCAGCGGCGACGCTGAGAATCGAGACGGCGCTGGCGACGGCGTCGCTGACACGGGTGCAGCGGCGCGATCCTCATGCGACGTACCACATGATGACGGTGGCTGAGTTGGCGACGCTGGCTCCGTCGATCGACTGGCCTGTGTACTTCAAGGTGCAGGGCGCGCCGGGCGTGGCGAAGCTGAATGTGAGCCAGCCGGAGTTTGTGAAGGCTGTCGAACATGAGTTGACGAAGGAAGATGTCGCGGCGCTGCGCGGGTATTTGAGGTTCCATCTGGTGACGGCAGCGGCGGCTTATCTGGCGCATCCGTTCGAGCAGGCGAACTTCGACTTCTTCTCGAAGACGCTGCGGGGCGTGCCGGCGATGCCTCCGCGGTGGAAGACGTGCGTGCGGGCGGTGGACCGCAGCCTGGGCGAGGCGTTGGGGCAGGAGTTCGTGGCCCGCACCTTTACCGCCGAGACCAAGGCCAGGACGCGGCTGATGACCGAGCAGATCGAGACGGCGATGCAGCATGAGATCGAGGGGCTCGACTGGATGAGTCCGGCGACCAAGCAGGAAGCGCTGCGGAAGCTTCATGCGATTCGCAACAAGATTGGGTACCCGGACAAGTGGCGGGACTACTCGACGCTGACGGTGAAGCGCGACGACTATGCGGGTGATGTGGAGCGGGCGCGGCGGTTTGAGCAAGCGCGCGAGTGGAACAAGCTGGGCAAGCCGGTCGACCTGAATGAGTGGGGGATGACTCCGCCGACGGTGAATGCTTACTTCAATCCGCAGATGAACGACATCAATTTTCCGGCGGGAGTGTTGCAGCCGCCGCTGTACGATCCGAAGCTCGACGACGCGCCGAACTATGGGCAGACGGGAGCGACGATCGGGCATGAGTTGACGCACGCGTTCGACGACGAGGGACGGCAGTTCGATGCCAAGGGAAATCTGCGCGACTGGTGGACGGCCAGCGATGCGAAGGGGTTTGAGCAGCGCATCGACTGCGTGCGCGACCAGTATGCGGGGTATGTGATCGTCGACGATATTCACATTCAATCGAAGCTGACGAGCGGCGAAGATGTTGCGGACCTCGGCGGAACCTTGCTGGCGTATATCGCGTGGAAGAAGGAGACCGCGGGCAAGACGCTGACGAATGTTGACGGGTTTACGCCGGATCAGCGGTTCTGGGTGGGCATGGCGCAGTGGGCGTGCGAGAACGATCGGCCGGAGAACCTGCGGGTGAATGCGGTGACGAATCCGCACTCGCCGGGGTTCGCGCGGATCAATGGCGTGGTGTCGAATATCCCGCAGTTTCAGAAGGCGTTTGGGTGCAAGGTGGGGCAGCCGATGGTGCATACGCCGACGTGTAAGGTTTGGTGAGGCAGTTGAGCGTCGGACGTTGGGTCGAAAAATGAATGTGCGTGCGGTTGTGTTGGTCATGACCTGTCTCATCTCAGTGCCCGCGCCGGCCGTTGCGCAAACCGACGAGATCCAGGTCTACGACGGAGAAATCGCGCCGCCGGGAATTTTCAACCTGATGGTCCATAACAACTTCACTCCCAAGGGGCGGACGGCGCCCGACTATCCTGGAGCAATCGTCGCCAATCATTCGTATCAGGTAACGGCTGAGTGGGCCTATGGCGTGACCCCCTGGCTGGAGCAGGGACTTTATCTGCCTGTGAGTTCGCCCTATTCCACGAACTACGGCTCGACGATCAACGGCTTCAAGATTCGCGAGCTGTTTGTGCGGCCCAATGCGCACGACCACAAATTTTTTTATGCAGCCAACTTTGAGTTCAGCGTCAACAGGAGCTATTGGGAGGCCAGAACGATTACCTCCGAGATCAGGCCGATCGTGGGGCTGCACCTGCATCCGTGGGACCTGATTTACAACCCGATCGTCGACACGGACTATACCGGGGGTCTCGGCAACCTGCAGTACAACCCGGCTGGGAGAGTGGCTTACAACTTCAACGACCGCTGGGCCCTGGCCGCGGAAGAGTATGACAGTTTCGGGCCGCTGCGGGGCTTCCAGCCACGCTCCGAGCAATTTCATGAGGTCTGGGCGACTACGAATTACTCCGGCAGCAAATTCCTTGGCTTGAATGTCGAAACCGGAATTGGATACGGTTTGACTGCGGGGTCGGACAAAATAACGATCAAATGGATGCTGTCACGCAATTTGAATGTTCACCCCTGGCATTGAGTCGGCAGTGTGCTTTCCCACTCATTCCGCGATGAGACTGCGGTGGGAATGGTAGCCGGCGAATGCGCGCCGGGTCCTTGCTTAAGTTGTCGTATCTGACTACGCTTCGATTTTAGTCTCCGAGCTGAGCAGGATATGAGACAGACGCGACCGATCTCATGGATCAAAGCCGTGAGAAAAGATTTTGAGAAGTTTCCGATTGAAGCGCAGGATCTCTGCCTCGCTGCCCTCACGGATGCGGTGGAAAGTCGGAAATCGCCAAGGCGCTGCTCGGATTCGGGTCTGCGGTGTTTGAGGTTGCCCTTCCCTATCATGGGAACGCTTTTCGTGTCGTCTATGCGGTGCGGCTTGCAGACTCGATTTGGGTGGTCCATGCGTTTCAGAAGAAGTCTACGCAGGGGATCAAGACTCCGAAGCACGAGCTTGACCTGATTCAGGACCGGTTGAAACGACTAAAGGAGACGCTGCGATGAAATATGAAGAGATCGAGTTGGTGCATGGAAGCGGCAATGTGTTTCGCGACTTCGGACGTCCAGATGCTGATGTAATGCAGACTAAAGCGCTACTGGCGTCGGAGATCATCAAGATGATGGACCGGCAGGGGTTGACCGCCCGAGCGGCACATGCGCGGACGCGGATTGCGGCGGCGGACTTTTCACGGATTCGACGGTGCGACCTGGGGCGATTTACGGTGGACCGGCTGATGACGATCCTGAACCGTCTGGGGGCGCGGGTGGATGTCAGGATTGAGGTGCGGGAAGGGGAGCAGGTCGCGGCTCAGCGTTGAGTTAGTGCCGGGATGGAGGAAGGCAATTTTTTCGTTTCGGCTGCGCCTGCACTCCGGCCTTCGGCAGAGTGGAAGCGCCTTTGGCGCGGTCGGTTTCCTAGGGCTTCGCCCTAGGCTGGTATGGGGCGCGCTTTCAGCGCTGGGTTGAGGTGGGTTGGTGGAGTTGTGGGTGTCCTGGGGAGTTTGTGGCGGCCCACTCATGCGCCAAATGCGAGCGGAATGGCAGGTCGCCTAATAGCGATTGAAGCATCCGGCGTGTTTCATGAGCGCTGAAAGCGCGCCGCTATACCAGCATGGGGCGGAGCCCCATGAATCATGACAATGCGAACGGCGAGGGCTGAAAGCCCGATCTATAATTTCGGCGATGGCCCAATCGCTCGCTTTTCTGCTCGTTCACATCATCTTCAGCACGAAGAATCGCGCGCCAGTTTTAGAAGAAACTTTGCTTCCAGAGCTCTTCGCGTACCTCGCTACGGTCGCCCGCAATGCTGGTTCTGAGTGCTATCGGGTGGGTGGGGTCGCCGATCATGTGCATCTGGCGATTCGTTTGGGCCGGACGAGGAACGTTTCCGGTTTGTTTGGAGAATTGAAGTCTTCTTCGTCACAATGGGTGAAGGGTCGAAGGCTTGCTGAATTCTCGTGGCAGCGCGGTTATGGGGCGTTCTCGGTTGGGCCTGCGAATTTGAATTCCTTGATCGCGTATATCGATGCGCAGAAGGAGCATCATGCCAAACAGGATTTTCAGGATGAGTTTCGGGCTTTTCTGCGGAAGTACGGTGTCGAGTTCGACGAACGCTACCTTTGGGATTGAGGCTGGGATAGGGCGGGCTTTCAGAAGCCCCCGGGACAAGCATTCCTTCCCGCGCCTCGAAATCGCATCCCTCATCGGACGAAGTTTCTGGACAGTTTCTAAGCTCTACGCTCTCCAGAACCCCGCACTGCAATGCTGGTTGGACGCATCAATCGAGGCGCAGCACCAGACACTTCAAATACCGCGTCTCCGCCAGCGTCAGCACCTCGGGATGGTCCGGCGCCGCCGCCCGCGTCTCCAGCAACTGCACGCGCCGCCCCGCATCATTCGACGCAGCAGTTACTACATCGGTAAAGTCCGAAAGCGAAACATGGTGCGAGCACGAGCACGTCACGAGCGTCCCGCCTTCGTGCAGCAACCGCATCGCCCGCAGGTTCAACTCCTTGTAACCTCGCAGCGCACCTTCCGCCGCGCGCTTCGACTTCGCAAACGCCGGCGGATCGAGCACAATCGCGTCGAACCTCCGCGTCGCATCCGTCTTCGCCGCATCGTCGTACGCCCGCATCAACTCAAAGGCATCCGCTTCCATCCAATCCGTCTCCGCCTTCAGCCCAGGATTGCGTTCGAGATTCCGATCAGCCGCTTCGAGAGCAGCACGGCTCGCATCGACCCCCGTCACACGCTCACAAACCTGTGCCAGATGCAGCGCAAACCCGCCCTGATACGTACACACATCGAGCGCCTTCCCAACCCGCCCCGACTCCCCAACCCAACGCGCCGCCGCTGCATAATTCAGCCGCTGATCGAGAAACGCTCCCGTCTTCTGCCCCGCACCCGCGTCGTACTCGAACCGCAAACCATTCAGGCGAAACTCCGTCGTCGACCGCGCCTCCCAACTCGTAAACAGCGGCCCCGGCGCGGGCGCCGCCAACTGCTCCAGCTCGCGCATCCGTACATCCGGCCGCTCCCACACCGTCAGCTCCGCCCCAGCAAATGCCTCCCGCAACGCCTCGACCAACACAGCCCGCACATCGTCCTGCGCCGTCCCCTGGGTCAACAGTTGCAGCAGCACCAGGTCGTTATACCGGTCGGCCACAATCCCCGGCAGCGCATCCGCCTCGCTGAAGATCAGGCGATGCGCATTGTCTCCTTCCGTCACCGGCGCAAGCACTCTCCGCCGAGCGAGCGCCGCATCCACCCGCATTCGCAACTCCACAAGATACTGCGCGCGCGTCATCCCCGCTTTGCTCGAAATCATCCGCGCCGCAATCTGCGACGCATCCGAATACAGCGCCGAGCCCAGCGGAATCCCGCGCCCGTCGGCCACCGTCACCAGCGCCCCAGCCTCAAGCCCGGCAACAGCGCCTTCCATGTCCGTCCGATACACCCACAGATGTCCGGCGCGCAGACGGTCGGCGGCGCGGCGTGTGACCCGAAGCACATTCTCCGAAGTTTGCTCCATCAGCCCAGTCTAACCGCCCACCGTAGAATGGTCAGAGTGTCTCCCGCCGCCAACCACTTCGACGTCATCATCCTCGGCGCAGGCGCGGCGGGGATGATGTGCGCGTTCGAGGCTGGCCGGCGCGGCCACCGCGTCCTGCTGCTCGAACACAGCGAGCGCCCCGGCCGCAAGATCCTCATCTCCGGCGGCGGCCGCTGCAACTTCACCAACATCCACACCCGCGCGGAAAACTTCCTCTCCGCCAACCCGCACTTCGCCAAGTCCGCGCTCGCGCGCTTCACCCCCGCGGACATGGTCGCCCTCGTCGAAAGGCACGGCATCCCCTACCACGAGAAAACTCTCGGCCAGCTCTTCTGCGACGACACCGCCGTCCGCATCGTCAACCTGCTCCAAACCGAGTGCGAAGAGGCCCGCGTCATTCTCCGCAGCGGCGCCGAAGTCGTCTCCGTCATCAACCTCTCCGCGGACAACGCACGCTTCCGCGTCGATACCAGAACAGGCAGCTTCACTGCGCAATCCGTCGTCGTCGCCACCGGCGGCCTCTCGATCCCCAAAATGGGCGCAACCGGCATCGGCTACGACATCGCCCGCAGCTTCGGCCACACGCTCATCGAACCACGCGCCGGACTCGTCCCACTCGTCTTCGTCCCCGCAGACCGCGACAACTGGTGCGACCTCACCGGCCTCTCCACCGAAGCCATCGCCAGCGCGCCAACCACCGCAAAGCAGCGCGGCCGCACACCGCCGGCACCCTTCTTCCGCGAGAAACTCCTCATCACCCACCGCGGCCTCAGCGGCCCCGCCGCCCTGCAAATCTCCTCCTACTGGCGACCGGGCAAGCCGCTCACATTCGACATCGCCCCGGGCCTCGAAGTCTTCGCTCCTCTGCTCTCAAGCAGCGCCGGGCGGGACGATTTCTCCCTGCTCCAGACGCTCTCCACTGTCCTGCCCGCCCGCTTCGCCAAACGCTGGCTGATGACGCGCAGCGAAATCGACTACACCAACGCCGGCCTTGCGCGCCTCGAAGTCGAGCTGCACAACTGGCAGATCACTCCCGCCGGCACCGAAGGCTTTGAAAAGGCCGAAGTGACCACCGGCGGAGTCGACACCGCCGAACTCGACGCCCGCACCATGGAGAGCCGTCGCACTCCCGGCCTCTACTTCATCGGCGAAGTGGTCGACGTCACCGGCTGGCTCGGCGGCTACAACTTCCAATGGGCCTGGGCCTCCGCAGTCGCCGCCGGCCGCAGCGTCTAGCGCCAAATCGCGTCAAGCCCCCCAGCCTGTGCAAAACCCCCAAACCCCGCATTGACACTGGCAAAACTATTTCTCAAAACCGTGCATGTTATATCTCTCAACTCTGTACAATTAAATCAGCACTCAAAACTCACAACTCAGCAAGACCCTTTTCAGGCGCCGTAATACGCGTTCGGCAGTCCTGCGACCCTCCGGGCTCATAGCTTTGGGCTCTAATCTTTTAAGACCGGCTCTTCTCAACCCTCGAAGCCTCGTCCCTCGACCCTCAAGGTCGTAAGTCGCACATTTCACTTATTTTGCAGCCAAAATAAGTAGAATCAGCTCTTTGCAGCCTCGAACCGCTATAACCATAACAAAACAAACCACAGGCACCCCAACCGCAAAGAGTGGGGGAGGGGGTACCTCAGTCTGCCGCCCCGCTGGCGCTACTGCCCCTTCTCGCTGGACCGGATAAACGCGGCGACTGTATCGTGCAGCCCATGCAGCGCATCCTCATTCACATAAACCATGTGCCCCGTCGGAAAGAACTTGTAGCTGATATTGCTCTGTAGCGACGTAGGCATGGGCAGGTGCTTCATCTCGTACGTCGCGCCGAAGTAAAGCGTCCCGAGATCGAAGTATCCGCCCATCAACAGCACCTTCATCTTCGGGTTATGCTTCATGGTCATGGCGAGGTCGGGCATGACGTTGACGCTGGTTCCCGGAAAGCCCTGGCCGGGAACGTTGTGCTTCATGTCCCAGTCGAAGCCGGGTTCGCGGGCGCTGGGCTTATACGTCATCTGGTCGCCGTAGTGTAGCTGCGTGCGAGCATATTCGTTGATCGCCGCGGCGTAGGCGGCGCCGATCGACTGGGTAAAGGGGTCGTAGTCGGCGTCGCGGGCCAGGGGATCTTCCGCCGGGCCTTCGTACCGGGAGTCGAGCCGGCCGGTGGTAATGCCGTTGTTGTCCTGCAGGTACTTCGAGAACTCGCCGCCGGAAAGGCGCAGGTTGGCTTTCAGCCACACCGCGACGGGGATTCCCGTATAGCTGTTCAGCTTCTCAGCCACCGCCTGCTTGCGCGCCGGATCGAGGTCCGCACCTTGCAGCAGCGCGCTCGCGTACTCGCCCAGAGCGTACTGCTCCACTTCGTGCAGGAAGGGTTCCAGTGCCGCAGGCTGCGCGGGAAGAAGGTGGTGGTAATAGGCTGTGGCGGCGAAGCTCGGAAGCGCCAGGAAGAAAGGCTGCTCCGTACCCGGATTGCTGCGGGGACCGTCGGCAGAGTTATCGAAGCTCAGGATCTGGGAGAGCAGGATGACGCCGTTCAGGTCAACCTGTTCGGAGAGCATGTTGGAAAGCACAGCGCTGCGCGGCGTTCCATAGCTCTCGCCGAAGATGTACTTGGGCGAGATCCAACGGTTGTACTTGGAGAGGAACCGCCGGATGAAGCGGTCGAAGGCGTGGGCGTCCTCGTCGACGCCGTAGAACGCCTTGAAGGCGTCTTTCCCCATCACCCGCGAGAAGCCGGTGCCGGGCGCGTCGATAAAGACCAGGTCCGAGGCGTCGAGCAGGCTGTACTGGTTGGAAACGATCCTGTACGGCCCGCCCGGGTCGTGCTGCCCATCGGTAGTCACAACGCGTTTGGGTCCGAACGCGCCCATGTGCAGATACATGGTCGCCGAGCCGGGGCCGCCGTTGTAGAGGAACGTAATCGGCCGTGTGCCGGGCGTTTCACCCTTCGCGAAGTACGCGGTATAGAAAATGCGCGCGGTGGCCGGCTGGTCCTGGGGCTTGGCCGGCAGGTCGACGCCCGCATCCGCGAGCTCCTTGCCGTCCAGGCCGATGGTGGCGTCCTGGGCGTCGGTCGAGCCGACGGTCAGGGTTCCGGCGACTGCCGTATAAGCAATCTGTTTGCCGCCGACCGTGACCGTACCCTCGGTCGTGGAGTCCGCAGGAGCGGGAGCGGGCTTCTTCTCGGGCTCGGTCGAGACGGTGGTCGTGGTGGTGGTCTTCTGCGCGTGGTCCTGCGCGATGACCGGGACGCAGGTTGCCATGGCAGCAATGGCTGCCGTCAATAGGTACTTGTTCAGACCGGGCACTTTTCTTCTCCTGAGATTTTGCAGTGGATTGCGGTAAGGGCAGCGAATAGGATGAGAGCATACTAATCCTCATTTGGGACAGAGGAAACACGGTTCGTCACTCTCTTCCATTGATTCGTCCTCCGCGAACGCGCAGCATCGGTTCATGGATGCGCAACACCCGGAGAGGAACAGGTTGTGCGCTTGCCGCTGAGTTCTCTTGCGAGCCCCGAAGACCGAAATCCACCGCCTGGGATGGAAGCATCGCACCGCAGCAGGGTT
>DASRLB010000513.1:0-11931 GCA_035648695.1 Acidobacteriaceae bacterium | reverse complement strand
GTGTCGGCAGCGGTCCTGTTTCCTCGAATCGCATCGAGCTCCGCCTTGCCCTTGCCCACCCCCACCCACAGCGCCAGTGACCCGTCCGCGCCGCTTTGCAGAAAGAACACCGAGTCGTTGGCGCCGCCGGCGGAACGCTGCCTGTCCGGCACTTCCCTGCTGGCGAGCTCGGCGATTTCGCCAACCACGCCGCGATACAGATCGTTCTTCGGCGTCCGTTCCGCCACATCGCTCAGTGTTTCCACTTCGCCCGAGAGCCAGGCGTCGGTGCGGCGCTGAATGTCGTGCGCCATGAAGTTATGAAGAAAGACGAAGACCAGCATCGACCCGCACGCAAACGCCAACGCGCCCCACAAAGAGATGCGCCACGCCGCACTCTGCGAAATCGCTTTACCGGTCCCTGAGAACATAGCCCACTCCTCGCAAGGTCCGGATCAGCGGCGCTCGCCCCTCCGTATCCACCTTGCGGCGCAACCGATAGATCTGCACATCGACGACATTTGTGTCCGGCTGAATGCGCATGCCCCACACCTTGTCGAGGATCATGGACCGCGTGACGACGCGCCCCGGGTTACGGCAAAGATACTCCAGCAGGGCAAACTCATGCGTGGTGAGGTCCAGCGTCTCGCCGCTCCGCGAGGCCTCGCGGCGCAGCAGGTCCAGCTCCAGGTCGAGCACCCGCAGGCAGGTCGTCGGATTGCCGGGAGCGTTGCGTTTCAGCAGGTTCCGCAGCCGCGCCAGCAGCTCCGCCAGCGCGAACGGCTTGGTCAGGTAATCGTCGCCACCCTGTTCGAGGCCGCGCACGCGGTCGTCCACCGAGCGCCGCGCCGACAGGATCATTACCGGCGCCACGACACCAAGCTGGCGCAGCCGCAGGATCAGGTTCATGCCATCTTCGTCGGGCAATCCCAGGTCGACGATCAGGACATCGTGCTTTCCTTCGGTCGCCAGACGCTCCGCCGTTTTGCCGTCCTCGGCGGTGTCGACGCGGTATCCGGCTTCGGTCAGCGAGCGTTTCAGGAACGCCTGTATGTCCAGATCGTCTTCAACCAGCAGTAGTTGCATGAGCCGATATTAGTGACATTCCGGCGGCTCTTCACCATAGATGAACACATTGTCATCTTGGCGTCTGGTCGCCTTCGTTTCTACCGCGTGCGGGGCCGCGCACTTCGCGCCGACATCAACTTCGCCGTCGACACAATCTGGCGCATACTGGAAGCGCATGACGGCCAAGCCACTCCCGCCCCACGACCTTGACGACATCTTCGCGCACACTCGCGACGCCTTCGCTTCGCTGAGCGGCGGACGCATTTTTATCACCGGTGGAACGGGGCTCTTCGGCCACTGGCTGCTGGAATCGCTGCTCCACGCCAACGCACACCGCGCCTTGAACATCAGCGCCACCGTGCTCACGCGCAACGCCGCCGCCTTCCGCGAAAAATCGCCGCACATCGCCGGCGATCGCGCGATCACGCTGCTCGAAGGCGACATCGAGAGCTTCGCCTTCCCCGCCGAACCGCACACCCACATCATTCACGCCGCCACGGATACGGTCGCTCCGAACGCGCCCGCTCTTGCCGCCTCCATTATCGATGGCACGCGGCGCGTTCTTGAATTCGCGCGGGTCACTGGGGCGCGCCGCCTGGTCTACACCAGCTCCGGCGCGGTCTACGGCCGCGGCATTACCGATGTCGCCCGCATCGCCGAAACCCACCCCTGCGCGCCCGCCGCCGCCGACTCCTACGACCACGCCAAACGCGCCGCCGAGCAACTCTGCATCGACGCACCCGTCGCAACAGTCATCGCCCGCTGCTTCGCCTTCGTCGGCCCACACCTTCCGCTCGACCGGCACTTCGCCATCGGCAACTTCATCTGCGACGCCCTCGCGGGCCAGCCGATCCACATCAAGGGCGACGGAACGCCGCTGCGCTCGTTCCTCTACATGAGCGACCTCGCCATCTGGCTTTGGACGATGCTCGCAACCGCGCCCGCGGATCGTGCGTACAACGTCGGCTCGGACGAGTCCGTCTCCATCGCCGAACTTGCGCATCTCGTCAGAAAAAATGTCCTCCTGACCCTGAGTTCGCCGAAAGGGAAGGACCTGCTTCTTGCCGACGCCATCCAGATCGACGGCACACCCACCCCCGGCGCGCCACCGGCAACCTACGTCCCCGACATCACTCGCGCCGAAACCGAGCTGGGTCTCCGCGTCACCGTCCCCCTCGCCGAAGCCATTCGCCGCACCGCCGTCTGGCACATGCTCCCCGCAAAATAATCCAGACCGATTCGGGCACACAAGCCTTCCCGGATAGAGCTTTTCAGGTTCGAGGGATAAAGCATGACTCGAAACCTGTTAAGCTAACCAGACTCAATGAATGGCACGTGCCTTAAGGCCTGGATGAAAATGATCGTCGTGTTCGGGCTCGGCCTGCAGATGCTGCTGACCGGCTGCGGGTCGTCGACGGTGCGTGTGCAGACCATCACAAACGTCACTCCCTCCAGCACCGGCACTCCCCTTTCCGTCACGTCGCTCGGCAGCTTTGAGTTTGTCTCGGTACAGGGCACGGGACAGATATTCAGCTACAACATTTCGAGTGGATCGCAGGTACTCGCCGCGCAGCCCTATGCGACCCCGTGCAGCGAGCCAAGCGGCATGGTAATCGCCAACATCGCAGGAAACAGCATCATGGCGGTGGTGTGCTACGACACCGGCGTCCTGCTGACCCTCACCGTGCATGGCGACGGCTCGCTCACCGCCCTCGGCTCGGTCGCCGGAATTCCGTCGCCGTATCCAGGTATTGCGCTGGATGGGACCAACGTCTTTGTTCCGCTCTTCGGCGTCTCCAATTCTTCAAATGGCGGAGTCGCGAAGGTCAGCATCGCGTCGCCGGCAAACCCCGTCCTTACCGGTTTGGCCCCGCTGGCAAGGCCGCCGTCCGGAGGATACGCAAACCCCGGGTACCTTACGGTCGCGGGCGGGAACATCTTCGTCGCGGCCGGCTCCGAAAGCGGGCCGCAGACCACCTCCAGCACCATCCAGGTGATGAGCGAAGCGACCCTGACGCTGATCGGCAGCCCACTGGTCGTCGCGCACTCGCCGCAACACCTCACAGTACACGGCAATACGGCATTCGTCACGTTTTACGACGCCACTCAACTGGAGTCGATCGATGTCTCCAATGCGGCGGCCTTGAAACCGTTGCAGATACTTTCCCTGACGGCGACAGCCGCAACTTGCCATGCGATTCCGCTGATCGTGAGCGGCGACAACGTGTATGTGGGATGCTATGACGAAAGCATGATCGACCGTTTTGACGTGACCAATCCGGCGGCCATGGTGCTGATGCAAACCACCCCCGGCATCAGCACGCCGCAGGAATTCAACGCTGCGGATGGCTATCTTCTCGTCACAGACTCCGCCCAGGGCGGGCATGTCTATCAGATTCCCATCGGCATCACGCTCAGCGGAAAAATCTGATCAGGCGTTCTGGACCACCTTCAACCCACTCTTCGCCAACGCCACAAAATCGAAGGCCGTCTTCACAATAAAATCCAACATCTCTTCCGTCAGTCCCGGAAACACGCCGATCCAGAAGACGTGATTCATCACATAATCGGTGTTCGTCATCTCGCCGACGACGCGATACTCCAAGCCCTCATACGCCGGTTGCCGCAGCAGGTTGCCCGCGAACATCAGCCGCGTCCCAATCTTCCGGGCCTCCAGCGCGTGGGTCAGTTGGTCGCGCGTAAACGGAGCGCCGGCCCTGATGCCGATCGGAAATCCGAACCAGCTCGGGTCGCTCTCGGGAGTCGCCTCCGGCAGCGCGAGGAACTCCTCCAGAGGCTTCAGCGCGTTCTTCAAATACGCGAAGTTCGCCTTCCTCCGCTCGATAAACAACGGCAGCTTGTCCATCTGCGAAACGCCCAGCGAGGCCTGCATGTCGGTCGCCTTCAGGTTGTAGCCGACGTGCGAGTAGGTGTACTTGTGGTCGTACCCGCAGGGCAACCCGCCGAGTTGCCAGTCGAAACGTTTGCCGCAGGTGTCGTCCACGCCGGGCTCGCACCAGCAGTCGCGGCCCCAGTCGCGGAAGCTGTCGATCAGCACCTGCAACTGCGGCCGGTCGGTGAGCACCGCACCGCCTTCGCCCATCGTGATGTGGTGCGCGGGATAAAAACTCACCGTCGCAATATCGCCGAACGTGCCCACCTTCTGTCCCTTGTAGGTCGAGCCGAGCGCGTCGCAGCAGTCTTCGATCAGCCAGAGTTTGTGCTTGCGGCAGAACGCCGTCACCGCCCCCAGATCGAACACATTGCCCAGCGTATGCGCGATCATCACAGCGCGAGTCTTCTCGCTGCGGGCGGCCTCAAGTTTCGTCACATCGATCTCATACGTCGGCAGCACCACATCGATGAACACCGGCACCAGCCGGTTCTGAAAGATCGGGTTCACCGTCGTCGGAAATCCCGCGGCGACAGTAATCACTTCGTCTCCCGGCTTCAACTGCCGCGGGCCGAGCTTCGGAGAAGTCAGCGCACTCAACGCAACCAGGTTCGCGCTCGACCCCGAATTGACTAAACTCGCCGACCGCACGCCGACAAACCGCGCCAGCTTGCGCTCGAATTCCTTGGCCCAGTGCCCTGTGGTAAACCATCCATCGAGCGCCGAGCCCACCACCGCGCTCATATCCGCCGCATCGATTACTTTTCCTGATACCGGAACCACTGAGCTGCCCGCAACAAACGTCCGCGCCGGAAACGCCTCCGCGTGGAACTCTGCCGTCAGTTGAAGGATTTGTTGCCGAAGCTGCTCCGACCGCTCACTCATCCCTTAAGACTAACAAAGCCTCAACTGGAAACCGGCAACTGGCAAACTGGTAACTGGAAGCCGACAGCCGGTAGCTGGAAGCTCGAAAACCCAACCCCGGCCCCGCCAGTTATCATTAGCCAGCAGAACGACCCCAAGGACACCTACCGATGAAAGCAGTCATCCTCGCCGGCGGACTCGGCACCCGCATTTCGGAAGAAACCTCGCTCCGTCCCAAGCCGATGGTCGAAATCGGCGGCCGCCCCATCCTCTGGCACATCCTCAAAATCTATTCGCAGCACGGCATCAACGACTTCATCATCTGCTGCGGCTACAAGGGCTACGTCATCAAGGAGTTCTTCGCCAACTACTTTCTGCACACCTCCGACGTGACCTTCGACATGCACGAAAACAAGATGACCGTACACAACTCCGTCGCCGAGCCGTGGCGCGTCACGCTGGTCGACACCGGCGAAGCGACCGGCACCGGCGGCCGCCTTCGCCGCGTGGCGAAATACCTCGAAGGCGACGACGCATTCTGCATGACCTACGGCGATGGCGTCGCCGACGTCGACATCACCGCCTCCATCGCCTTCCACCACGAGCACGGCAAGCTCGCGACGCTGACCAGTGTCCAGCCCGTCGCCCGTTTCGGCGCGCTTGGCCTCCACGACACGCAAATCTATTCCTTCCAGGAAAAACCCAAGGACGAAGGCGGCTGGATCAATGGAGGCTTCTTCGTCCTCTCGCCGAAGGTCATCGACGCCGTCACCGACGACGCACAGATGTTCGAGCGCGAACCCATTGAAGTCCTCGTCGCGCAAGGCCAGGTGCATGCGTTCTTCCACCACGGCTTCTGGCAGGCGATGGACACGCTGCGCGACAAGCAGCAGCTTGAAGACCTTTGGAGCAAAGGCAAAGCGCCTTGGAAGACCTGGTAAGACTGCCGATAACACTCGCAATACCAGCGCAGCGCAAACATTACCACTTCTCTAACTCTGCTGCGGCTTTACGGCCGCGTCCACCATCATCGCGCTCACCACACCGCGCGTCGCCGTCAGCTTCAACCCCAGCTGCTCCTGCACTGCCGTAAATAGCGGTGGAGACGGCGCATCGTCCGGCGCTTTCGGCAACTCGCCGCCGTACTGTGTTTCATCCGGCGTCCAGTCCAGCGTGAAATCGTACTTCCCCATCAACCCTGTTCTGTTCACCGTCGGACGATCCAGCGTAGCCCGCTGCAGCATCGCCACAAAGTCGTCCATCGTCACGCTCTTCGCCGGCACCTCGATCTTCCCCGGATACACCACTCCCACCAGCTGCGGCACAGCATCAGGGTCCGCCGCAGGCTTCAGCTTCGCGCCGCCCTTCGCCACGGTCAGTTCATAAATCGAGAACTCCTTGTCCACTCGATGGAACTTCAGCGCAAAGCGCTCGACCAGCAGCGCGCGCAGCATCTGCATCTGCTCCATGCGCGTGGGACGAACATCGCCGGGCACCGTCGCTTCAATGTTGAAGTGCTGCGACTCAATCCACTCCGGCCCTCCGTTGATCGTCCTCGGGCTCAGGTCATAGGCCAGCGCGATCAGGTTCTTCAGTGTGAAGTTGATCGCGATCCAGCGATGCGTTCCCTCCATTTTGAAGATACGGCTCTGCTCACCTTCCGGCGTCTGCTTGATGGTGGCCACCTCGAACGCTTCGAACCTCGGCCGCTGCGGAGCGCTCTGGGCCAGCCCGCCCAGCCACGCAGCCGACATCAACACCATCGCCATCCAACGCTTCATTCCGTCACCCTCCAGCGGAGCAAGTATCCTAATCCTATGACTCAACCGGCAGTATTCTCGTGGCACGGCAAGCGCGTCTTCCTCACCGGGCACACCGGCTTCAAGGGCGGCTGGCTCGCCCTTTGGCTCGCCTCCAAAGGCGCGGTCGTGCGCGGCTACGCCCTCGACCCCTGCACCGAGCCCAACCTCTTCACCTCCGCCAAAGTCGGCAGCGTGATCGAAGACATCCGCGGCGACATCCGCAACCCCGCCGCGCTCGGTCCCGCCCTGAAAGACTTCGCCCCGGAAGTCGTCTTCCACCTGGCCGCGCAGCCCCTCGTCCGTTTCAGCTACGCAGACCCCATCGGCACGTACGAAACCAACGTCATTGGCACGGCCCGCGTGCTGGACGCCATCCGCCGCACGCCGAGCGTCCGCGCCGTAGTTTCCGTGACCACCGACAAGTGCTACGAAAACATCGAAGACCCGCACCACGCCTACGTTGAGACCGACCCACTCGGCGGCTACGACCCCTACTCCAGTTCCAAGGCCTGCGCCGAGATCGTCTCCGCCGCCTACCGCCAAAGCTTTTTCCCCATCGCGAAACTCGTCGAGCACAAAGTCGCCATCGCCACCGCCCGCGCCGGCAACGTCATCGGCGGAGGCGACTGGTCCATCGACCGCCTCATCCCCGACCTCATCCGCGCCTTCACTGCCGGTTATCCCGCCCTCATCCGCAGCCCGCACGCCGTCCGCCCCTGGCAGCACGTCCTCGAACCGCTGCACGGCTACATCGCTCTCGCCGAGCGGCTCCTCAGCGCGGATGCTGCCCGTTACGCCACCGCCTTCAACTTCGGCCCCACCGAAGACGACGCCCAGCCCGTCTCCTGGATCGTGAACCGCATGACAAACTTCTGGGGCGATAACGCCTCATGGAACCTCGACCCCAACCCCAGCGTGCATGAAGCCGGCTACCTGAAACTCGACGCCGGCAGAGCCCGCGCCGAGCTCTCCTGGCATCCTCGCCTCAACCTCGAAACGGCCCTCGAATGGCTCGTATCCTGGCACAAAGCCGAACAATCCGGCGAACACATGCACGCCTTCACCCTCGCGCAAATCTCCGCATACGAAGGTCTCGCCTAACCGAAATTTCGCGTTCCACTTAGTAAACGAGGCGGCGCATCTCTGCCCCGCCTCCGTCGTCTCTACACTCCATCCTCTACACTCTAACCACTGCTTTACAGCGTCTTCGTCGGCCGATGCCTGGTCGCGGTCTTTTCTTCCGGCTCATCGCTGTACACACGGATCGACCGTCCGCCCACAATCGCCTTCTCGCTAATCTGCGCTTCGCAGAACGGGTTGTCGAGGTTTTCCGTATCCAGCACCTGCCGCCACGGAGTCTTGCCCGGCGTCTCGGGCAGGCAGTACTCCACGCCGTTATCGGAAGCGTTGACCACGATCAAAAAGCTGTCGTCGATCACGCGCTGCCCATCGTCATCCATCATGTCCAGCGTCTTGCCGTTGAACATCACGCACACCGACTTCGCGCCGCTCTGCCCCCACACTTCATCCGACAGCTCATTCCCATCCGTCCCATACCACACGATATCGCGCACCACGGAGCCGCGGATCACGCGCTCGCCCTGAAAAAACTTTCGCCGATGCAGATTGGGATGGTTCTTGCGGAACTGGATCAGGCGCGAGGTAAACTCCAGCAGCCTTTTACGGTGCCCGTCCAACTGCCAGTCGTACCAGGTCAGTTCGTTGTCCTGGCAATAGCAGTTGTTGTTGCCCTGCTGCGAACGCGCAAACTCATCGCCGCCCGCGAGCATGGGAACGCCCTGACTCAACATCATCGTCGCCAGAAAATTCCGCATCTGGCGCTCGCGAAGGTTGTTGATATTTTCATCCTCGGTCGGCCCTTCGACACCCATGTTCCAGCTATCGTTATTGTCCGAGCCGTCGTTGTTGTTGTCGCCGTTGGCTTCGTTATGTTTGTCGTTGTAGCTGACCAAATCGCACAGCGTAAATCCATCGTGCGCCGTGATGAAGTTGATCGAAGCCGCCGGCGTGCGTCCATCGCCCTGATACAAGTCGCTCGATCCCGTCAGCCGATACGCAAACTCCGACAGCAGCCCGCTATCGCCCTTCCAGAAACGTCGCATCGTGTCGCGGTATTTGCCGTTCCACTCCGCCCACAGCACGGGGAAATTCCCCACCTGATAGCCGCCTTCGCCAACGTCCCACGGCTCGGCGATCAGCTTGATGTCCGCCAGCGTAGGGTCCTGGTGGATGACGTCGAAGAACGCGCCCAGCTTGTTCACATCGTGCAATTCGCGCGCCAGCGTCGACGCCAGATCGAACCGGAAGCCGTCGACGTGCATCTCCAGCACCCAGTAACGCAGGCTGTCCATCAGCAGCATCAGCACCTGCGGGTTGTAAATGTTCAGCGTGTTGCCGGTGCCGGTGTAGTCCATGTAATGCTTCGGACTGTCCGGCACCTGGCGATAGTACGTCGTATTGTCGGCGCCCTTCATCGACAGCACGGGCCCCATCTCGTTGCCTTCGCAGGTGTGGTTGTAGACCACGTCGAGGATCACCTCGATGCCCTCTTCGTGCAGGCGTTTCACCATCTGCTTGAACTCCACCACCTGCTGCCCCGCGTCTCCCGACGAGCTGTAGCGCGCCATCGGAGCGAAGTAGCCGAGCGTGTTGTAGCCCCAGTAATCGCGCAGCCCGCGGTCCAGCAAATGGCCTTCGTCGATAAAGTGATGCACCGGCAGCAGCTCCACCGCGGTCACTCCCAGCTTCTTCAGATACGCGATGCTGGCGTCGCACGCCATGCCCGCGTACGTGCCGCGCAGCTTTTCCGGCACATCGGGATTGCGCTTTGAAAATCCCCTGACGTGGACTTCGTAAATGATCGAATCCGCAATCGGGGTCTGCGGCGGACTGTCCTTGCCCCAGTCGAAACGGTCGTCGATCACCACGCTCTTGGGCACCGCGTCCGCGTCGTCCTCGTCCGACTTCTTCGTGTCGTCGCCGGACATCGCGTCATACGGATAGATCGGCTTCTTCGGGTCGGACTCTCCGCTGATCGCCTTCGCATACGGGTCCACCAGCAGCTTCGCGGAGTTGAAACGCAACCCATGCTCCGGGTCCCACGGCCCCTCCACGCGATAGCCGTAGCGCTGCCCCGCGGCAACGTTGCGAACGAAGCCGTGCCACACAAACGCGGTGCGCTCACGCAGTTGAACGCAGTCAATCTGCTTGCCGTTCTCGTCGAAGAAGCAGACCTGCACCGCTGTTGCGTTCTCGGAATACAGAGCGAAATTCGTGCCCGCCTCGCTGGCCGTCGCCCCAAGCGGATAGGGTTTTCCCGGTAAAAGTGTGCGTCCCATAAGCCTCGTGATTGCATAAAAATTTCGGACAAAACCCAGCGCTATTTTTGGAGGATGTTCGCCACATCCATAGATGCACTCCGCGCGTTCCCGGCTGCCCACCGTCGTGTCACTGAACGGTCAGCGTCACGGAAACAGTGTGGGTGACGATCGCGCCCGCCAGGTTCGTCGCCGTCGCCGTGACAGTGATCGGAAACGTTTGCGCCGCGTGACCGGAGGAGGTCGACAAGCTCCTATCTCCGCAGCCGGCGAGCGAAACAACCATGACCGCCAGCAGGACCCGCGCCGCCAGCCTGCGGCGTCGCAGCCATGGCAGCGCCAGCAGAAGCAGCCCCGCCCATCGCATATCGGTCGGCGTCGACCGCATCGCCAGCGCGACCGTCTGCACACTCATCGTGACGGCCACAGAGCCATTTCCCGGCACCACTGCCGGCGGAGAAAAACTCACCGTCGCGCCCGTCGGCAGGCCGCTCGCACTCAAACTCACAGCCCCGGAAAACGGTGCGGGCTGCGCCCCAACCTGGAGCGCGTAGCTTGCGATCGAACCGCCCTGCACGGTCTGCGTTCCGCCGCCGGCGACAGTCAGCGAAAAGTCCGGCAGCGCACTCACGTTGATCGACGACGGCACCGAATTCGCCGCAAGAAAATTGTGGTCGCCCGCATACGACGCCGTCATTGAGTGTGCTCCCGCACCGGGACTCAGATAGACGGCCGTCGCCGTGCCGCCGCTGATCGTTCCGCTTGCCACGACCGCTCCCGCATCGGCAAAATTCACCGTCCCCGTCGGTGTCCCGCGCCCCGCCGCCGCAAGCGTCGCACTCAGGGTGAGCGGCAATCCAGCGTATGAAGTCTGCGGCGCGCCCATCGCGACGACCGCCCCTGCCTGCACGATCTGCAACGATCCCGAAGCCGCACCCACCGTGTAGTTCCCGCTCGCCGGCCCCGAAAGCGACGCGGAAATCGGATACGTCCCCACCGCGGCCAACCCATTCGTGCTCGACACAAAATTCGCAGACACCGCCGCCACATCGCGCGGCAGAACTCCAGCCAAAGTCCCCGTCAGCACGGGAACATCCGCGCCGTAAGAAATCGTCGCCCCCTGCGCCGTCGCGACCAGCGGCAGCGGCGCCACACTCACCGCAACCGCCGCGCTCACCGCAGCGCCGTGGAGTCCATCCCCCGCAAACGCCGCCGTCAACTGATGCGTCCCCGCCGAAAGGCTGTCGGCAGCAAGCACAGCCGTCCCACCAACGAGCGCTCCCGAACTCACCACCGTCTCGCCGTCCAGCAGCGACACACTTCCCTGTGCAACCGGCGCAGCCCCGCCAACCGTCGCGCCGAGCGTCCCTTGCCCATACGTCAGCGCCGCCCCCGCCAGCGTCACCGTCACCACATGCGACGTGCCACCCGACAGCGCATACAACTCGGCATTCGACGCCACCTCCCGCACCGCCCGGTTGTGCGCGTCGCCGAAAACTGGGGCGGCAAAGCTCGAAACCGCAACTCCGCGCGGCGAGTCCAGCGCCGCCGCCGTCCCCACGGCGCCCTCCGCCGAACTCCCCTGCATACCGTTCCCCGCCACCGTCGAAATCATTCCCTGCGCATTCACTACGCGCAGCCGCTGATTGTCGGAGTCCGCAAACAACACGTCTCCCGCAGCCGTCACCGCGACGCCGCGCGGCAGAAAAAGCATCGCCGCGGTTGCCGGTCCAGCATCGCCTCCGAATCCTCGCACGCCGCTGCCCGCAAACGTCGCAATCTTGCCATCGATGGTCACAACGCGGATGCGATGGTTGTGCGAGTCGGCGATAAATATCCGCCCATCGCCGGCGACGGCCACGCCCGCGGGAGTATCCATCTGCGCCTGCATCGCCGCCCCGCCGTCGCCCGCAAACCCCTGCACGCCCGTCCCCGCCACCGTCGTCAACACACCCGCGGACAACCGCCGCAGCCGATGGTTTCCACT
>DASRLB010000512.1:0-21670 GCA_035648695.1 Acidobacteriaceae bacterium | reverse complement strand
GGGGTAATCAAAGTGCAGTTACCTGGTTGCATCGCAGAACGATGCGTATTTTTATCTCGTGGCGCGACCTGTCCAGGAGAGGCATTTTGAAATGACAGAAATACGATAAAACCCTCTAACCATGCATGAATTGTGATGGTTTCCCGGAGGGATGAAAGCTGCCTGGACAGGGGTGAACGGACGCTGTGTCAGGGCGAACATGGTCGCAGTTGACAGCACTGAATTCAGGTGTCAGGATGGTTCGCAATCACCAAGAAGCGTTACCTCAAGTTACTTTTGTACCCCGGAGATAGTGTGACCTACAAATTCCGCACGATCAGTTCTGTCCTTTGTGTATTTGCGTTTTTTGCGTCTCTTGCCGGCGCTCAGCTCCAGCCTCAGCTCTCGGTCCGTCCCAGGGCGCGGGTGACGGCCAGGGTCGATCGGAACAAGTTGTCGGCTTTGCCGGGGACGCATCCGTCTGTTGTCGCGCGCGCGAGGATCGGCGCGCGCCTGAATGCAGGGACACAGCTGCAGCACATGATCCTGGTCCTGCAGCCCTCCGACGAGCAGAATGCGGCATTGGCGACGCTGATGGATGCACAACAGGACAAGACTTCTGCCAGCTACCACAAATGGTTGACGCCCGATACCTACGGCCAGACCTTCGGCGTTGCGCCGTCGGATATAGGCCAGGTTTCGTCATGGCTCAGCGACAGCGGGCTGGCGGTGGAGAGCGTGTCGCGCAGCGGCCGTTTCATTACGTTTTCGGGTCCGGTGGGTTCGGTGGAAACCGCCTTCAACACCCAGATGCATACATTGACGGTGGACGGCGAAACACATATCTCGAACACCACGGATGTGTCGATACCTTCCGCGCTGGCTCCTGTGGTCAAGGGTGTGGCGCGGCTGAACAACTTCTTTGCGAAGTCTTCAGCCCGGGACGTTCGGAAAGTTACACTGGGGCCGGAATACGGTACTAGCGCCGGCGGAACGCATTACATCGGCGCGGGGGATTTGGCGACGATCTACAACGCCAAGCCGCTTACCAGTGCAGGGACGGATGGCACCGGAGTCAGCATCTCGGTGTTGGCGCGCAGCAATATCCAGTTGGGCGATGTGGCGGCATACCGCTCGTTCTTCGCTTTGCCCAACAACGTCCCGAACGTGATCGTGGTGGGCAGCGACCCGGGCCTCAATGCAGACGATGTCGAAGCTTCCCTGGATGCTGAAATGGCGGGCTCGTTGGCCACCGGCGCCAAAGTGAACTTTATTGTCAGCAGCGTCTCGCTGGTCGGGGAGGGCATCGATACCGCCGGACTGTACGCGGTGGACAACAACATTGGCGACATCATCACGCTGAGCTACGGCGGCTGCGAAGGCGGCAACGGCACGAGCGCCACGACTTTCTGGAATATTCTTTGGGAAGAAGCGGCAGCGCAGGGGCAGACCGTATTTGTCTCCACCGGCGACAGCAGCGCGGCGGGTTGCGACGGCTCGAATGCGTCCGTCGCTGCCAACGGCTACGGTGTGAACGCGCTTGGATCTTCAAACTTCAATGTGGCCGTCGGCGGCAGCATGTTCGTGGACTACGGCCCGACTGCGTTCTGGATCAATACCGGCGCTGCCGGGGCGGTCCCGTATAGCACGGCAACGACCTATGTACCGGAAGCTGCCTGGAACCAGGGCAAGCTGACGACAACGAACCTGAACGCCGGCGCTACGGGGACCACGTCTGGGTCGGGAATTGTCGGCGGCGGCGGCGGCATCAGCATCCTTACCGCTCGTCCGTCATGGCAGACGGGATCGGGCATTCCCACGGGCGATCCGACAGGCGTTGGAGGGGCTTCCGGAATTGGCGTTCTTCCCCCTTTGGATAGCAATAAGAACCCTCAAACTGCTCCGAATTATCCTGCGCACCGCCTGGTGCCGGACGTTGTCATGATTGCATCCAGCGGGCATGACGCTACCCTGTTCTGCTACGAAGGCGTTTGCAGTGAGAACACCGCGGGCGGTCTTGCCGGTGCGAGCCTGGTCGGCGGAACTTCCGTCGCGGCGCCTGCGATGGCCAGCGCACAGGCACTGATCGACGCCGCAAACGGCGGCCGCCAGGGCAACGCGAACTACTACTATTACGCGCTCGCGAACAGCCAGTACACCTCCTCCTCTACCGCCTGCGTTGCGGCGACCGGAACGGCGGGCAGCCCGGTCGTGCCCGCGCCGGCTTCCAACTGCAACTTCCACGATATCGTCGCCGGCTCGAACATCGTCCCCACGTCGTCCACGGACACCACAGGCATCGGATTTGCTTCGGGCACCGGCTTCGATGAGGCCAGCGGCCTGGGCTCGGTGAACATTGCGAACATGGCGGCCAACTGGCATACCGTCAACTTCAACGCCACCGCCACCAGCTTGACCCTGACGCCGTCCACTGGCGCGCACGGGTCGACGATGATCGCTGCCATCCAGGTAACCTCCGGCGGCGGCCCGCTGATAAGTAACATCACCGCTGGCGGCGGCGGAACGCCGAGTGGCGACGTCAGCATCATCGCTTCATCGTTTACGGCGACCGGCACGCCTCAGGTATTTACCCTGACCGGCGGCGCGGTCAACGGCAGGGTCGACAGCCTGCCGGCCGGTTCGTACAACGTGCATGCCCACTATGCAGGCGACGGTGTGTTCGCTTCCAGCGACTCGGCGCCGGTGGCTGTCAATATCTCCAAAGAAGACAGCGCCTTCTCGTCCTTTACGCCGTACCAGATAACCGCGGCAGGTGCATACAGCCCAATCGCCAGCATCCCTTATGGCTCAGGCGAGCTCTATCTCAACACGGAGATCCTGCCTGCGTCGGGCAACGGCACGGCCAGCGGAACGGTAACGTACACCGTGACCAGAGATGGTTCTCCCATGCCAGGGCTGACCACTACTCTGGATACCTACGGCACGACGTACCTGTTGTCGGCCCCTTCGTTCCCCAACTTCTACCTGTTGGCGAACTACCCCACCCTTCCAGGCGGCAACTATAGCATCACGGCCGCCTACGCAGGCGACACCAGCCTGCACGCCAACACGGCGACTGCAACCTTCGCCATCACCCCATTCACTTCCACAACCGCCGCCTTCACAACCGGCACGGCAACGATCAACACCGGCGCCACGGCGACGCTGAACTACAGCATTCCCAGTGCAGGAACTGGGGCCGCGTTGGCGACTGGAACGGTGACCTTTACCGACACCACAACCAGCACGTCGCTGGGCAGTGCAACGATGACGAATGGACAGGCTATATTCTCCACAACGGCCCTCACAGCCGCCGGTCCGCACAGCATCAGCGCGGTTTATAGCGGAGACAGCAACTATACCGCGCCTTCTCCAGCGCCCGGCCCGGTGACCGTCCTTGTGGCTGGCACGGCGTCCACCACAACCACTCTCACGGCCACGACGAACCCGTCTGTCGGGACGAGCATCAGGCTGACGGCGACGATTGCGTCAGTCCTCCTCAACGGCACTGTGTCCTTTTATGACTCGGGCGTCTTGCTCGGGATGGCCACCCCCAATTTCGGCCAGCCAACCGCGGCAGTTTTGACAGGCCAGCAGATGACCGCCGGTACGCATAGCCTCACCGCTGTCTACAGTGGCGACGACAGCCATCTCACCAGCACGGGAAGCCTGGCCCTTGTCGTGCGCCAGAACGCAACCTCGATGACGATCGGCGGAACGGAGACTTCGACGTATGGTCAAACCATCGAAGTCAACGGCACGATCGCACGGAGCCCATCCTCGGCGGCGGCGCCGGCGATAGGTCTCACGGGCCTCGTCAATTTCTATGACGGAAGCGTTAGTCCGGCAAACCTGCTGGGATCGGCGACCCCAGTCTTCGAGCCCGGCGGCCGCAGCTCCTATAACGCAGTGTTCAGCAGCACGACCGTCAGTGGGGGCGTCCACAATATCGTGGCGGCCTATCAGGGCGACGCGAACTATGCGGCGTCTACCTCGACGACTATTCCACTTACCGTGAGCAAGGCTAACCAGACGATCACTTTCACCGGCTTGCCGGCGAATGCGACTTACCTGTCAGCCGGTCCGTACGCTCTGAACGGCACGGCAAGCTCAGGCCTGGGGGTGAGCTATACCGTTTCGGGCCCGGCATCGATCTCAGGCACGACGCTGACGATCACCGGCGCGGGCACGGTTGTCGTCACGGCTTCGCAGGCTGGCAACGGCAACTACAACGCGGCGACTTCGGTCACGCAGACGATTGTGGTCGCGAAGGCGAACCAGACGATCAGCTTTACAGGCTTGCCGGCAACGGCGAACTTTGGCTCCAGTGGTCCGTATGCGGTGAGCGCGACAGCCAGCTCCGGCCTGCCGGTGACCTTCACCGTTACTGGTCCGGCGACGCTGAAAGGAACGCCGCTGACGTTGAGATTCACGGGTCCGGGAACGGTCACCGTGACGGCCTCGCAGGCCGGCAATGGCAACTACAACGCAGCGCCCGCGGTGACGCGGACGATCGTTGTCGGGACGCTGCAACTGACGGCCACCGGCGTCATTGGCGGAAACCACGCGACGGGCTACTCCATGCTGGTAACGGTGAAGAACACCGGCACCGGGACCGCGGCAAACGTTCAACTGACTACGGCGATGCTGGGCGCGACCAATGGCACAGGCGTGCCGGCGTCTCTTGGCTCGATTGCCGGCGGCGGATCCGCATCTGTCGCAATCAGCTTCCCCTCTTCCACCGGCTCCGATGGAACGCCGGTCGTCGAGAAGCTCCTGGGCACCTTTACCGGAGGCACCTTCGGCGGGTCCTTCCGCGCGCAACTTCCCTAACTCGCAGCCAGCACCATAACCCATAAGGAGAAAACATGAAGAACAAATTGACCATTGCTGCGATGACGCTGCTGCTGACTTTGGGCCTTTCGTCCGCCGCCGCCTGCGCCGACACCGTCATCTTCACCCTCAACCCTTCCACCTTGAGCGGGCACCCCGGCGATACTGTGACCTTTACGGCCACCGTATCGGCCCCGGTTTCCAATGGGGCGGACATATTTCTCAGCGGACCCGCTTTCAGCCTTGGCGGTCCGATTGTGATCGACTCCGGCGACTTCTTCAACAACGCCCCTTTCTCCCTCTCCGCGGGCGACAGCTCTGTGTTCGACATCTTTACGGCTATGATCCCGCTGGGATCGACGATGACGACGTTCGGCGGCTCGGTGCAGATGGAAGGCGGCGCCGACTTCGGCGCGCTGGGCAATATCGGTGATCCTGTGAACTTTGCCGTGGTGGTTACCCCTGAACCGTCCAGCTTCTTGCTGCTGGGTTCGGGGCTGGTGGGTCTCGTGGGTGTGCTTCGCCGCAAGCGCTCGATGTAAGACACGGCAATGCGGACCCAGGCCGCCGGTGTAGGCGGCCTGGTCTTTTTAATGTGGGGTAGGGGTAGAACCGCGGCGGCTCCTAGACCGTGAAAAAGGGATGGATTGTGGAAATTCCCTCGCGGTTGGGCCGGTCCCATCGGAATTTAAGGTCGTGGCGCGAATTTGTCCCGTTCTGCCCCGATAGGCCTCTTGCCGGGAAGGCCGGACGACACGCATGATAGGGGGTCTTCTACTAAAAACAGCGGCGTAGACGGGCCAGAAGTGTGCCCGGACACCCGCGAATGAGGCCCCGATGAGACGCATGTCCGCCCGCTACGTTTGCCTTCGCATTTTTGACCTGATTGCAACGCTGGCCCGACGGGTGTGTCCGGTATTGGCGGTGGTGGCGATGCTGCTGGGTTTGGCGGCGCCGTCGGCGTTCGCCAGCACGACCACGACGACTACCCTGGCGGTGACGCCTGCGTCGCCGGTGAACGCGGGAGCGGTGGCGACGCTAAACGCCTCGGTGAAGGAGAGCGGCGGGGCGACGGTGACCTCGGGGACGATCCTGTTCTACGACTCCTATTCGCCCAACCTGCCCATAGGGACGGCGCAGCTTACGTCGGCGGGTCTGGCGACGATGCGGAAGGTGTTCGGGGTGGGAAGCCATGGATTGACGGCGAAGTTTCTGCCCACCAAAGCGTACCTGGCGAGCACATCGACGGTGCAGACGCTAGCCGTGACCGGGACAGGGAGCTATGCGGCCAGCTTGTCGCTTAGCGACAATACGTCGAACGGCAATTCCCTGACCGTAAGCGCGAAGCTCAGTGGGGTGCCGCCGCCGATCGGAAACGTAACGATTCAGTCGTCGGTGACGAACTCCACGCTGGGCTCGGTGGCGTTGACGCCCAACAGCTTCGCGCAGGACCTGCCCAAGCCCTATCCGACCTCGACAACCATCATCGCGCTGATTACCGCCGATTTCAATGGCGACGGTCTGCCCGATCTCGCGGGCGTGACCGGTTTGGGCAAAGTTTCGATCCTGCTGGGCAAAGCGGATGGAACCTTTAACCCGGCGGTGGAGTACGGCGTTGGGGCGGGTGCGATCGGCATTGTCGCGGGCGACTTCAATCATGACGGCAAGGTTGACCTCGCAGTCACCAACACGACGGACAGCACCGTGTCCGTATTGCTTGGCGTTGGCGATGGCACCTTCCTGCCCCAGGCAACTTTTGCGACCGGGGCCAGCCCGATCGGTATCGCCACCATGGATATGGACGGCGACGGCAAGCTGGACCTGATCGTTGTGGATAACGGCAGCTTCGATGGGAATGGCGACTCGCAAGTGGAGATATTCTCCGGCAAAGGCGATGGAACGTTTGTGACGCCATCGACCAAGATGATCGAGCCGTCGTACGGCGGGGAATATGTCGCGGTGGGTGACCTGAATGGCGACGGACTGCCGGATATGGTTGTTTCTTTTCAGCCCAGCGTGATTAGCGTGAGCGTGCAAAAGGCGGACGGCACGTATCAGGCTCCTGTGACTTATTTTGGGGATTCCGGGTTCCGCAGCGTCTCGATCGCGGACTTTAACAACGACGGCAAGGCGGACATCCTGGCGAACGCTCAATCGTTGACCGACTACTCGGGCGAAGTAGATATTTTTCTCGGGAATGGCGACGGCACCTTTCAGACTTCCAAAAGCTATCCGAGCTCCAGCGGGTCTGTGAATGCGGTGATTGGCGATTTCAACCACGACGGCATTCTGGATTACGCGGTTGGAAGCAACGCGTCGCAGGTGTTTTTACACAGCAGCGTCGTCAGCCTGTATTTCGGCGTGGGTGATGGCACGTTCAACAATAATATTGGTCAAACGACCTCGGCCGGAACTGTTCAGTTCCCCCTGGCCCTGGCTGCCGCCGACTTTACCGGGGACGGTCTGCTCGGCATCGCCGCCGGTGGGCAAGACAGCAATATCTTTGTGAATCTCGGGTACCAGACCGCGAACGGCACGCTGCCGAACATCACCGTGATTCAGGAAGATATGGTGACGGGCACCTATATTCCGGCAACGGGCGATGCCTATATGGGAAGCACGTCGCCGTCGTTGACGCTGGAGCCGCCGTCGTACTACTACGGCCTGGCGTTCGATGGGAACCCGACGGAGCTGGACTACACCACAGGCGACACTCCCGCGCCGCTGACGGTGATTGTGGAGCAGAACCAAGTGCGCAGCACGACCGCGGCGTTTCCGGTCACGCTGACCGTAAAAGGGCCGACCGGAGCGAATGCCGTCTACAACCAGACAACCGTGGCCGGATCGACGTCGTTCCAACTGCCGGAGTTCACGCTGGCCGGGACGTACGCTGTGACGGCACACTCCGAGAGCGCGGCCGGCGGGGATGCGACGCTGAGCATCGTAGTCGCGGCGGGCGCGCAGACGGCGACGTCGCTGTTTATTACGTCTCCGTATCCCTCTCATGCGAGCAAGGGCATTGCTGCGCCGGTGGTACTTTCCGTGCTCGACCAGTTCGGCAATGCCGACGTTGCTTTTACGGGAACGGTGACGCTGACCACGACGGACAATGCGGCGCTGGTCTCTCCCGTGAGCTATACGTTTGCGGCCGCGGACAAGGGTGTGGCGACGTTCAATGTTACGTTCAACACGTTGGGCGCACAGTCGCTGACATTCTCGAGCGCGGGGTTGACGGCGGTGACGCAGGCGGGCATCCATGTGCTGCCGCCGTCGGTGACGACGTTGAGTTTCTCGTCGACGCCAGTGGCCTCGCTTTCGCCTGTGAGCCTGCAGGCCACGGTCACTGTTGAAGGCCAGGCGGCGACGCGCGGGACGGTGAACTTCTACGACAGCTTCTCGATTCCAAGCCTGATCGCGACGGCACAGTTGAATATCAAGGGTGAGGCGTCGATCGCGATGGTGCTGGGGGCGGGTTCGCATCCCATCATCGCGAAGTTTACGGGCAACCTGAGCGCAGGCGCGAGCACGTCGGCGAGCCAGACGCTGCTGGTAACGCCGAAGCAGAACTACGTTTCGACGGGCCTGATCCAGTCCGGCGGCAATAGTCTCTATCAGATTGCGGACGGCGCGGGCTTTTTCGGAAGGCCGAAGCCAACAGGCCACGTCAACTTCATCGACACGAACCACGGGAACGCGATCCTGGACACTGAGACCCTCAACACGCCGTATTACAGCTTCACGGTAAATACGGCCGACACCCCCGTAGGCATCGCTCCGTACGCCATTGTGGCGGGCGACTTCAACGGCGACGGTGTACCCGACGTGGTTACGGTGAACTCAAACTCGACCGACAACACCATCTCGTTGTTGCTGGGTAACGCGGGACTGGCCGGCCAGATCAATGCCGACGGCACGGTCAATAATTCGGCGTCGTTCCAGGCGCCGCTGATCTATGCGGTGGGCAATCGACCGGCAGGTATTGTGACCGGCGACTTCAACGCTGACGGCAAGCTGGACGTTGCGGTGGCAAATACCGGCGATGGGACGGTGTCCGTCCTGCTTGGCAAGGGGGATGGAACGTTCCAGACCCCGATCACGCTGACCGTCGGCAATGCGCCGGTGGGAATTGCAGCGGGCGATATCGACGGCGACGGAAACCTCGACCTGGTGGTGGCCAACTCCGGTGACGGAACGGTTTCGATCCTGCGCGGTAACGGTGATGGCACGTTCCAGACGCAGACGACGGTGACGGTCGGCACGAGTCCGCAAAATGTCGCGATCGCGGATCTGAATAGCGATAACGTGCTGGATGTTGCGGTAACGAATGGGACCTCCAACACCGTATCCGTGCTGCTGGGCAAGGGCGATGGGACGTTCCAGCCAGCGACTTCTCTTAGCACCGGGTCCAGCCCGTTTGCGATCGCTGCAATCGATGTGGCGGGGACGGGCAAGGTCTCGCTGGCCGCGACCAACTTCAACGACGGCACGGTTTCGTTCTTCAAAGGCAATGGCGACGGCACTTTCCAGACGCCTACGACTCTGACTGCATGTGCGCAGCCGACGGGAATGGCGGTAGCCGACTTCTACAACAGCGGTACGTTGAACCTTGCGGTGTCATGCTCCGGGGCGCAGACGAACACGGTTACCATCTTCAGCTCGGATGGGAGCGGCGGCTTCTACCCGGGTGGGGGCTATCCCCTGTCGGCGGCGGGGCCGAATCCGCAGGGCATCGTGGCCGTTGACGTTTCGGGTGTGGGACTGTCGGCGCTGGTGATCGCGGGCAAGAGCGCGTCCAACCAGTACGACGGGCTGGTGTCGCGACCGGCGATCTCGGTGCTGCCTGTGCTGCAAACCTATGGCGTCATCGCCGGGCTCGGCGTCGGGATTGTGGACACTGACGAACATGTTGTCAGCGCGGTGTATGTGCCGGGAGTGGCTGACGCCTATGAGGCGAGCAGCAGTTCGAGCACCCTGAGTATTCCGGGTACGCTGTTGATCACGGCCCAACTGACGCAAGTGCCAAGCGGGCCTTTCACCGCCGGCGTTGTCTTCCCGAATATCCGTGAAGAGGCGGACCAGGCCGGCCAACTGGACACCGCTTACACCGGTCCGTTGACGCTGCGCATCTTCGGCCTGGACGTCAGCTATTCGAAGACGTACACGGCGACGGCTGTCGCCGGCAAGGTTTCCATACCGGCGACTCCTCTGACGCTGGCAGGGACTTACAGGTTCTACATTTCGCTCGACGGCACCAATGAGATTTACATCATCAATTCGGATGTGCTGGTGGTTGCGGCGGCGGCCTCTCAGGCTGTGATCACAACTCCGTTTATTTCGCCCGCAGCGCGCGGCGTGAGCGGCGCGGTCGGGGTAACGATCGAAGACACCTTTGGCAATACGGTTACCAACTATACGGGCACGGTCGGGGTAACCACATCCGATTCCGCGGCGTCGATCAAGCCGACGAGCCATGCGTTTATCACCAACGACGCCGGTTTTGCCTCGTTCGCCGTGACATTTAACACCACGGGGACCCAGAGCATTACGGCCAGCGCGACAGGGCTGACTGCGGCAACGCAGAACGGCATCGTGGTGATTGCGCCGCAGCTTTCGACGACGACTACGCTGGCGTTTACGCCGGCTTCTCCGCAACCGGCCGAGACGGCGGTCACGCTGACGGCGACGGTGAAGGACTCCACGAACACGCCGATCACGCTGGGCGTCGTGAACTTCTACGACACGGCCGCGTCTCCGCATCTGATTGCGGCGGCTCCGCTCACGGCAGCAGGCACGGCGTCGATCAAGATCAACTTCGCGGTGGGCACGCACGGGATTTCGGCGACGTTCCAGCCCAAGAATGCGGACCAGGGCAGCAGCTCGGGAACGCAGACACTTGTGATTTCTCCGGCGGCCAACTACATCACGCAGACTGCATTGTCGTTCACTGGAACGCCGAGCGGTTATAGCCTGCTGGCGGGCGTAGGGGCGTTTGGAGCGGTGCTGCCTACGGGCAACGTCACCTTCATCGATACCAGCAACGGCAATGCGCTGCTCGGGACGATAGCGCTGGGTGCGGGCACAAGTGCGTTTGCGCCGCAGGTCACGTACACCATGCCGTTCGGCCCCACTGACGTGATCCAGGCTGACTTCAACGGTGATGGAAAAATCGATCTGGTGGTGCTGGAAGCACTCTCGGCTACATTCCTGCCGGGCAATGGCGATGGCACATTCGGGGCGGCGAAGACGTCGGCGATTCCGAACGGCGGCGCGCTCCATATGGCGAGCGGCGACTTCAACGGTGATGGCCTGCTCGATCTCGCCACCGTCAATGGGGACGGCACGCTTTCAATCCTGCGGGGCAATGGGGACGGGACCTTCCAGAGCCCGATTGCGATTACCGGACTTTTCACGGCGGGTGAATCATCCTCCTACGGTTCGCTTGCGGGCATAGCGGTAGGCGACTTCAACCGCGACGGCAAGCTGGATATCGCGGTCTCGAATGTTGTCGATGGCACCGTCCTGGTGCTGCTGGGTTATGGGGACGGCACGTTCCAGCATCCGGTGTTCTATGCCGGAGAAACCGGGCCCCAGGGCCTCGCGGTGGCCGATATGAACGGCGACGGCTACCCGGATATCGTGGTAGCAAACAGCAACGGAGATACGGTGTCCGTGCTGCTGGGCAACGGCGACGGCACGTTCGGCAATCAGGCGACGTATGCGGTGGACGAGGTGCCGACGCAGGTTGCGGTCGCGGACTTCAACGGCGACGGCAAGCCGGATGTGGCGGTTACGAATCAGGCCAGCGGAACGGTCTCCATCCTGCTGGGCAAAGGTGATGGAACGCTGTTGCCCGCGGTGACGAGCCCGACGGGCAGTGGACCGACGAACCTTATTACCGGCGACTTCGACGGCGACGGAAAGCAGGATGTTGTCGTCATCAATCAGACCGACAGTACGGCAGCGCTGTTACTGGGCAACGGGGATGGAACGCTGGGTGCGTCCGCGCCGTTCACGACAGCCTTTTCGCCGGACGGTCTGGCTGCGGGCGACTTTACTGGCAGTGGACGGCTGAGTCTTGCGGTGGCGGGCGCGTACGGAACTACACTGTCGGTGCTGCTGGGTGAAGAAATCTATCCCGCGCCGCTGACCCCGGTCAGTTTTGTGGGTACCGGGCTGCACGCGGTGAAGGCGGTCTACAACACGGGCGCGGGCGACGCCTACGCTTCCAGCACCTCGGCGACGATCAACTTGTACGGCAAGGCCGCGCCGATCCCGACGGTGGCGATCGCGTCATCGCAGAGCCCCGCCTCATTGGGCGCGGCGGTCACGCTGACGGCTACCGTCAGCTCCACTACGCAGGGGACGATCACCGGCACGGTCAAGTTCTACGACGGCACCACGTTGCTCGGGACGCAGACGCTCGCTTCAGGGACGGCGAGCATTTCGGTCTCGACGCTGGCGCTGGGCGCGCACCCGATCATCGGCGTCTACTCCGGCGACTCAACGTATGCCAATGCGACTTCGCCGGTATTCCAGCAGGTGATTGGGGCGATCGCGACTTCGACGACGGCGCTGGTTTCCTCAGTCAATCCGGCGATTGTGGGGCAGAGCGTTACGTTTACGGCGACGGTCACTTCTTCGACCGCGGGCACTCCGACCGGGACGGTACAGTTCTTCTCCGATGGCACGAGCATTGGCACGGGAACGCTGAACGGCTCAGCCACAACGTCGGTTTCGGACAGCGCCCTGGTGTTTGGGCCGCATTCGATTACGGCGGTATACAGTGGCGATGCGAACTTCCAGACCTCGAGGGCCTTTGCGATTACGCAGTCGATTACGAAGACTCCGACGACGACGCTGTTGGCGGTCCAGTTTACGCAGATTGAAAACTACGGGCCCGATAATTACACTGCGACAGTGACCGCGTCATCGGGAACGCCGACCGGCATGGTCGATTTCTCCGATGGCACGTTTGACCTCGGCAAGGTTGCGCTGAATGGCTCGGGCGTGGCGGTACTCAACGGTTTTCCGGCCACTTTAGGCGCGCACAATATCGTGGCGACGTATCTGGGTGATACGACCTACGCCGGCTCGGCTTCGCCGACGATCGTGGTGAAGGTAAGTCCTCCTCCGCAAACGACGGTGACGACGGCGACGGCGACGCCTAATCCGACGGACATCGCGCTGGGAACGACGTTCAGCATCACGGTGACGGGAGGTGATGGCGGTATTCCCACGGGCGGCGTTGGACTTGTTGGCGGCGGCGGATACCCCGCGGGCTCGGCGGCGCTCGATTCCCATGGCAAGGCGACGATCACGCTAGCGACGCCGTCCGCGGGCTCGTTCGGATACTACGTGGAGTATGAGGGGGACGTGACGTACCAGGCGTCGAACTCAGCGGATGTGCGGGTGGATGTGGCGCCGGATGCGACCACACCTGTGCTGATCTTGACGCTGTCGAAGAATCCGGTGTTGTCGGGCCAGCCGGAAGTCTTTACGGTCGCGGTGAAATCGGTCTCGGGCGCGGTGCCGACCGGAACGGTGACTCTGGTCGACGCGGTGGGCTTCGATGACCCGGCGACGATCGCGACCATTACGCTGAACAACGGTGTGGGAACGTTTACGAGCACCGCCCTGGCGGTGAGCGATTTCCACGAATTTACGGCTACCTATAACGGCGACAGTACCTACAAGGCCGGCGCAACGGACTACGGGTACGCGGAAGTCGATCAGGGACCGACGCAGCCTTCGGTGACCACGCTGGCGGTGTCGCCGAACCCGGTAAGCGTTGGCGGAGCGGTGCAGCTTACGGCCACCGTCACCGCGAATGGCAGCCTGACTCCGACCGGGACGGTGACGTTCTATGACGGCAGTCGCATCCTGTCCACGCAGGCGCTGAATCCGGCGGGGGTCGCGACGTTCTCGATATCGAGCCTGCCTGCGGGATCGCATCCGATTACTGCGGCCTATAACGGCAATAGCTTCTACAACACTTCGGTGGCCACGGCGAATGCGCTTACGGTCGGCAGCGGGACGCCGACTGCGACGACTACCGTTGTGACGTCTTCGCTGAATCCGTCGACTTTTGGCGCCAGTGTGACGTTCAACGCGACGGTTGCTCCGACCAGCGGGACGGGTACGCCGACCGGCATGGTGATGTTTATGGATGGAGCAACGTTGCTGAATACCGCGACGCTGGCGGGCGGACATGCGTCGTATGGGACATCCAACCTTGCGACGGCGAGCCACAACATTACGGCGATGTACTCGGGCGATGGCAGCTTCGCCACGTCGACGTCTGCGTTGCTGGTACAGGTTGTCGGGAAGGCGGCGGCACCGGGAGTTGCGCTGACGAGCAGCGGGGCGAGCGTTGTGGAAGGCGTGAGCGTGACGTTTACGGCGACCGTGACGTCGGCGATCGGCCCGGCGACCGGGTCGGTCAATTTCATGGATGGGGCGACGGAGATTGGGTCGGGGACTCTGACTGCCGGCGTGGCGACGTTTGCAACAAGCACGCTGAGCGCGGGGACGCATACGATCACCGCGGTATATGGCGGCGATGTGAATTTCCCAACAGCGACATCGTCTCCACTGACGGAGACGATTGGGCAGGGCGCGACGACGACTGCGTTGACAACTTCGGGCGCGTCCGTGGCGGCGGGACAACAGGTGACGTTTACGGCTACCGTGGCGACGACCGCCGCGGGGACCCCGACGGGGACGGTCTCGTTCTACGATGGCGCGACGTTGCTGGGAAGCCCGTCGCTGACCGGGCTGGTTGCGACGTATGCAACGTCCTCTCTGAGCGCGGGGTCGCATAGCATTACGGCCACGTACTCGGGCGATGGGACCTTTGCTACGTCTACGTCGGCAGTGCTGACGCAGACGATTACGGCGGTTGCGACGGCTTCGACGACCACGGTGGCCAGTTCGCTGAATCCTGCGGCGGCGGGCGCCTCGGTGACGTTTACGGCTACAGTTGCCGTGACCGGCTCGACGGCGCCGACAGGCAATGTCAGCTTTTTCGATGGGGCGACGCTGTTGAATACCACGGCGCTGCTGGCGAACAAGACGGCGACGTTCAGCACGTCTTCGCTGAGCGCCGGATCGCACAACATCACGGCGGTTTATGCGGGTGACACAAACTTCAACGGGTCTACGTCCGGGATTTTGGCGCAGGTGATCAACGGGGTTGCGACGCCCACGACGATTGCCGTCCTCAGCACGCTGAACCCGTCCACGGCCGGCGCGTCGGTGACGTTTACAGCAACGCTTAGCGCGACCGGACAGACTGCGCCGACGGGCAATGTCAACTTCTTCGACGGCGCGACGTTGTTGGGCAGCACGGTGATCGCAGCCAACAAGACAGCGGCGTTTACAACTTCTGCACTGACGGCCGGGTCGCATACGATTACGGCGACCTATGTGGGCGACGCAAATTATGCCACGTCTACCTCGTCTGTGCTGACCGAAGTTGTGAACGCGATTGCGACTTCGACTGCTGTCGCGAGCTCGCTGAATCCGTCGACGGCTGGCGCGTCGGTGACGTTTACGGCGACCGTCAGCACGGAGGGGACGATCGCGCCGACCGGCAACGTCAACTTCTATGACGGAGCGACGCTGCTGGGAAGCACGGCGATTACCGCCGCGAAGACGGCGGCGTTTACAACGTCGGCGCTGACGGCCGGGTCGCACACCATCACCGCGACCTACGCTGGAGACACCAACTATGTGACTTCGACTTCCGCCGCTCTGACGGAAGTTGTGAACACGGTTGCAACCACGGCCGCCGTGGTCAGCTCTCTGAATCCATCGACGGCGGGCGCGTCCGTAACCTTTACCGCGACGGTCAGCACGGCCGGGACGATCGCACCCACCGGCAACGTCAACTTCTACGACGGAACAACGCTGCTCGGCAGCACGGCGATTACGGCCGCGAAGACGGCGGCGTTCACAACCTCCGCGCTGACGGTTGGGTCGCACACCATTACGGCAACGTATGTGGGCGATGTGAACTACGTTACTTCGACCTCGGCGGCAGTGACCGAGGTTGTCAACACTGCCCCGACGACGACTGCTGTAACGAGTTCGCTGAATCCATCTCCAACCGGCGGCTCGGTAACATTTACGGCAACGGTCAGCACGACGGGGACCATCGCGCCTACCGGCAACGTCAACTTCTACGACGGCGCGACGTTGCTGGGCAGCACGGCGATTGCGGCGAACAAGACGGCTGCGTTTACGACCTCGGCGCTGGCGCTTGGGTCGCATACGATCACCGCAACCTATGTCGGCGACACGAATTACGTGACTTCCACATCGGCGGCGGTGACGCAGGTGGTGAACAAAGCCGCGACGACGGCGGCGCTGACTTCTTCGCTGAATCCTTCGGTGATCGGGCAGTCCGTGACGTTCACGGCTACTCTGACTTCAGGCACTGCGGGAACGCCGACGGGGACTGTAGCATTCAGCGACGGCAGCACGGTGTTGTCGACGGTGACGCTGACTTCGAACGTGGCAACGTACAGCACCTCGGCGCTGGCGATCGGCAGCCACACGATTACGGCGACCTACTCCGGCGACGCGACGTTCAGCGGAGTGACTTCCGCGAGCCTCACGCAAGTCGTCGCGCCGCTGGTCGTGCCGGACTTCTCGCTGAGCATTCCCTCGGGGACCCAGACGATCGATCCGGGCGGGAGCGCGACGTACAGCATCTCGGCGACATCGATCAACGGGGCGTACAACAACGTGGTGACGATGTCGGTGACGGGCCTGCCGATTGGGGCGACGGCGGCGTTTGCGCCGCCGACGATTACGCCGGGTGCGACGGCGGGGACTGCCGTGCTGACGGTCCATGTGGCGCCGCTGACTGCTCATGCGCAGACGGACCGGAAGCTGTGGTTTGCCGCGCTGCTGTTGCTGCTGCCGGTGATGCGGAGGCGGTCGCGGTCGCTGCCGCGGCTGGCTGCGATGGCGGTTTGGGCGACGATTTCGCTGGGCGCCGTGATGGGAATTGCGGGGTGCGGCGGCGGGTTCTTCGGGCAGGCGCCGCAGACGTACACGCTGACCATTACCGGCACCAGCGGGACGACAACACACAGCACGACAACGACGCTACAGGTGCAATAGGAGAGACATGCGCAATCTTCCGGAACTGACTCGCGCACTTGCGACAGCCGCTGTTTTATTTGCTTTCGCCGCGCCCGTCCGGGCACAGGTGACAGCCGCGCCTTTGCAGCGGACGATCGACGTGAGCGCGGGCTACACGTATCTTCATGCGAACGCGCCGCCGGGAGGGTGCGGGTGCTTTTCGATGAATGGCGGCAGCGCATCGGCGGCGTTCGGTCTGACTCCGTCGCTGAGCGTGGCTGCGGACTTCGGTGTGACTCATGCGGGCAACATCCTGAACTCGACGGAGACGCTGACGCTGACGACCTATCTGTTCGGACCGCGGTATACGGTGCGGTCGCAGGGGTGGCGCGTGCTGCCGTATGGGCAGGTGCTGCTGGGCGGCGCGCACTCGGCGTCGAACTTCCCATTCAACAGCGGAGGAAATGGGTTCTCGCTGCTGGCGGGCGGAGGCGTCGATGTTCCGTTCAAGAGACACTGGGCGTGGCGCGCGGTGCAGATGGATTATCTGCTGACGCGGGTCCCTAACGGCAGCACGAACTCGCAGAACAATTTTCGCGTGACGACGGGGTTGGTGTACCGGTTCGATCGGCGGTAGGCAATCCCATGGGGTGAGAATCGCGGTCGGAGCAACGCCCGGTCCCTACCACCGTTGGGGTCCCCCTCCCCCTCCCTCTGTTTCTATTGCCCGGGGGTAAGTGCTTTAGAATGCTGGGCTCCAGGGCGGGAGGTCTCCGCAAAGGTGATAAATACGCTGACTAACCCAGCCGGGAAAACGCGGTTTTTGTAGGGTAATCCACAGGGTGACGTTAAAGTTGTACAAATTTTGTGACAAGTGCCATTTCGCCGCGTACACTTGCCCGCAACAATGATTGAGAGTCTGGGCGGTTTTCTACAGCACAACCTGATCGTACTGCTCGCGGTTGTCCTCGTTCCCATGAAATTTGGCATCTTACGTCTCTGTGGAGACAAGGATGCGCAAAAAGTTGCGCTCGTTTCAATCCCGGAGGATTTGGTTTATGTTTCACTGGGCCTGATTCTTGGTGATTTTGCAACTGCTGGAGGCGCTTTTCACAAATACTTCAAGTCCTCTCAGCATTTGACGATGAACCTCTTTGTAACCGTATTGATCGGCATGTTCGTTGCAATCGCTATTCACGTACTGGCGAAATGGACGAACGACAACATAAACAACTGGAGAGCCGCAGCACACGTCCGAATTAGGGCGGGCATAAGCGATCCAGCCCAGCAGGATCTTCCGTTGGCTCCCGGCGACGAGAACATCCGCATGATTCAAACGCGTCATATCACACTAGCTGCGATCCTTTACCTTTTTCAACTGGGGTTAGCGATCAGGTGGTTGGCGTGGATTGCGTCAGTATTGGCAGACGGTTAGACGTTTAGAGAGTCAAACTTCTGTAGGATGGAGTTACCTTATGCACAGCACGTTGATTGACCTCGGAGTTCTACTGTTTCTGTTCGTTCTCGGTGTGTCATCGACCGTATATAGATTTGCGAAGCACGACCGGCTGGCATTCACGGTGCTCGCGATTCTTTCTCCTGCGATTGTTGTGATTTCAATGTTCCGTCTGGTCTATTTGCTTATGACGAATAATGCGCCGCTCCGTCCCGTCCCAGTCGGGCTTGAAGAGGCCGAAATAGCAGTAGAGGCTGAGAGAAAACGCATGTTCGGGGGAGAATTGCGAAGGCCCACCCTTGCGCGAGATTGGCAGCGGGCATACGAAATGGAATTGCAGCGGGAGGCTGAGCATATTCAAAGATTTGCTCAGCGCGTCTCTGCGTGAAGAAAAACTTGACATCGCCGGAGCATGAGAAGTTCAAGAAAGCCTTGGCTTCCGTCCTCTCCGCATCTCCCGAACAAATCCTGGGAATTCGCGCTCAAGCCAAGGCCGAGAAGCCTTCGCCTCATATGCGATACACCTACGCCCCCGAAGAGGGCCAGTCCTAAAACTGTTTAGCCGCCTCCTTCCCGGTCAACTCCACCCACGTCAAGCGCTTTCCGCCAACCTGCGAGAGAGCCTTTACGAAGCGGTCACCATCGTTCATGTTGATGCGGTTATTGAACCTGAAAACTTGCTCGTCAAGATAACGGTCAAGGTGAAACGGCTCGACGGCGATATATGTTCCGTTCAGTGTGCGCTTGAGGCATGACCAAAAGTTTTCGATTGCCTGAGTCGAGACCGACCCGCGCACGTACTCGTCAACGTGATTGACCGTTTCATGGATGAAGTCGAGTGAGGCGAGCTTGTCATATCCCGCCGCGCCATCGGTGTACACGGTGGAACCGAGTGCGACATGCTCCAAAATCTTATTTTGCAAAGTCTCGCGCTTGACGTTCGGAATCACCATCGTCCGCACTTGGCGGGTTTCGCGATTCAGCATCCCCATAACCGGAGTCTTGTGATCCTTCTGTCCGATCTGCTTACGACGCTTGGCGTGCATGTTCTTTGGCTTGCCTCCGATAAAGGATTCATCGGTCTCTACAGGGCCGCCTTCGATCTGGACATGCTTCACATCCTTCAGCACCAAGCGGCAACGCTGTAGGACGAACCATGCCGACTTCTGAGCGATTCCCGTAGCACGGCCAATCTCATAGCTGGATACGCCGTTCTTGCAGTTGCAGAGCATCCACAGAGCGATAAGCCAGATGTCTAGCGATAGCGGGCTGTCCTCGAAGATGCTCCCAACCTTGACCGAGAACTGCTTACGGCATGAGTAGCACTTCCACCGCTTTTGCGCGTCCAGCCAATAGTGCTTGCGCTCACCCTCTACAACGTGGCACTTGGGGCATACAGGCTTGCCATCCGCCCAGCGCAGAGCCGCTACCGCGTCAATGCAGGTCTGGACATTGGAGTAATAGCGGATGGCTTCTGTGAGGGTGTGCGGTTGGTGAACTTGGCTTTCCATGACCAAATACTATGCTTGAGCGGTCATGTAGTCAAGGAAATTCTCAACATTCTCATCTTTTCTTCCCTTGTAACTTGCGTATTTCCCTTTTAGGGGCTATGCTCATTCTTGTTAGTCGATAGGGAGGACTCAAATGGGTATGTCGGAAATCGTTCCAAACGTCGAAACCCCGCAAGAATCAGCCGCGCAAGGCCGCTCGACAATCCGCTTTCCATATCTAGATCAGGATGATGCGGTGGCTATCGCGAAGGAAATTTTCGAGTTGGGTGGCAAGTCTTGTGAGAAGTCCACGCTGGCCGCGAAACTCGGAGTGTCGTCAGACGGTGGAGGTTTTAACCTTCGAGTTGGCACCGCAAAGATGTACGGGTTCATTTCCGGCGAAAAGAAGACCCTCCACCTGACAGACTTGGGGGCTAAGGTCGTTGAGCCTATAACCGAGAAAGCCGCCCGGTCTGAATCGTTTCTTGCCGTTCCTCTTTACAAGGCTCTATTCGAGGACTGGGAAGGCAAGTCCCTCCCAGCGAATCCCGGCCTTGAGGGTTACATCGAGCGGCTTGGTGTCGCTCCTAAGCAAAAGGACAAAGCTCGCCAAGTGTTCCAGCGTAGTGCTCAGCAAGCCGGATACTTCGCATACGGGAGCAATCGTCTTGTTCGGCCTACCGCCAAGGCGCTCGGGGAGACTGAGCAAAAGCCAGCGCCTCCTCCTCCAGTAGACGACACGAAAACGGATGCTGAGAATGACGGCAATAGCCGTATTCGCGGAGACGGTGGCGGTGAACCTCCACACAAGAACCCGTTCATCCAGGGACTTCTCAGCAAACTACCGGAGGAGAATTCCGAATGGTCGATGGATGCCCGGAAGAAATGGCTGCAACTTGCTGTGAGCGTTTTCGATGTCAGTTATAAGGCTGCTACCGGAGACGAAGGAGAATTGGCCGTCACGCTCACTAAGAATTCTGCAAATTGAGAGAGCCGCCCGTTGCAGACAGGCGGCTCGGAAAGGAGAAAATAACCCTATGCCCTCGGTCAAGATTCGCATAGGCACCCGGCGTATCGTCATCACGATCACAACCGATGACGGGACGTTTGTGGTGTCTATCCCCAAACTAGGCTAACTTAGCCTCTCTCATGGTTTCCCCCGCCTGTACAACGGGAGACTCCAATTCGTTACCCTTCACCCTCGCCCATCGCTGCTTAGCGGCACGTTGGGCGATTGCCTTGCGGTCAGCAGGGGACAGCGCCGCCGCCCTTGCGTTCCCGCCTTTCAGCCCACCCAATCGCCCTAGAGCAACCGCAGCGGGATTCTTCTCTGGTTTCGGTTGACCTGTGTTGATTTGGACGACCTTCGCCATAGATCAATTATGCTTGAGCGGTCGAGCTTGTGCAAGGGTTTTTTTGCTGGGTTAGTCAGCGTATTTATCACCTCCGCAAACGATTCATTCCACACGACTTCGGCACAAAATATACCGAGATAAGGAGTTAGCGGCTGGGTTGGCGGTTGCGGGGTTGATTTTCAGCTGCCAGCTACCAGCTGTCGGCTACCAGTTTCCAGTTGCGAGGTACCAGTTTCGGGCGGAGAGCGGTGAGGAAGTGCCTACCTTTCTGTTGAGGAGCGAGGGTTGAGGAGCGAGGGTTCCGGAGAGCTCAGAGCGTAGAGGTTCTGGGCGCGGTTGGCGTCTGGAAGGTTCCCGTTCAGTTTTGAGTTGTGAGTTTTGAGTCCTGATTTAATTGTACAGAGTTGAGAGATAGAACACGCCAGGTTTTTTGGATTACTTTTGCCTGTGTTTATGTGGGGTTTGGG
>DASRLB010000511.1:0-6845 GCA_035648695.1 Acidobacteriaceae bacterium | reverse complement strand
GTCGCGCTTTGCGCGAAGCCCACATCTCAAAAGCGAGATGTGGGGCGCCCGGCGAGAAGCCGGTCCCCTGCGAGGATGACAACAAGAAAAGCAACTGCTAGTGCAAAGGCGAGCCTTTGAGGAGGAGATGAACGCGCGCCTATCGCTTGTACAGATGCTTGAAGAGCCGCTTCGTATCATAAGGCGCTCTGTCAGTCTCGGACATGCCATTCTGGGCGCGCTTGACGAGTTGGTCTGTCGCTTTTCCCTTTGATATGGCGTCGCCACTGGCACAAAGCTCTTTGAGCTTAGCAACTGTCAGAATCTTGGAATAGGCGTACGTTATGACTGACGGATGCGTAATGAACTCATGCTCGCCGGCGTCCAGGCAGACCATTGTGTCTGACTTAGCGCGTCTCGTGGTTACACTTACCAGAACTACGCGACCTTCACCGTCAGGTTCCGTTATGACAATGTGAAGGTGCGGTTTGCTCTCGTAATCATCTTCGTCATAGAGCAAATAAGTGTCGCCGCAGGCCACGTTTCAGGCGACCTCAAGCCGTTCCGCCACAGCTTGCTCGTATCGCAATTCTGCGACGATTGCCTCTACTTCCTCTTCGGGCTCTCCGAGGCCGTGCAGGATTTCTCGCAGAGATATAGGAATGCTGCTGCCGTGCGGATCTTGCCACTCTGGAAATTTGTGAGTTTTCTCGACTAAATCCCAACGGTTCGCATGCCCGTATTGGGAATAGATTTCATCCAAAAGTCTCTCTTCCGCAGGCGATAGCTTTTGTGCCTCAGGTTTGTCCTGGATAAGACGAATTTCGTAATCGTCGAAAGGAGCTGAGATGTGCTCCGACCAAAATCTCGATCCGCCATCTCTGATCAAGTTGTATGTCTGGCTAAGTACCGGGCCATGATCCATGGAGACATAATTATCGTGACTGATTGGGATTCCCCAACGGTGTAAGGCTTCACGGTCGGCAATATAGAGAAGCTTTAACAGCTTCAAAAAATGCATCCGCCCGCCACGTAGGTGAAGGAGGTGTGCTGCTGCTTCCGTCGCTTTTCTCTCACTGAACGGCGAAGCCAACGGTTCCTCCTTAGGCCTAACATTTCTATCCTGACACCTTATATAGGTAGCAGTCGATTGAATAGTAATAATAACACGTGTTTCGTTATTTGTTCGCCTTGGTCGGAATGACGAGTTTAGGGTGGGGGTGTAAGAGAGCTATCGCGCTTTGCGATGTTGCATACTCTTCCTCGTCGCCGATGGGCATGCCGGTTGCGGCTTCCACGGCCCTTGCGGGGACGAATCTTGTGGGGTCGTGCTGGAACTTGCTAATGCGGTCATGCACGGATTTGCGGTGGATGACTTCGGCGCTGTCGGTTTGGGGGTGGGGTAGAGCTCTATTGTTGGTAGCGCCGGGAGTGTCAAATGCTGCGATCTCTCCGCTGCGTCCGCAAAGTGCGGACTTCGGTCTAGATGACAGGGTTGTGCGGGTGTGGGCGGGAAGCGGGTTTCTCTGCTGCGCATCGCAAATGCGCGATGCTTGGGTCGAGATAGCATCGTGGAAGCAGAAGAAGGAAGCGATGAACCGACGCACCCTACTAACCGGAGCCGCACTGTCCAGCCTGCAACTGGCCGCTGGCTCGTGCGGGCTTGCCGCGATGAGCAACTTGCTCCCCGCAATGGCTCCAACTCCACTCCTCGGCAATCGCTTCGTCACCTTCTGCATCATGGTCCGGACGACGCCATGGGAAGTCTCGCGCGACGTCAAACTCCTCGCCCGCGACGAGAGTTCGTGGCATACGCTCGACGGCGTTCGGTCCATGCGCGAGGCGTTTGCGCGGCATAATCCCGATGGGCGGCTGACGTGGGGATTTACGCTCAATGCGCTCGAAGACAAACGGCTGAACTACGAACAGATCAGGGCCTACGCGGTCGAGTGTCATCACAGGTACGGCGACGAGGTGTCGTACTTTCCCGGGTATTTTCCGGCCATGTACCTTCCGCGCGCGCGCATCAACCGGGAGATGACGGAAGCGATCCAGATCATCACCGGCTTCGTCGGCAACGGCTACCGGCCGCAGGCGATCATGGGCGGTTTCCTCTCGGCCAACAACCTGCAATACCTCGCCGAGAAGGAAAACATCCACACCGCGCACGCCGTCATCTGGAGCCAGGAGGATGTCGACGGAGGAGGCGCGGACGGCTCGCCTTCCTACCCTTTCTACCCGTCGAAACAGCACTTTTGTAAGCCAGCGCAGAACGAATCGGACTTCATCGATTGCGTGAACCTCGATGGCTGGACGATGGACTTCATCTGCGCGCGCAGAGCCGGTTCGCTGGGGCACGAGATTACCGGATACAACAGCCGCCGCGGCGTTGGGCCGATCGAGACCTATATCGGATGGGGACTCGATCTCGGGCATCGCGAAGTGATGCACACGCAATCCATCCACTTCGACGATGGCTTTGAACGCAACCGGTTCGGCTGGGTGACCAACATCTGGGAAGCGCAACTTGTGGGTGAGTTTGGCAAGGACCTGATCTGTTCCGCGCTCGATATGTGGGTCGCCGGCACGAAGAAGCGCTGGCCCGATACGCAGTTCGTACCCTTCGGAGAGTTTGGAGCGATCTGGAAGAAGCAGTACGCGAACAACAGCGACTGGAAGTACAGCTTCGTCGAACGCGGCTCAGGGCTTGGCGATTCGTATAACAACCTGGAGATCAAATGGTTCATGAACAGGAACCTTCGGCTCGCGCTGCTGCGCGACTGGCAGCGGAAGACTCCTGAAATGGTGATCGACTTCACGCGCTACGACCTGCCCGCGCACGAGCCCGCGGACCCCGATCCGCAGCATCCGGCGAAGGATTGGAGCCTGATGAACCGCATCAATCAGAAGGGCTTGAGGCCGCAGGATCGCCCAACGCTCATGGGCGATCTAAGCCGCGAAGATCAGGACTTCATCCACAAAGCCTTGCCCTACTTCACCGCCGGCGGAGGATAGTACGGCAGCTTGCCCTGCTCGTCGGTCGCGCGCTTCACCGCGATGTCCGCGAACAGCAGCGAAGGCACAATCGTCGTCTCGGGTATCGGCGCAATCGTCTGGGTGATGTAGGGATCGTCTCCGGCAGCAACAATCTCACTGCGCAGACTGCGCTGATCAAGCTCATCGAATACCGCGCCGCGCACCAGCGTCCGCTTGCCGTCCGCGCTCACGCGATACAGCAGCCGCGGCGCGAGTTCTCCGCCCAGAGTTTCGACTTCGTACACGTCGCGTCCCTGGTCCTTCGCCATCGCCAGCAGCTTCGCCTGCATCTGCGCCGCGGGAACCGGCGCGCTCGAACGCACGATCAGCACACCCGCATGAGAGTGCGGCGCCTGCCCCGGGGCAGCGCGGCCGTGGCCGTTCGACGTTGGGAAATCCTTCACCGGCTCGCGGCCCACGAGGTAGTTTTCGAGTTCGCCTTTATCGACGATTGTGACCTTCTGCGCGGGGACACCCTCATCATCCACCGCGAACGACCCAAGCAGCGTCTGGCCCTCAAACGTGCGCATCGAAGGATCGTCGACTACGCTCAAAAACTCCGGCAGAACGCGGCTGTGGTAACTCGATTGAAACGCTCCCTGCGTTCGTGCGGTCGTGCCAATCTCGGGACGGTCGGCTTCGATGTTGGGGACGAAGAGGCGGTTGATGACATCCGCCGCGGCGTCGCCGGAGAACAACACCGGCCCGTGGTAGTCCTCCGCATCGACCACCGGAGCATGGCGCAGCTCATCGAAACTCTTCAGGTCGGCGATCGTGCGCTCGCGAAATTTAGGCCAGTCTTCGAGGCCCGCGGCAGTCGCGGCCGTTGTCCCGTTTTCGCGACCAAGCTGCATCCCATCGGCGGCTTGTCCACCAACGCTGATGTCCGCCGTATAGCCGGAATACCCATGCCGCAGCACCGCGCCATCGGTGTTCACCGTGTAGCGGTTGATGACGAGGCCGCGCAGATTCGCCGTCGAATACTGCACGTCCGCCGCGAAGCTCTTGACCTCGGGCGCCGTCGCATACAGACCGCTCGCTTCGACCAGCCGATGCTTCCAGTCGGCGCGATCGATGTCCAGTTTCTCCAGCGGCTCAATATGGACCACCGCTTTTGCCGGCGTAAAGTCGGCCGCGGTTGGCGGAGTCTGGAAGTGTTTCAGCGTCGCCTGCTTGGTCGCATACGCCCGCAAAGCGTTCTTGTAAGCCTCATCGGTCGCGGTCCACAGGGCAAACTTCAGCGCGTCCGCATCGTTGTCGTCGGGCGCGAGTTCCAGCGAACCGTCGCCGCGCGCCGAGCTCGAATCGGTCGCATAGTCTCCAATGCGCACAGTCACGCGCACAACGCGCTGATGGCTCTGCGCCTCACGCGTCAGCGCGCCATAATTCGCCAGCGCCTCATAGCTCTGGAGGTCTTCCAGCCGATACTCCATGAAGTACGGCCGCTGCATTCCGGGGAGAAGCAGCAGCTCTTTCTCGCGCGCCAGCTCCTGCTGCATCGCAATCAACAGCGGATCGTTGTCCGCCACAGCCGCATCTCCCGCCACCGCAGCGGGTGCCCCATGTCCCGCGTTTGGGACATGGGTTTTCGCCGAGCCAATACCACATACGGAAGCCAGAACTAAGACCGCAACCACGTTTCTCATCGCACCAAATTTCAAAGCAGGGAAATCGTTCATTACCGCCCACCCTTCGCCGAAGCCACGCTCACGCCAGCCACCTTTACCGGCGGAGGCGGCACAATCGGCGGCCGCGCCGTCCCCTGCGACTGCCGCTGCGTTTCAATCTCGCTGACCAGCATCGCCGGAGCCACCGCGCTCACCGGAATCTGTCCCGACTCCGCACCGCAGATCCCATTGAAAATCTCCTGATGATCGCCCGTCGCGATGATCCGATTCAGCGCGGCCTGCGGCGTTCCCACAATCGAAACCCCACGCACCAGCTCATCCGGCCGGCCATCGACATACACCCGATACACCACCAGCGGGATCACCTGGAACGCCTGCGGCGACCGCCGCGTCGTCACCGCAAAGCCCGACGAAATATCCTCGAAGAACAGACCGTACGCCTTGCCCTCCTTCTTCGCTTCAGCCTTCAGCATCTCGCGAAGCTCGGCGTCGGTGACGGTCTTGGTCGATGTGACAATCAAATTTCCCTGCCGCCCGGTGGGCATCTTCCCGGTCTCCGCGCGGCCGTGTCCGTTCGATTGCGCAAAGCTCGCAACGGGTTCGCGCGACATCAGGAACGTCTTCAGCACGCCGTCCTGCACCAGGTCGACGCGACGCGCAGGCTGGCCTTCGTCGTCGAACGCGTAGTGGCCGCTCAACGACTCGCCATGAAACTCGCGCAGCGTCGGATCGTCCGCGACCGACAAAAATGTCGGCAGGATCGGCTTGTTCAGCAGCTTGGTAAACGTCTGGCCTTCTTCATCACCGCGCTGCCGCTGCCCTTCGAGCCGATGCCCCAGCACCTCGTGAAAGAACACTGCCGCTGCGCGCCCGGAAAGAATCGCCGGGCCGTTGTACGGCTCCGTAATCGGCGCAGAGCGCAGATCGACAAGGTTCTTCGCCATCGCGACCGTCTTTTCCAGCACCGACTTCTGGTCCGGCAAATTCCCCAGCGCGTCGGCCTCAAACGTCTCCACGCGGAACAGGTCCATGCCGTCGGCAGCGCGCGTGCGCGCCACGATCACCAGCCGAGCCACTTGGTTCGGAGACTCAACCTTCGTGCCTTCGCTCGACACAAAATAGTCGGTCTCGTTCGAAGCCTCAAGACCCACATTGTCGTAATAAATGTCGGGATACTGCTTGAATACGCTGCTGATCTCACGCAGCCGCGCTTCCCACGGCGCGCGCGCGATTTCCAGCTTCGGGGCCTCGGGCAGCAGCGCCGTCTCCGGCTTCTCCGCCGAGAAGTCCGCCGAAACATCTTCTTCCTTCGCGCGCACCTGCTGCTCGGTCTTCACCTTTAGCAGCGCGTCGAGCGCCTTGCCGTACCCGCGGTTGGTCGCATACCACAGCGTCCTCGCAATCGCCGCGCGATCGTCGTTCAACGGCAGCGGCAGCGTCGTCAGCGCGCTGGTGCGATGGTCGCCGTGCGTGTTGTCGAGCGTCGGAGAACCGAGCCGCACCTGCACATCCACAATGCGTTGATGGCTGCCGGTGGAGTTGGTGATCGCACCATACTGCGCCGATATAGTCACGCTCTCGTTGTCCGCAACCGAGTAGCTCAGGAAGTACGGCTTGGGCTGCGGCTGTGCCGGCTGCTTCGTCTTTGGGTCAACGCCGGGCGCGCCGCTGCCCAGGTCGGCCATCGCGCGCGCCATCTCCGCATCCATCGTTTGCAGCAGAACGCCGTCGATCTTCGCGTCTGCCGCCGGTGCGGTCTCCTTGGGCGCCGAAACCGCACCCGCCTGCATCGCGCACACCACTGCACCAAGGACCGCGCCCGCAAGGGCCGCCCGACTGCTCCAACTCACTTGCTTCGTCATGTTTACTTGAACCCGTCTCCGCGCCGGACGACTCTCTCCGTCGCGCGGTTTCCGCCAACTTCAAGTGTATCCAACTCCCGGCCTAGCCGTTTTATCGCCGTTTTGTCCTTGCCAGCGCGGCCCGGCCTCCTGCAAACTGGTCAACACTCCGGAGAACCCAGCCATGCGCTTCCGCAACATCGCTCTGCTGCTCTGCCTGCTCGCGCCGATTTCTCTAGCGACCGCCGCTCGCGCCTCCGAAACACCCACCGAGCACGCCGCCAACGTCGCCGCCGCCCAGGAAATGGCTGCCGCTCCGCCGCACGGCAACCTCCCCGACTACTCGCTGCCCCCCGACCAG
>DASRLB010000510.1:0-11300 GCA_035648695.1 Acidobacteriaceae bacterium | reverse complement strand
GCTTCCTTGAGCCGCGCCAGGTCGGAGCACTGGGCCACGACTTGCATGTCTTCTTCCATTGCCAGGACCCGTGCCGCGCCGGTGCGGAAGATCGCCTGTGTGTCTGCCAAAATGATTCGTTGCGCCAAGCTGTGCTCCCCTGCTTGCAGGTCTTCCATCTGCCTGCTTTATGTGTGGTGCGCGTCTGTTGCGCTCCCGATAATTTTCCGCGGGAGACGGCAACAATCTTTGCAAATATGCGTTCCAACTCCGATGCCGTTATTCGGCGAGGAATGTTTTTGAAACGCCGTCCGTTATTTACTTTTGCGTCAACTGCTCTACGTATGCTGGCAGCCTCGGGATGTGCGGACAATCACCTCTCCGTGTTAGAAGGGCTTCATGCGCCGGCCTATATTGAGGCATCGCCATCGTGCAACCTGCCCATCCGAACAGTTCCACTGGCGGTGTGGAGGAGGCAGCGTGAGTGTGTGAAACAGGCCGTCATCATTGTGCGCGGGCCACGCAAGCCAGTCGCGATGGGCGGGGTTACGGAGTCAATCCGAGACGCTTTTCATGGTATCGGAATTGCCTACGCGATATGTGCGGAACGGGGTATGACCAAAGTTTTCGTCGCGGTTGGATTGAGGTCGCAGGTATCATCCGAGGTACGACGATTTCTTCGTGTGAGGTCCAAACCTTGTCAGCGCTTCGACCGTTCCATCTTGCTTTCCCCGTCGACGATCTCGACGCCGCGCGTCATTTTTACGGCACTGTGCTGGGATGCCCAGAGGGCCGCAGTTCGGACCATTGGATCGACTTCGATTTCTTTGGCCACCAGATTGTCGCGCACCACAAACCCGCAAGCACGGAGAAGCCGCACGCGAATGCTGTCGATGGGCACGATGTCCCCATCCCACACTTTGGCGTGGTGCTCACGCCGGAGGATTGGAAGCAGCTTGCGGAGCGGGTACGCGCGGCCGGCGTCGAGTTCGTCATCGAGCCGTACACGCGGTTTGCCGGACAAACCGGCGAGCAATCGACGATGTTCTTCCTCGACCCCGCCGGCAATGCGCTGGAGTTCAAGGCGTTTGCAGACCTGAGCAAGATGTTCGCGAAGTAGCCAGGTCTCAGACTGTCTAAAGATGTATTTTAGCCGTTACTTTCATCACTTCGGGAATGGCCTGATGGTAGAGGTATGGAAAGCTACCATCGGGTGCATGTTCATTTGACGAAGAAGGATCTGCAGCATGTCTCCGGGATGCTGTCGAAAGGGCGCCCTTTGATTCTGCGTCAGCTTGACAGTGGGCAGACGGCGGCGCAGGTGGCGTCCAACGTTGGAGTAGCTGCGAAAACGGTGCGAGCGGTTGGACGGCGCTATGAGGAGCAGGGACTAGACTCGGCCCTGTACGAAAAGCCACGGCCTGGCAAGCAGCGAGCTCTGAACGCAGGCCAGAGCCAAATCTGCGCGGCAATGCTGAACAGAGAAACTGTTATCCCAGTAACCTTGTGGCCCAACAGATTTCTGACAAAACCATAGTTGCAGTCCTCATTGAAAATGAGCCGATGAGCTTTACCCCGTCGTTTTTCAAGCAGACCTCGTATGTGCGAGGCCGAACGCCAAGAAGCCATTCGGACGGCCAAACCCCTGCCCCAGCGTTACGACATGCAGGCGTGGTTCGCACCGGAGTTTGGCGAGTCCCAGATTCGCTTGGTCTAACCAGACCCATCACCCAAGTCTCACTTGACAGACGTATGGCAGGAAATCTAACGTCGCTTTGAAAATATTTCGCTATAGAAACCCTCCGTTGTTGCCCACCCTGGGAGTTCATGCCATGCAACTCAAGATTGCGTCCGTTTTATGTCTGTTTGCGATTTCGGTTGGTATTCAGTCGCAGGCCCCGCCGCCAACGCCAAAACCTGCGCCCACTGTTGTCGCCGGCATTCCAGTCAACTACGACGAGGCAAAGGTTGGCACGTATACCTTGCCTGACCCGCTGAAGCTCAACAACGGCAAGGCGGTGAGAGACGCGAAGACGTGGACCACGAAACGCCGGCCGGAAATTGTCAAGCTCTTCGAGACGCAGCAATACGGCATCGCTCCGGGCCGTCCGGTCGGCGAAAGCTTTGAGGTCATCGAAAAAGGCACGCCCGCGCTCGGCGGCAAAGCCATCCGCAAACAGATCACGATCCACTTGTCGAAGGACCCAGCGGCGCCCGAAATCCATCTGCTCGTATATCTTCCCGCGGCGGCGAGCAAGCCTGTGCCGATGTTCTTCAGCATCAACTTTGGCGCCATCCAGAATGCGGTGGACGATCCGGGCATCACGCCGCAAAAGGTGTGGAACCCGAAGACGAATACGCCGATCGTCCCTCCTGCGGGCCGCGGCTTCGGGCGGTTGAACGTTGAGCCCTTCCTCGATGCCGGATTCGGTGTGGCCACCTTCTACTATGGCGACGTCGAGCCCGATTATCTGAACGCCGCTCCCAATGGCATCCGCGCGCGCTCCATGAAGCCTGGGCAGACCGAGCGCGAACCGGATGCCTGGGGCGCGATTGCCGCGTGGGCGTGGGGCATGAGCCGCGTCGAGGATTACTTTGAAACGGACAAGAGCATCGATGCCAAACGTGTCGCGATTCACGGCGTATCGCGGTTGGGGAAGACGGTGATGTGGGCCGGTGCGCATGACGAACGATTTGCGGCCGTCATCGCGAGTTGCTCCGGTGAAGGTGGCGCGGCGCTCAGTCGTCGCGACTACGGTGAGACGATCGCCCATCTGACCGCCCCCTCGCGCTATCCGTACCAGTTCGCCGCGAACTATGCCAAGTACGGCGGCTTTCCAGATACGGCGCCGATGGATGCGAACATGCTCGTCGCGTTGATTGCTCCTCGTCCGCTGCTGCTGCAAACCGGCAACACCGACTACTGGTCCGATCCCAAGGGTGAGTTTCTTGCTGAGGTTGCGGCCGGTCCTGTCTATAAGTTGCTAGGCAAGCAGGATCTCGGGACGGATGTCTGGCCGGCCGCCAAGCAGCCGATCCTGCACGACCTCAGCTACTACATGCACGATGGCGGGCATGGGATGGTCCCTACGGATTGGGACATCTATCTACAGTTCCTGAAAATGCATCTTCACCCGGAGCGGTAGGCCCACCTCATGATTCGCACAGTGGCGTGGATGGCGATGTTCGCGGCTTTGCTGGCTGGCCGTGTGTCCCTTGCGCAGACTGCGAGCGATCCTCTTGGGCACGGCTTTGTGACGCCGCCTGAGTCGGCGAAGCCTCGCACATGGTGGCATTGGACCAACGGGAATGTTACGGAAGCCGGCATTACGAAAGACCTCGAATGGATGAAGCGTTCGGGGATTGGCGGTTTTCAGCTGGTCGATGTGGCCGCGGGCAGCGGCCAGGTGGTGGAACCGAAGATCAACTTCGGGACGCCGGAGTGGTACCACGCTGTTCTTCACTCTGCTGAGGAGGCGAAGCGCCTCGGGCTGGAGATGTCCATCTTCAGTTGCGCGGGTTGGAGCGAGGCGGGCGGCCCGTGGGTCAAGCCTGAGATGGCGATGAAGAAACTCGTCTGGAGCGAAACAAATATTGCGGGGCCGGCGAAATTCAACGGGAAGCTTGCCCAGCCTCCTTCGAACGAAGGCCCGGTGCGGGACTCCACTGCTGGTTCTCGGCCCGACGCGCCACACTTTTATGTCGACTCCGCCGTTATTGCTTATCGCACTCCGGCGGATGAAGTCTCCATGGCCTCGCTGCATCCGAGGGTGACGACGAACAATGGCCCGATTGATGGAGCCGCTCTTCTCGACGATAGCCTCACCACGTTCGTCAATATTGCTGCACCGCAAGGGGGCGGTGCGGCGTGGCTACAGTATGAGTTCAGCCAGACCTATACGGCGCGAGCGCTTTCGTTCGGCGCCAGGGGGCGAATTCCGGTGGGCCGGATCCTTGCCAGCGACGACGGTGTCACCTTTCGCACGATCGTCGATTTGCCCGGGCCGCAGGGGTACCACGGCGCGTCCATACGCACCTTTGCTTTCCCCGCTGTGACTGCGAAATTCTTTCGCATCGAGCTGGATGGTGCGGGCTTTACACCTGCGGCTGTGATCCACGGCGGTCCGGTGATACCTGCCGCCGCATATGGCATCAGCGAGGCCATCTTCTACTCCAGTGCGCGGGTCAACCGTTGGGAGGACAAGGGCGCGTTCGGCAGTTTGATGGATGTTTACGATGTCGTTCCTACGCCCGCCGCTCCGGGGCCCGCGGAAATTTCGCTGAGCGATGTGGTGGACCTTACCGGCAAGATGGACAAAGATGGCACGCTGCACTGGGACGTTCCCGACGGCAAATGGACAGTGCTGCGCATGGGCTACTCGCTGACCGGCGCGAAGAATCGTCCGTCTGTTCCGGCCGGAAGCGGCTACGAGGTCGACAAGCTGAGTGCGAAGTATGTCCGCCAATATTTCGATGGCTATATCGACCCGCTGCAACAGCATCTTGGCAGCCTGCTGGGATCGACTGCGCATTACATGACCATGGATAGCTGGGAAGCCGGGATGCAGAACTGGACCGACGAGATGATCGCCGAGTTCCATCGCCGGCGTGGCTACGATCCGACGCCGTATCTTCCCGTCCTCGCGGGGCGTGTTGTCGAGAGCGCGGATGTGAGCGACCGTTTTCTGTGGGACTTCCGGCGCACTCTTGCCGATATGTTCGCCGAGGAATTCTACGGAACGATGGACGCAGAGCTGCACAAAAAGGGTATGGAAGCCTACGCCGAGGCTTCGGGTGTCGCGCTCGAAATTCCTGAAGACACGCTGCTCAATAAGAGCAAGGTGGATATTCCAATGGCCGAGTTCTGGGTGAGGGCGCTGCATCCGGAGTCGATGTATTACGTCGATGTGCGGGGCGCGGCGTCTGCCGCGCATGTCTACGGCAAGCCGATCGTCGCCACGGAATCCTTCACGGGCGGCGGCTACGAAGCTCCGTACACGCTGAAGAAGATTGCCGACTACTGGTTTGCTCAGGGTGTCAACCGCCTGGTCTTCCATACGTCGGCCGAGCAGCCGCTCGACACCAAGCCCGGCAATACGATGGTTGGCACCCACATCAACCGCAACATGACGTGGGCGGAAGAGGCCCAGCCGTTCATGACCTATGTGGCGCGTGTGTCGTACATGCTGCAACAGGGAAGCCCGGTTGCGGACATCGCATACCTTCTTCCCGAGGGTGCGCCTTCCACGATGCCATTCTGGGGCGGCGGCTTGCAGCCCGCTCCGCCTGCGGGCTATGACTACGACTACATCAACACCGACATTCTTCTTCATCACACCAGTGTGAACGCCGATGGGCGCCTTCATGTCGATGGCTCCAGCGCGATGCCCGAAGGAATGGAATACCGGTTGCTCGTTTTGCCGCCAACGACGCAGATGACTCCCGAAGTCTTGCATAAGCTGCGCGACCTGGTCGCCGCGGGGGCTACGATCACCGGCCCGCGACCTATGGCCTCGCCCAGCCTTCTCGGCTACCCCGGTGCGGATGCGGAGGTACAGATCGTTGCGCGCGATCTTTGGGGCGGCATGGATGGCGTTACTTTCAACCAGCACGCCTTCGGGAAGGGCATGACCTACGACGGCCTCTCGGTTGACGAGATATTGAACCGTCTGAAGGCGCCTCCGGATTTCGCTTCCAGCGGTTCGCTCGAGAATCCGCCCGTGTGGGTGCATCGTCATACACGGGACGCCGATATATATTTCGTCGCGAATCAGGCGGACAGGCCGCAACACATCGATGCCCGCTTTCGCATCTCCGGGAAAGATGTTGAGGTCTGGCGTCCAATGGACGGAGACATGACAAGTGCGTCCTATGCCTCCTCCGCCGACATCGATCCGCGCACCGGCAATCGCCAGCCGGGGTTGCAGCCTGCGCTCTATGCTTCAGACGCGGGCTTCACTGTCGTCCCGCTCGATCTGGCCGAGCGCGAATCTGTCTTCGTCGTTTTCCGCAACGCGAAGATAGCTGCTGCACGCGCCATGGCCTCTCCGAAACAGACGACGCTGAGCGAACTCGCCGGTTCGTGGACGGTAACTTTTCCGGACCACTGGGGTGCACCACACAGAATTGCGATGCCGGAACTTACTTCGTGGACGTTGAATGCCGATGAGGGCGTTAAATATTTCTCAGGGACGGCAACCTATTCAAAAGTCGTGCAGGCATCGGCAGGATGGTTTCGGCCGGAAGAGCATCTTTATCTTGATTTTGACAAGGTGCGTGACATTGCGGACGTTCAAATAAATGGCAAGCCTGTCGGCTTATTGTGGGCGCCTCCGTACAGGGTCGACGTAACAGCGGCAATGAGGCCTGGTGCAAACAGAATTGAGGTTAAGGTCACCAATGAGTGGACGAACCGGCTGATCGGCGACGCCCTGCTGCCACCGGAAAAGCGCATTCTTTCTCAGACAGTGGGTGGACGAGCGGGATCGTTCGGACCTCCGCCACAACTGAAAGAATCGGGGCTTCTGGGTAGCGTCAGACTTATCAGAACCAAGGCAGAGAGCAAGCCATAGCGATTGCCTGCGGCGCATCGGCAAATATTCGCGGCGGAGAAAAACCTGAAGCATCAGCGAAGAGGGGAAGAGTTCTGCAGGTACGATCCGCGTGGCAGATCCTCCGGCTGCGCCTCTTGCGATGAAACAGCAACAGGCTCCGCTCAGGATGACAGTTTTGTCATAAGTCAAACAGGTAAGTTCCGCCGATCTCGATACTGCCCAGCTTTACTTCGGCGTCAAGCGGAATAGGCCGCCTGTGTGGGAGTCCTCGATCATCCATACCGCACCATCGGGAGCTTCCTCGACGTCGCGGACCCGGCGGTCGACAACCCAGCGGTCGGCAGGCTTGGCGCCGCCTTTACCGTCGAAGGTAATGCGGACGATCGCTTTGGTCGCCAGGCCGCTGATGAGCGCCGAGCCCTTCCACTGCGGAAACATTGCGCCGTTATAGAACATCAGGTTGCCGGGAGCGATGACCGGCGTCCAGTAGATGACGGGCTTGGTCAGGTCGGGCCGCGTGTCGGGGCTGGGGATCGGCACGCCGTCGTAGTTGACCGCGTAGGAGGCAAGAGGCCAGCCATAATTTTTGCCCGGCTGGATCAGGTTAAGCTCATCGCCGCCCCGCGGGCCGTGCTCCAGCTCCCACAACCGCCCGTCGGGAGTGAAGATCAAACCGTAGGGAGTGCGGTGTCCGGTGCTCCAGGTCTCGGCCGGCGCGAGGTTGGGGCCGGGGAAGGTATAGGTCCGCAAGACTGGAGCCGTCTTCGCGGCTTCGGTATCCATCGGTGGATCGATTACCGGCACGCTGGCCGCGCCGGTCTTCCCGGCCATCGGATTGCCGGGAGCAGGCTTGCCATCCAGCGTCAGGCGCAGAATTTTGCCGAGCGGCTGATTGGGGTCCTGGGCCGGCGTCATCCGCTGGCGATCGCCAGAGGTCAGGTATAGAAGCTTGCCATCCGGAGAAAAGGCGACCTGTGCGCCGAATTGTCCGCCATTGCCGCCCTCGCCATCGTGCCAGATGACCTTGAGGTTTTCGAGGCTCGCCGAATTCGGGCCGAGCTTCAACTGGGCCCGCGCCAGAGCCAGGCCCGAACCGGCACCAACCGGCTTCGCATAGGTGAGGTAGATATTGTGGTCCCTGGCGTAATGCGGCGAGAGAAAGACACCCAACATGCCGCCTTGTCCGTGACTGACAACGGCCGGGACATTGGCGACGGGGGTCTTGGCCCCCTTCTGCGTTACCACCCACAGAGCGCCGACCTTCTCCGTGATCAGCATCCGCCCGTCGGGTAGAAACGCGATCCGCCAGGGCAGATTGAAGGTCGCTACCTGGGTCATGTTGAAAGGCACGCTGGCGTCAGGCTTTTGCTCGCCTGCATTGATCTGCGCGCCTGCCTGAGTTGCCGCCAAAGCTAGAAATAGCCCGCCGATTACTATCCGTTTCATTCGTCTTCCCTCTATCCGTATCGATCAGTCTATCGGTATTGATTGTCTGCGTCCTTTTACATTCTCTGAGGTTACTTGATTTCTGTCAGGCTGGCGTCTGGAAACGCGGCGCCGCCATGAAGATTTCGAGCAGCGTCGCCACTGCGCCGCATATGGAAACGGTGCTGCTCTGCCCAGCCATCGAAGCCGCGCGGAACGGCAAGCCAGCAAACACCATCGATTTCTTCATCAGAAACTGATCCTGGCCGAGAACTGCAGTTCTCTCGGCGGTAGCTGCGCCGTGACACCGGCGTTCGGCGTTCCGAGAGTGGCCGGCGCCGCAGTCTTTGTGCCGTACGTACCGTTGAAGGTGACGAAGTTGGCGTGGTTGTTTACGTTGAAAGCCTCGGCGCGAAGATCGAGATGCACGCTTTCCGTGCCGAGGGGAAACGAGCGCTCGATAAAAGGATCGACGTAGTACACAGGAGTTCCGCGCCCTGTATTGCGGCCGACGATCGCCCCGTCGATGATGGGCCGGTCAGTGGTTGCGCCGGTGTCGCCGCTGTTGGTCACTCCGGTGACGAGGTTATAGGGCAAGCCGCCGGCCATGGTCGCGATGCCGCCGATGCGAACCTTGAGCGGCACCGTGTAGAAGCCGCTGAGGACGAAGCGATTGCGCTGGTCGTAGAGCGCGTTTCCGTACTCCGCCGCTCCCGTCTGGTTAGGGTCGTTCGGGTTCTGGCTGGTGGAGTCGGGATCGGTGTTGTCCATCGTGTGCGACCACGTGTAGCTGGCCAACAGCACGCCCCTGGCGCCGAAGTTCGCACGCAGGTTTACGTCCAGCGCGTCGTAATGCAGGAAGCCGTCGTTGACGTCGCTTTGAATCACGGCGTACGGCGGGTCCTGCGCCGCGCTCGCGGTAGAGCAGTTCACGCCGCTCTGCGCGAAGAAGGCAATCCAGTACGGTCTCGTACAGTTGGTGTCGGTCGCCGGACGCACCGCCGAATTTGTGGTGCGGACATAAGTAGCCGGCGCGTCTACATCCAGCGGGCGAACGACACGCAAGGTGTGGGCTCCCACGTAATCGACAGTGAGCACCGCCGCGCTGCCGAGCTTTTGCTCAACACTCAGCGTGTACTGCTCAGAGTAAGTGTTCAACAGCTTCGTGGGATAACCCACGAGCGTTGACGTCGGGAAGAACTGGTTCAGGTAAGCGTTCTCTCCGGGGCGGATGTAGAGACTCCGCAGCGGCGGTGTTGCACCCGTAGGAAACGCCGGCAGCGGAGCCGCGGCGGCGGTCGTCGGAAATCCAACCTGGCCGGGAGTTGCGGTGTAATTGAAGACTCCCGTCGGCCCGGTCAGTGCATAGCTTGCTTCCTCATTGTCCACAATCTGCGAATAGTAAATTCCAAATCCAGCGCGCAGGACTGTCTTGCCCGTACCGAACACATCCGCGTCAAGGCCCACGCGCGGGGCGAAGTTTTCATGTGCGTCGGTGAACTTCTGGCCTTCGTAGCGCAGACCGAGGTTGACGACCAGGCGTTGCGAGAGGTGATAGTCGTCCTGAACGAACGCGGCGTAGAGATCGTCGTTTACCGTGTAGTTCGCGTTGCCGTAGCTCTGCTGGTAGTTCGCAACGTTCGCGATGTTGTTGAGGTAGGCTGCGCTCTCGCACGTCGCCACGCTCTGGGTGCAGGTGTTGTAGGTGAATTTGCCGAGGTAGATCGGACCGCCGAACTCCTTGCTGTTGCCGCCAGTGTGGGAATATATCCATTCGCCGCCGAACCGCAGCTGGTGTTTGCCCAGAGATGCTGACAAGGTGTCGTTCACCTCATATTGGTGGTTCAATAAAAGCGCGTTTTGGCTGGTGCCACTGGTGAATGTTGCCGCTCCGGCGATCGGCACGACGAACTGCGTGCCGTAGACCGCGGGGTCGAATTCAGTGATGGGCGAGCCGAGTTGGAACTGCGCGCGAATGCTGTTGACCAGTCTCGGAGTCAGAATCGCGGTATCGCCCAAGTCGCCGGTATAGGTGCGCCTGCGGAAAGTGCGGGCCACCGTCGCCAGCGATTGTCCGCCTACGATGCCGTTCGGGTTTGTATCGTAAAATCCATCCGCCCCGCCGCGGAAGAAAGCGTTATTCTTCTCGCTGAACTGTCGATCGAGACGCACAAACCCCAGCAGGTCCCGGTAGTGTCCGATGAAGTTTCCAGGGGCCAGCACCGAGGTGATCGGACTCGCACGGTTCTGCTGTGTTGTTTCAAACGCGGCGAAGAAGTGCGTCGGATCGTTCTTCAGGAGCTTGCCGCCGAGCGCGCCCGCGAACTGCGCGAGACTGTCGTTGACAATGTCGTTGCCGCTGGCTGCATTCAAAGTGGTGAAGCCGGAAAGCTTCGCCTCAGGCCCCGAGGGCCGGTAGAGAGCGAGCACATCTCCGTGCAATACGTCACCGCCGGATTTGGTAACGATGTTCACAACGCTGCCTGTCCCCCAACCGTACTCGGCGGAGAATGCGTTGGTCAGCACCGTCATCTCTTCCACAGCGTCCTTGGGAATGTTGGTAAAGATCGTTTGCCTGCCCCAGCCATCGTTGCCGTTGGCCCCATCGATTTCAAACCAGGTCTGGCGGCGTCCCGCGCCGTTGGTGGTAAATAGCTCCTGGTTCATGAACACGTCCCCTTGATTGATCGCCGGCCGGTTCGCCGAATCCAACAGCGGCAAAAAGGTAATGCGGCGATTCAACGCCGGTGTTTCGTCGATCTGTAAAGCGCTCAACCGGTCGCCTAGTTGCGGTTGGTCGAGGCGCACATCGTAGGCAGAGCCTTCGACCGTCACACTTGTCTTGTCGGACTCCACATTCAGCGTGATCGTCACATTGGCGGCGCTGCCGCCTGCAAGCGAGACGTCTTTCACCGTCGCGGCAGCAAAGCCGCTTTTCTCGCTTCGCAGCTCATACGTTCCAGCAACCGGAAGCCCGCTAAGAGTGAAATTGCCCTTAGCGTCTGTGAGGGTCGAACGGGTCAACCCGGTGAGGCTGTTGGTCGCCTGCACGGCTGCCCCCGATATCGCCGCATGGGTGATGTCCTGCATCTGCCCGTGCAGTATTGCTGTATCCGGAGTCTGCGCCTGTAGCGAGCAGGCGATCAAGGTTGCTATCGCCAACCCGCCGAAAACTGTTCTTAAACTCGTCATCAAGTCTCATCCTCGCCTGAAGCTTCGTTACCAGTTTAAGGCGGGAAATTTCGCTCACTCTGTATCCGAACTAGTCGTCGTCGCCGTACTCGATCTGGTCTTCCACATCGTGGTCGATGATGTGGGTATCAAGCGTAAGCAGGGGCAGAT
>DASRLB010000509.1:0-9872 GCA_035648695.1 Acidobacteriaceae bacterium | reverse complement strand
TGCCCCAGTCGCCCAGCATCAGCATGTGCGCGGCCGTGGGGTCGGGCGGAGGCGAGTTGGGGCCGGGCTGCTGGGCAAAGATCGAGGCTGGAGACAGCGCCGCAAGGGCCGAGAAACCGACCGTCTGGCGCAGAAATTGACGGCGGTTGAGAAGAAATTTCGGGGAATCGGGCAAAAGGGCTCCTCAAGCAGCCTGCATCAGGCGTATATGCATAGACGCCGAGAGCCTTCGCCGCGTCTCCCGGGCCGGCAATGAACTTAAGTTCATTTGCCCCATTGCTCACGTTCGCCCCGAGGGCTCGTCTGAAAGAGTGTAGTAGGCAGTTACCTGACTCCGGAGTCAGAAAAGCATGAGCGTTGAAGCAGTTTTTGCCAGCGGTGAGATCGCTCGCCGCCGTCCCAGTTCCTTCGCACTCGGACTGCAGGAGATCGTCAACGGAGCTTTGGGCGCGCCGGCGCCGGCGCCGGCGGAAGCGATAGAATCGGCAGTGATGCCGAGGGCCGCTGCCCAATCCGCCGCACGGGCCAAGATGACCGCCGAACAACTGGAGGCACGCCAGTTGCAGCGGACGGAGGACGACGACCTGATCCGCGCGGCGCAGGGCGGAGACCGGTCATCGTTCGACGCTCTGGTTCGCCGCTACGATCGCTCCGTATTGCGGCTGGCGCTGCATATGCTGGGGCATGAGCAGGACGCGCAGGACGTTCACCAGGAAGCCTTCATCAAGGCCTACCGGCATCTGGCGAACTTCCGCTTCGAGTGCTCGTTTTATACGTGGCTGTACCGCATTGTGACGAACCTGTGCCTCGACCAGCTTCGCCGCCGCAAGAGCCGCCGCGAGGATCCGTCCACCGCGCTCGATTCATCCGGCGACGAGATGGACCTGCTGGCAAATATCTCGGACGACCGCGCGATGGCGAACCCGGCCCGCGAACTCGAGCGCAAGGTGATGGGCGAGGCGATCAACGAGGCGCTCAACCACCTGACGCCGCGCGAACGCATGGTCTTTGAGTTGAAGCACTATCAGGGCTTGAAGCTGAGGACGATCGGTGAGATGCTTTCGACCACGGAGGAAACGGCGAAAAATACGCTGTTCCGGGCGACGAGGAAGTTGCGGGCTAGTTTGGCGGATGTTCGGTAGTACGGTTCGAGGTTGTCGGTTCTGGGTTGTCGGTGAAAGCCGATTCCCGACAACCGACAACCCACAACCGAGAACCAAATGCAGAGGGCATAGACCTTCGCATGATGCAACATTTTTTAGAGGCTGGTTGAGGTAGCAACATGATTTGCGAAAACGCACAACAAAACATGGTCCTGGCGCAGTACGGAGAGCTGCCCGACGAACTGCATTTTCCGTTGGAGCAGCACATCGCCGGCTGTGAGGATTGCCGGCGGGAGTGGAAGGCTCTCCAGGCCCTCGATGAAGAACTGGCGCTGATGCCAGTGACGGAACCTTCGCCGAACCTGCTGGCCGCCTCGCGGATGCAGCTCGACGAAATGCTGGATGCGATCCCTCCTCGCTCGTTTGGGGCGCGCGTCAGGGCCAACTCCCTGCGCTGGATGGGGACGATGCAGGGCGCGCCCGCGCTGACCACGCTGCTGATCGGGCTCGGCTTTCTCGGCGGAAACTTCGTGACGCGCTACCAGGTGGCGAACGCGCCCAAGCTGCCCGCCGCGGTCATTATGTCGAACAACAGCACGGGCGCGATTGCCAGCGTTTCAGGCATCGTGCAAACGCCAAACTCGGACATTGTGCAGGTGAACTACAACCGCATGGTGCCGGAAACGGTGCAGGGCTCGCTGGACGATCCGCAGATTCGGCAGTTGCTGCTCCTGGGAACCAAGCTCGCGACGACGAATAACGTCCATGCGGACTCGGTTGCGATGCTGGCGAGTTATTGCCTGGCGGGGCATCCGTGCGATGCGCCTTCGGCGGATGGATCGACGCACGGCGACATTCGCACGCAGTTGCTCCAGACGCTGCGCTACGACAAGAGCCCCACGGTGCGCATGAGGGCGCTCGAAGGTTTGCAGCCGTATGTGAGTCAGGACCGCCACGTCCGCGACGCCGTGCTGGTTTCGCTGATGCAGGACCCGAACGAGAGCGTGCGCAGCCGCGCCATCTCCGTTCTGGAACCGGTGCAGGCCGATTCCAGCGTGCGCGAAGTGCTGCGGACCGTGTCGGCGCAGGATGTGAACCCCGCGATTCGAACAGCGTCGTTCCAGGCGCTGCAAGGCGTGGCGGATATTCAGTAGCAAATGTTTTCCTCAAGATTGATTTTTGGTACACGATGAAGATGATGGATTTAGCTTCCAGCAAGGCGATACGGGCGAATGCCCCGCTGGGCGGAGCACGCTCCGAAATGCTCTTGACCGCAGTGGTGTTGTGCAGCTTCGCCTTGGCGGCGATGACGCCCCCGGCACACGGCGCGGTCGCGGCGGGGCACGCGAGCTCGAAGGAACACTCACGCGGCTATCTCGGAATTACGTATCGCGACACGTCGGACGAGCGAGCGGTCGAACTGCATCTGCAAGGCGCGCATGGAGCGGAAATCATCATGGTCGACCACGATGGGCCTGCGGGCAAGGCGGGATTGCAGCCGCACGACGTGGTGCTACAGGTAGACGGCCAGAACATCGAAAACGCCGAAGACCTGAGCAAGCGGATTCGCAATTCGGCCCCCGGCAAGGTGTTCAGCATGTCGATCATGCGGCTGGGGCGGCCGATGAACCTGACGGCCAAGCTCGCCGACCAGAGAGAACTCGAGCGCGCCGCCTGGCAGCAGCACCTGAATGTTCCCGAGCCCAAGCCGGACGACGACGGCGTGGACAACATCCTGGTGCAGCGGTACTCGGTTGAGACGGCGCCGCCGCCGCGTACGGAGTCGTTGGGGCGCGGCATTATCGGGACGGTGCTGCGGAGCGGGCCGTATACAGGCGCGTCGCTCGAAGCCATGGAGCCGCAACTGGCAGGATTCTTCGGCGCGCCGCCCAAGACCGGCTTGCTGGTCAACGGCGTGGACCCCAACAGCCCTGCCGCGTTTGCCGGGTTGAAGGCCGGCGACGTGGTCCTGAAGGTGGACGCGGCGCCGGTCGCTTCAGGCTCCGACTGGACCAAACGCATGAGGGCAAGTAGCGGAAGGGCGGTGACCCTGACGATACTCCGAGACAAGCATGAACAAAGTTTGACCATGCAGCCGGATTTGAAGCGCCACTCGATGTTGGAGTGGCCTAATCCTTTTTAGGGCCAGTTTTCGTTAGCGAAGTTTGACGGCGAGCGTTGTGCCGGGTTTCTGGTAGAGAACTGTCGCCGATTTATAATCGTCTCGGGACATGACGACTGAGGCAAGAACGTAGAAGCCGCCGATCATTGCGATAGGCACCGCGCCGATAATGGCTAACGCCGAAATCGCTCCGAGGAAGCAAGCTCCCGTGATGATGCCGCCACCCAGTGCGAAAAAGACGGCGAAATTTACCCAGTAGAAATGTGAAGAAGCCGGTTCGATGATCGTGTCCAAATCGGCTTTGCGATAAATCTCCGGCTGCGTGTGAAGGGGCCGTTGACAGCGGATTTCATCGGCGGTGACCGAGTCAAAATGGCAGGTCCGTTTCACCGTGGGATCTTTGGATGTGACGATGATAAGTTTGTGTCCGCGTTTCATGTCGGGGAGAGCTGACTCCAAGGTTTGAGGAGTTGCGGGCAGAATCAACACTTCGGGGGTTGGGGTGGGAGCTTGTGCGTTCGCCTGGTTCATCGCGTTTGCGACTACAAAGAAAACTGCGGCAACGGTCTTGAGGTGCAATGAAGAGCAGTTCATGGGCGGCTCCTGCGAAGATTTGCGGCGAAACGGCCGCAGAGCCACACTAGGCTGCACACAGGAGACGAAAGCGCCGCATTGAGACACTTTCGCAAGTGTCCCAATGCGGCGCTTGATTTTTTCCCCCGTGTTACTTCTTGACTGCGGCGGGCTTGCCTTCCTGCACGTAATTGATGTTCCAGGCAGGGATTTCGACGACGTAGGCACCGGGCTTTTCGATGATCGCCTGGCAGCCGAGGCGGGAGTTGAGTTGCAGCCCCGGGGCGGTGTCGATGCGGTCGAGCTCGAGGTCCTCGGGCTCAGACAGGCCCGTGGCGCCGGCCTTTACGTGCAGATGGCAGGTAGTGCAGGCGCAGACGCCGCCACACGCGTGGTCGAGAAAGATGTTGTAGTTTTCGGCAACGTCGAGCAGGCTCATCGGCTGTCCGTGGCCCTCGTAAGGCAGCGAGCCGAAGGGAAATTCGACGGTCTTGCCCTCGGGCTCGAAGGTGACGCGGACCATGTCTTCAGCCGGTGGCTGGGAGAGGTCGACTGCGGGAAGCGGTTTGGAATGATCGGACATAGTCTAAATTGAGTTTATCGCGTTATGGCTGCTGTGGGGATGAAGGTGGCGCGGCTGCCTTAGGTTTTAGCCTGCTAGTCTGTTGATGTTTCTTCCGCGAGGTGCCCTTGCGATCCAACCGCTCTGTGCCACCATGCCATGTGATTCCCGTCCTTCGCTATCCCGACCCGAGCGTGGCGGCTGTGTGGCTTGAGAAGGCGTTCGGCTTTACGGTGAGGCTGCGCATCGCCAACCATCGCATTCAAATGCGGGCGGGCGATGGATGCTTCACCATCGCCGAAGGCGATGTAACTCCCAATGGATCGGGTACTGTGCAGGTCCGGGTGGAGGACGCTTTGGCGCACTGCGAGCGCGCGCGGGCAGCCGGGGCGAAGATTGTGACGGAGCCTGTCGAGCACATCTACGGCGAGCGGCAGTACAACGCGGAAGATTTCCATGGGCACCGGTGGGACTTTACGGAAACCATTGCGGACGTAGAGCCGGAGAGTTGGGGCGGGACGTTGGTCAACCTGTAGAAGCCGAGCTGTTTGTTCGCACTGCGCTAGTCTTCGGTGGAACCCATCGGCGTTTCGGGGTCCTGCTGGGCCTGTTCGATGATGTTGGGCTCATCGAACTCGGCCTTGGCAAAGGTGTGCGGCGCGCTGGGAGCTTCGCCCATGTTTTTCCCGACGCTTTCGCTCGCCGCCTGCATCGTCTTACCACCAAGCGCGCCCGTCACGGCAGTGTCCATCATGATTTCGGCGAACCGCCGGGTCTTCTTATCCAGGCGCTCGATCGCGTTGCGGATGATCTTGTAGTCGCCGCCCGCAATGCTCGCCTTCAGCTCCAGCGCAGCGGCCTTGATCTCCTCGTGCTCGACGCTGGTGAGCTGCTGCCACGCCGGCGTCTTCTCGCCCTTTTCGACGGCGGTGAGGATCGTTTCAGCCTCATTTTTTGCTTCAATCACCTGCCGCGCGGTGATGTCTTCTTCGGCGTTGTCGAACGATGCGAGGATCATGTTCTCCACCTGCTCGTCGGTTAGGCCGTAGGTTGGTTTCACTTCGACCTGGGCTTCCTGGCCGCTGCGTTGCTCGCGTGCCGACACGTGCAGAATGCCGTTGGCATCGATCAGGAATTTGACCTCGATGCGCGGCAGGCCGGCGACCATCGGCGGGATATTCTTCAGGTCGAAACGCGCTAACGACCGGCAGTCTTTGGCGAGTTCGCGTTCGCCTTGCAGGACGTGGATGGCGACATTGGTCTGGCCATCGACGCCGGTGGTGAAGTGCTCCGTCGCGGAGGCCGGAATGGTGCTGTTGCGCTGAATAATCTTGGCCACCACGCCACCCAAAGCCTCGATGCCGAGCGAGAGCGGCGTTACATCGAGCAGCAGAAGGTCTTCGGTGGCGGCGTTCGCTTCACCGGAAAGAATTTGCGCCTGCACGGCTGCGCCCAGCGCGACGACTTCGTCTGGATTGAGTTCGGTGTGGAGCTTCTTGCCGCGGGAGTCGAGGTCGAAGAGTTTCGCGACGAGCGCGCGGACGGCGGGAATGCGAGTCGAACCGCCGACCATCACCACTTCGTCGATTTGTTCCGGCGTGAGTGCGGCATCTTTGAGCGCCTGCTTGACGGCCTGCACTGTGCGGTCGATGACCGGGGCGATGAGCTGCTCGAACTGCTCGCGTGTGATCTCGCGGAGGTAGTTTTTCCCGTCGGGAAGTGCGAGTTGCAGCCGCGTGCTGTCGGCGTCGGAGAGCGCGATCTTCGCGTCGATGACGGCCTTGCGCAGTTGCTGAATCACTTCCGGATTCGAGCGAACGTCAACCCCAAGGTCGCCCTGAATATCGTCGACAGCGACAGCGGTGAGCAGGTTGTCGATGTCGTCGCCACCGAGGTGCGTGTCGCCGCCCGTGGCAACAACTTCGAAGATCCCCTCATGCAGCTTGAGAATAGAAATGTCGAACGTGCCACCGCCGAAGTCATACACCGCGATAATCCCGTCGCGCTTCTTGTCGAGGCCGTAAGCGAGCGCCGCCGCCGTCGGCTCATTCACCAGCCGCAACACATCGAGACCCGCAATACGCCCCGCATCCTTCGTCGCCTGTCGCTGCGCGTCGTTGAAGTATGCGGGGACGGTGATGACGGCCTTCGTGACTTCGGCACCGAAGAAGCGTTCGGCGTTTTTCTTGAGCTGGAGCAGGATGTACGCGGAGATTTCCGGCGGCGTAAGCGTGAGTCCGCCGACGTTGAGCTTCAGCACTTCGTTCGCCTGCAAACCGTCGGCCAGCTTGAACGGAAACAGCTTCAGTTCAGGCTCGACATCCGCGAGGTCGCGGCCCATCAAGCGTTTGACAGAGTAAACGGCGTTGGCGGAGTTCGTGAGCAGCACGTTGCGCGCGGCGTTGCCGACGGAAAATCCGGCCTGCGTGTCCTGGTCGAACGCCACAACCGACGGCACGATGGGCGAGCCGTCCTCGCCGGGGATCACGGCTGGCTGGTCGCCCTGCATGTAGGCGACGAGAGAGTTGGTCGTTCCCAGGTCGATGCCGACGACCGGCCCTACGGTGCGCTGCGTTTCTGCCACTGCTGCCTCTTTCGTTGGCGCGCGCAGAAGACGAATGCGCCAACTCCTATTGTCCTACATCTCGGATGCATTTTGTCCGAGATGCAGTCAGAGGATGCGGCGACGGTCCGGATGGCGAAGGAAGAGCATGCAGCCAAGAAGTTGGCATATCCACGCGATGAGCAGACTGCCCGAGGCGTAGGAGTTGAGCGACTCGCTGTGGCGCAGGCTTTGGCCCGCGAGGACGAAGCCGCCGCCGGAGAGTCGGCGGCCGGTGAGAGCAATGCGAATCCCTGGCTGGGGCTGCCATGTCACCTTGTAGTCTCCGCGCTCGCGAATGGTGTTGAAGATTCCGCGGGGCGGCTGGGGCAGCGCACCGTGCAGGACCGCGTTGCCGGCGACGCCATTGCCGGCGGCGTCGTAGAGGGCGACAAACGGTGTGCTGCTGTGAAGCCAATCGCGTGAGGCGAGGTCGAGGCGCGGACCCGCGAGGGCTGCGGAAACAGCGTCGCTCTGCGGTCGGGCCTGCACAAGGCTGGCAAGGGATTCGGGCTGGCGATCGGCGCCGCGCCGAAGAAACTGCTGCACGGAGAGGGAGATCGCGAAAAGGACAATCGTGTAAGTAACAAAAAACGGCGCCAGGCTGCGAATGACGCGGCGATCGGATGGGACGGTCGCGCGCGCGTGCTCGCGAAGGAGAGACCGGAGTGTGTCCCAGAAAAGCGCAGCGGCGAAGCGCAGCTTGCTGGGAGCGTCCGCGGCGAGCCGCCGGGTGGTGCCGAGCATTTCCCCCGCGTAGCGTTCGCGGAATGCGGATGGATAGAGCCTCAGCGCAAGTCGATAGAGGTTGAGGACGGTATTCATGCTCCTGCCTCCTGGGGCTTGATGCCCTTGCGGCGAACGCGCACGATTGCCTGTTGCATGCGCGCGGCTTCGGCGGCGAGCGCCTGCCTTCCGGACGCGGTCAGTCGGTAGTAGCGGCGGCGGTCATCGTCCGTGAAGCCGGTTTCGGCGATGAGGCCGCTCGCGAGCAGGCGGTCGAGCGATCCGTACAGCGTCCCCGGCCCCATCGGGCTGTGCTGGCGGGCCTCCTGCATGATGGCGTAGCCATGTTTTTCACCGTCCGCCAGCGCCAGCAGAATGGCGAAGACGGCGGGCGTGAGGGGTGGAAATTCCGGCGTTCCGGTCGGCGTGCTCATGGAACGTAAATATATATCCGTTGCGGATATATCGTCAACAGTAATAATACCCGCCCTGGGATTTTTTTTTCGATTGTTCGGCCGCTTCAAGGCTGGAAAACCGGGCGCATGCCGTCGGATTCCGTGCGTTACAGAGCGCTGCGGCGTCTCCGGGGGGAGCGGCTTTTATTGAAAGTAAATGGTCGGGACGACTAGATTCGAGCTAGCGACCTCACCCGCCCCGCTGGTATGTTTTGGGCCTTTGGCCCTTAGGAATTATTTTGTGAGCTTCAAAAGCACCGTCGAGTGTTTCGGAAGCGTGAGCTTGTAGTCTGCGTCGATGCGGCCGAGGGATTTGTCGGCCCAGACGTCCCAGGCTTGGGGTGAGGTTTTGAAGCCGAGTTGCCTGAGCGGCAGCGGGATGTTGCGGAGCGTGCTGAGGTCCTCGCCGGTGTTGAAGATGGCGAGGGCGACGCCGCCGTCGGCCAGGGGGCGCGACCAGAACTGGATGGGGCCTTCCTGGAAGATGCGCTCGCCCTGGTGACCGAGCTTGTCCTGGTCGATGGCGATGACCTGCTTGTTCATCAGGACGGAGCCGACTTCGGGAGTCATTTTGGTGAGGTCGTTTCCGGCCAGCAGGGGAGCGGCGAGCATGGCCCAGAGGGTCATGTGGAAACGATTTTCGTCGAGCGTGAGCGGGCGCATTTTGCCGTCGTGCATCTGGCCGTTGCCGACTTCGAGCATGTCGGGGTCGTTCCAGTGGCCGGGGCCGGCAAACTTGGAGAGGCCCGCCTGGTTGAGGCCGATCACAGCCATGCGGTCGAAGTTGGCTTGAATGTCGCCGGTGGTGCGCCAGAGGTTGGCGCCGACAGAGGGCGCCCAGTCCCAGACCGAGTCCCAGCCGTACTGGCAGAGGCTGTAGACCATGGGGCGGCCGGTCTTGAGGATGGCCTGGTGCATCAGCAGGTAGGCGTCGCGCATCATCTGGTCCTGTTTGGCGCGGTCGCCCGGTGCGTCTGCCTGTTGTTTCTTGCGGAAGCCGCAGAGGTCGTACTTGAGGTAGTCGATGCCCCAGTCGGCGTAGGTCTGGGCGTCCTGATACTCGTGGCCGAGGGAGCCCTCGAAGTGGGCGCAGGTCTGGTCGCCGGGGGAGGAGTAGATGCCCAGCTTGAGGCCCTTGGAGTGGACGTAGTCCGCGAGCGCTTTCATGTCGGGGAACTTTTCGTTGCTGTGGATGATGCCCTGGGCGTCGCGCTTGCCTTCCCAGGTGTCGTCGATGTTGACGTAGACGTAGCCCGCGTCCCTCATGCCGGTGGAAACGAGGAGGTCGGCGGTGTCGCGGATGTCCTTGTCGGTGACGCGGCCGGCGAAGAAGTTCCAGGAGTTCCAACCCATGGGCGGCGTGGCGGCGAGCTTTGGCGCCGGAGTTTGCGCGGAGATGGAAGCGGTTACAGCGAGCAGCAGGACGATGAGCTTCATGGGTTCTTCCTTTGGCTGGAAACTGACTGCGCCAGAATACACCGGACGATGTGTGTGCGCGTCACGGCGATCTGAGGTGGTCCGGGTTTGGCATGAGCTTCGAGCTACGAGCTGCGAGCTACGAGGAAAGACGGGACATGCTGTTGCAGGTTGTGACGCTTACCGCGCGCGCGGCGTTGACAAAGATTGCGGCGGACAGTCAACTGGAAGGCAGCCAACTGGAAGGCAGCAGAGCCATTGATGACTGAACCGCTTGAGGAGCAAAACGAAAATGTCGATCCTGTCCCCGCGG
>DASRLB010000508.1:0-9601 GCA_035648695.1 Acidobacteriaceae bacterium | reverse complement strand
TTCGATGTTGTTGAACGCCGTCGTGCCATAGCCAACGCGGTCGTAGGCCAGGCCTTTTGAAAGCTTCGCGCGCAACGCGGCGTCATTGTTCATCTCGCCGCCACCACCGCCGGCGACTTCGATCACATTCCGCACCGACTGTACGCCCTTGCGGTGGTGCGCTTTCCGGTCCGCATCTTCCTTGGTGCTGTACAGCGAAACCGTGCCGGACAGAATCACTTCTCCGTTATGCACCGCAACCTGTACGTTGGAAAACCGTTTGTTGTTGAGCGAATGCTGCACATCCGCCTGGATCTGCGCGTCGCTGTTGGCCTGCGCATACCCCATGGGAGCAAGGCTTAGAAGCCCCGCCAGAGCTATCGTCTTGAAGAAACGCATATTACCTCCAAAGTTCCTTGCGATATCCATCGCACACATAAAATTAGATGCGCGCAAAGGGCCCAAGGAACCATGCCGCGCCGCTACTCAACCGGAAACTGGCAACTCAGAATTCAGGCCTACCGGTACCGCTTCCGAATCCGGTACACCACGGAAAACACGCCCGTCTCATCGCGCGTCGCCACCAACTGGGTGTTCTCGGTCATCTGATACTGCACCTGGATCAACTGCTCCGCGCTCTGGTTCACGTTGGTCGCGAACACCAGCGTCAGTTGTTTCGACAGCGGTTCCGACACCGTAATCCGCGCCGTCGAGTTGCCCAGCGTTCCCACAAACGACGGGTCGATCTTCACCGACCCCGCCCCAAACAATTTGCCCACGCGGTTCGACACGGTAGCATTCAGCGCCCCGCCCAGCAGCGCGCTCGTCGTCGGATCGCTCCCCGCCTGCACCTGCTGTTCCTGGTAAATCTGCGCCTCTTCCTGCGTCCGCCCCAGCGCCAGCAGGTTGAAGATGTCCGCCTCCGTCAACGGCGGCTCCGAGCGATACGTCGGCTTCAGCGAAGTAATCGTCCCATGCAGCCCGATCGTAAGGTCGTAGTTGCTCACCCGGGCCGTCGCGTCGAGGTCGATCACCGGATCGATCCGCACCGGGTTCGTGAAGTAAATCGACCCCCGTTGCAGCTCATATTTCGTCCCGGCAAACGTCGCGCTTCCATCCGTAATCAGGATCTTCCCCAGCACCGCCGGCACCGCCATCGTCCCGCGCACCGTCAGGTCGACCGTGCCCGCCAGCTTTGCATACGAGTTCTGAAAATCAAGCTGCGGCGCGCTCGTTACATGAACGTCCAACTGAATCTTGTTCGCCGGAGAGTTCGGGTCCGACGGCGCAGAAACCCCGCCGCTGCCCGCGAACGCCGCGAAATCCACATCCGCTCCAATCCCAAACCGAGTCACCAGCACATTGCCCGACAGCAACGCGCTCTGCGGCCCGCCTTGCAACCGGAACTGCGCATTCGCGGTCGCGCTCAAGCCATAGAGCCGCACCCGCACCACGTCGCCGGTCGCCGTCAGGTCCGCATAAATGCCCTTCTGCTGATAGCTCAGCGCGCCACCGATCCGCAGCTTGCCTCCGCCCGTCGTTCCCACCAGGTCCTTCACATCCAGCCGGTTCTGGTTGAACACCAGCGACCCATTCAGATCGGTCAACCCGTTCGGCACTCCATCGAGAGCGACGTTCACATGCACAAACTGCACATCGCCGCGCAACTGCGGCGTCTTCATGCGGCCATCCACCGCCATCTTGAACGTCACCTTGCCCGACGCGATCAGGTCCGGGTCGAACGTATGCGCCAGCGCCATACTGACGTTTCCATTCGCATGCAGGTTCAGTGCGCCTCCATTGGGGTTCGTGTCCCCGAACACCTTCGCCGTCCCACCGACATGGAGGTCCGTATCCTGCCCCGTAATGTGCAGTTGGTCGACCGTAACCACCCCATCCCGCAGACTCGCCCGCAGCGGCTCCGCGGTCTTCAGCTCCACACCAACCAGCTTCACGTCGAACTGATCGAACACCGCCGTCCCCGTCAACGCCTTGGGCGTCGCCGCCGGCCCGCTCACCGTAATCGTTCCGCCGATCGCGGACGTGCCCTGAATATTGCTCTGCGAGAACAGCGCCATCGGCTTCGCGATGTCCAGTCCCGCGATCGTCACCTTCGTCTGCGTGTCGAAGTTTCCCTTCAGCGAAGTCTGTCCATTCGCATCCACGCGCGCCCCCACCAGCGTCGAATGCGCGTCATAAAACACCGTCGATCCAGTGGAGTATGCCGTCGCCGTCAACTCACCCAGCGGCTTGCCCTGGACAACGACGTTCATCAAGCTCACCTTCGCATGCAGGTTCGGCTCGTCGAGCGTGCCGTCCGCATCCGCATTCAGCGTCACCGATGCGTCCGCATCGATATTTTGCTGCTGCACCAAGTCCAGCTTCGACAGTTGAATGTTCTTGCCCTCGATATGCGCGCGAATATGCTTGCTCGCGACGTTGTAGCTTCCGTTGCCGGTCACCTGCATTCCATGCGCCGCGACCAGCACGCGCGACGCATCGATCTGCTGCCCCAGCACGGTCGCATCCACGGCGATCGTCTGATATCCCTCGCCATACGCAACGCCATTGGTCAGCGTCACATTGCCGCCGCCGTTCATGTTCTCGATGGTCCCCGAAACATGCGCCGTGATATTCGCCGTGCCCGTCACGGGCACCTTGTTCTGCTGTCCAGCGATCTCCAGCAAGTCCGTCACCTGCGCATTCACCAGCTTCACGTTGGCATCGATCCCTATGCCCTTGTCCCACACGTACGCCACCGCCCCACGCTTGCCCGCCACGCGACGCGGATGCACCGTTCCCGTCAAATTCAGCACCGCCGTCTGCCGCTTGATCGTCGACGACGCCACAGCCACGCCCGTGCTCGGTGAGTACTCCGCATCCGCCACAATCGAGTCGATCAGCGTATCCGTCCCCGTCCCTAGTTTGACCTCCACGTTGTCGGCAACCAGATGTCCCTTCACATCCATATCGAGGATCGGCCCCGAAGCCGTGCCGTTGAACGCCAGAGTCCCATGCAGCACCACCGGAACAGCCGCGCTCCCCTTTTTGCCGCCAGACGTCAGGTCCAGTGTCGTCAGCAACTGGTCGAACTCGCCAATATCACGGGCCTGCAAGTCCACCCGCAGCGCCGTCAGCGGATCGCCCTTGTTCACCCCCAGCACGCCGCTCACGTTCAGCGCCGTCGCCGGCGTCAGCACCGTCACGCGGTCGATCCTCACGACCTCACTGCCCCCGTCATACTTCGCCAGAATCTGCCCATGCACCGGAACATTGCTCCGCGCGCCCGCCCGCGCCACGCCGGTCGGCGCCATTTGCAGGTTCGCGTCCACCTGCACCGTATCGGCGATGTCCGCCGCCGGCCCACCCCAGTCCACCTTCACCGGCCCGGTAATCGCCGTATCCAGTCCCAGGTCCCCAAAGTTCGGCGGCGCCGCAATATCCAGAATCGTCCGCAGCGGAATCGCCTTCACCGTTACCGTCAGATGCGCATTCGCCGCACCCACCGGAGTCAGCCGCAGGTCCTTCACCACCGGCTTCGCGCCCGCGCTTTTCGCCACATTGTTCGCCGTCTTTGCCGCCGCCACCGCAGTCGCAGAAGCTGTCGGAGCAGCCGCGTCCACCTCACCCAGCCAGTTCGAAATACGCAGCACGCCATCGGCCTCGCCGCCACCCGGCAGAGTGCCGGTCAACGCGGTAAACAGCAACTCCGTCGGCGTAATGTGCAACTGCGCGCCGCCATTCACATCGTGCAGCCGCACATTCTGGTTCACATAGCCGACGTTGCGCATCTTCATCACGCCCACCGCCAGATACCCGGCCTTGCACTCCGGATCGGGGGGCAGCATCTTCGACGCATCCGGCGGCGGCGGGTGCGACTTCGCTCTGCGACGCGCGAAGAACCCCTGCTTCTTCTGGGCCACCACCGGCCCAACTTCGCAGTTGCGACCGCGCACATTCAGGTCCAGCGTGCCAGCGGTCAAGCCCTCGACGCCCGCCAAATACCCAAGCTGCTTCAGCTCCATCGCCCCATCGATCGACGCCTGCCACTCCGGCTTCGCAAAGTGGTTCACCAGCGCCGTCGCCGTCAGGTGCGTCGATTTCCCCGTTGTGAAATCGAAACTCTTCAGCTCCGCCGTGTCCCGCCCAACCTCCGCCGTAAGGCGCAACTTCGATTGCACCTCCGGCTCATCCGCCATCTTCGTTTGCAGGTCGTCCATGACGATCGTCGCTCCATAGTGATCGTCCGCCGCAATGTAATGCACTTCCGCCTGCAAGTTGTTGGCCGTCAAATCGAACGGAATGGCGCGGTTATTCAGCGCAATGATTCCATCCGCAAGCTCAATCTTTCCCACCTGCAAATCCAGCAGCGAGTCCTGAATCGGCTCCGTGCTGGAGCTCTTCCTCTTCGGCACCGGCTGGTTGGTCGTGCCATCTTTGGCGACGATCAAATGAACGTGCGGCTCTTCCGCCCGCAGAAAATTCAGCCCAATATGCGACTGCGCGCCCTTGCCCACGGTGTGCGACAGAAACGTATGGATCTTCAACCGGATAAAAATCTTCGCCACGGAAATATACGGCGCTTCCCCCCGCCCCTCCGTCCCATGAATCACCAGCCCATCCGCCTCGATCGCCAGGTGCAGCAGACTGAACGAAATGTGCCCCAACTCCACCCTTCCACCGGTCGAATCCTCAAGGACGCTCACCACCTCGGCACCCACGCGCCGCTGGAAATCCGCCGTCGTCGTGTAGTACCAACCACCCAGGCACACCACCAGCAGCAGCGCAAACAGCCCGCCGAAGATCCATGCGGCAATCCGCCCCCAGCGCCTCCGCGGCGTCTTTACTTCCGTCGTCTCGACAGTGTCGCTCATGGGGCCACCTCTCCCTGCTTCAGCACCACCACGCTGCCCTGCGCGCGCAGGCTCTTCAGCCAATCGCCCAGCAGGTTCGACACCTGCTCCTGCAACAGCACTTCCTGTATGCGGTCGGAGATCGCTTCCAATTTCGGCGGCGTCACATGCTGCTTCTCATACTGCGGCAGCATCGTTTTTTCGTAATAGTCCTTGATGTCGGCCGGCTGAATCCGGATACCCATCCGAAACCGCTCTTCGATAAATTGCAGCACCTCCATCCGTGCCCGCCAGCGCGCCATCAATTCGGTTTCCGTAAATCCATTCGCGGCCAGAAATTTTTTCCAGCCCGCCTCCGTTTCGCACCCATACTTCTTGCACTCCGGAATCGACTTCCGCAACACATCCAGCTCTTTCTTCACATCCGCATCCGACACATTCGCCGCAGGCTGCAGTTTGATCTGTTGCAGTATCAAGTCGCGGTTGATCAGCCGCTCGATCGCATTGTCCCGCGAGAAATTTGCATTGGGATCGCGGTACGGCTGGAACGCCGTAAATCGCCGCTCCTCGTCCACATCGCTGTCCAGAATCAAATCGCCGTTGACGATCGCGACGACGCGATCAATCTCCTGCCCACCCGTCGCCGGCATCTTCGGAGCGGCCGGCGCCACGCTCGCCGGAGTCTTGGGCACGGCCGCCTTCTGGGCCGCGGTCTGGCTCCCCGCGGCCGCCGCCGTCACGCACATCGCCGCCATCGCGGCTGCCCCGCAACACGTCCTGCAAACGATTTGGAAGCGGCCCATCATGCGCTAAAAACTCTGTCCAATACTGAAGAAGAAATTGAAATGCCCCGCCTGGCCGACGTACGGCGGCTTGCCCGTGTAGTCGAAGAACACCGGATAAACCGGGGGGTTCAGGTTATAGCTGAAGTCCACGCGGATCGGCCCCACGGGCGTCTTGTAGCGCGCCCCGACACCAACCGCGTGCGAGTAGTAATTGAAATTGCACGTCCCCGTCAGCGTCGAATTGTCCGTCGTTCCCGCCGGCACCGTAACGTCCCTGCAAGTCGATTCATTCGGCTGCTTGAAATTCCTGATGCTCTTGAACATGTCCCCCGGATGCTGGAACACGTTGCCCATATCGTGAAAAATCACGAACGAAACATTGTCGCCAACCCACGGCAGCGTAGGCGGCGGCAGCCGCAGCTCAAAGGTATTTACCACCGCCGCCGAGCCTCCCACCGGGTAACCCGTCGTCAAATCGCGGGGCCCTGCATCGTTGATGCCGAACCCGCGATGCGAGGTCCCGCCGCCCGCATACAGGCGCTCCGGCAGCGGGATCGGATTGCACGTAGCGTTGGTATTCTCCAACGCCCCCGCACAGTTCGAAACCCCAATCGACCCCGGCGTGCTGCCGTTCACCTTCCCAAACGTGTTCTCAAATCCAATCCGAAGGTTGCGCGCAAAAACATACTTCTTCTTGCCGAACGTGTAGTACGTGCTCTGCGTAAAATCCATCCGGTTGAAATTTGTGTCCGACCCGAAAATCGAGTCCGCGAAAAATTCCTGCGCGGAGAAATACTTGCCCCGCCCCGCATCCAGCGGGCTCGGATCGCGCGTGTCGTGAAAATACGTGATCGCCGGCCCGCCCACCGTCACCGGCTGCGACAGTTGCGGGATCAGGTTGGGCGTGACCTCCAGACTATTCGGGTCAACCGCCACACGGCGGAACTGGTAGTCGTAAATGAAATGGTCCGCCTTCTTCACGTTCTGTGTAACGCGGAAATCCGCCTGGTCGGTCGAAGCCGAAAACGTCGTAATGTTCTGCACATTCGAGTACCCGCCTGAAAGCGTCGCCGTAAGGTTCGGATTTCCCAAGAGCCGCGGGTTGTTGAAACTCAACGTCGCCACCCGTTCCAGCAAGCCATACGTCGTATGCAGTGTCAGGGATTTATCCGTACCAAACAAATTGATCCGCGAAACATCCGCCGACACCCGCGGACTCGCCCCGGCCTTGCCATTCTGCGCAGCGGTCCCCGTGCCCAGCTTCGTCTGTCCCGGAATCTGCCCCGGCGTCCCCGTTTGCGCCTCCAGCCCGAAACCGTACGTCACGTCCCACCGCTTGGCCTCGGTCAACTGCACCAGCACGTTCTTCCGCGGAGCGTCCCCCGTAGGGTTTTGCACGGCCGCATTCACTTCGTTGAACAGCGCCAGGTTGTACAGGTTCCGCTGCGTCTGCAGCAACGCCGACTGGTCCAGCGGCTCGCCCGCATGGACCTTCATCTGGCTCTGGATCAGCGAATTCTTGGTGCGCACGTCGCCCGAAATCAGCACCTGGTCCACAAACACCTGCTGGCCCTCCGCAACCGTCAGCGTCACATCGGTCGCCGTCTTGTCCGCGCTCTCAACCTGCTGCTTGATCTCCACCTTCGCCTGGTCGAACCCGTGCGAAACGTAATACGACAGCACCGAATCGCGATCGCCCGAAAGCGTCAGCAACGAGAACGGCTGGCCCTTCTCCGCCTGCAACATGCCCTTCACAATCTTCAGCCGCGACGGATCGACCCCGCTCAACTCCACCGCCCCGAACTTCTGCTGCTGGCCTTCCTCGATCGTGTAGGTCACATCGATCTCGGCGACCTTCAGTGCCTGCCCCTTCGCATTCTTGTCCACGTCCTTGGCGTTGCCTGTAACCTTCGCCTCGCTGAATCCATTGGCCCGATACAGCGCCTGGATCGAGTCCGTATCGGCCTTCACCAGCGCCTGGCTGAACCGCCCCGCCCGCTGATACAGGTCGGCCTTCTTCACGCTCAGCCGTTCCTGAATCGTGTCCGTATCGAAATACTTGTTGCCCTTGATATTGACCGCCAGCACCTTGTGTTTCGTGCCCTTGTCCACCGTGTACTGCACGGTAACGTTGCGTGTCTCCGGCCCGATGATCTCCACCTTGTCGGTCACGTCGAAATAACCCTGCTGCTGCAAATAGTCGCGTAAATTGTGCGCACCTTCGTTCAGCAGATCGTTGTCGACGGCGCCTTCTTCAAACACCGGGACCAGCAAATGCATCTTCGACTTTGAAACTTTCGCGCCCAGGATGACGACTTTCACCACCGGGCCTTGGTTCGCCGCAAAATCGTAATCGAGCTGCTGCCGCGACTTCGCGTACGTCTCCTTCTGCACGCTTACCGTCGCCTCCAACCGGTCCATCTTCTGGTACTGCTTGCGTAAATTCGCGAGCCCTGCGGACGTCGTATCCCTGGTCACCTTGGGACGGCAATCGTGCGAAAAAGTTCGCCCGAAAATTCCGCAATTGAGCTTCGCCTTCTTGCGAAAATCCGCCGGCGTAAATCCAACATCGGTGCCTTCGATCGCCACATTGCCAACCCGGGCCTGCGGCCCCTGCACCACCGTGAAGACAAAGTTCATTTGCTCGCCCGCGTCGTCCTTGGTCGTAGAAACATCGACCTTGGCCTCATAGAACCCATTCCGCGCCAGCGACTGCTTCACCCCATCGACTGCCTCCGGCACCTGCGCCTCGGTATACGCCGTTCCCGGGTCCAGCTTGGTCGCAAACTCCAGCATCGACGACAGCCGTTCGCTCCCCACACCCACAATCTGCACCCGCCCCACGTAATACCGCGAGACCCCGGCATACACCAGCGCAATGCCGCCATCGGTCTTCTCGCTGCGCACGCTGATGTCGCGATACCGCCCACTCGCAAACAGCCGCCGCAGGTCGGCGCGCACCGCTTCCGGGTCGAGCTTCGTCCCCGCCTTCTGCGTCAACTGGTCGAGCAGCGTATCGCCCTTGGAAAACACGACGCCCTCAAACCGCACATCCGTAACCTGCTCTCCACGCTGCTGCCAGACGCTGGTCGCCAGCGCCGGCCTCGCGCCGACAAGCTGCCCGGACTCCGTCGCCCCCTGCGACCCCGGCGGCCGAGGGACCACCGGCGCGGCCTGGAGAACGGGAGCAGCGTGGCTGGCCTGTGGAACGCTCCCCGGAGCCGCCGGATTCACGCTCGCCGGAACGCCCGCCGCAGCCGCCACCGGCTGGCTCGCCGACGCCGGCGGATTTCCCTGGGCCAACCCCACCGGCACCAGCACCAAAGCCACGACGGCAGCCGCTAAACGCACAGCCCGGAAGCCGGCCCTGAAAGACCGTCCCTCCATGCCAATCGCGCGCCGCCTCGAAATCGTCAACCTGCCACCGCCTGCACCCTGAATCCCGGAAAAATCGTGCCGTACAGTCTCCGGCAGTGGCGCGGAACCGTCGGCCCCCAGACATGCCCGCGTCGATCCTTGCAGATACACGCCTGGGTTTCATCTTACAGATGCTATTTACCTTCGCTCGGGGTGTCCCGTTCTGCTAACCCCCGCTTGGTTGCCCGTTTAGGCACTCGTATACTGACCTCTAATGCCGGACTCGCCAACCATCTCCGACGCCGACCGTTATTCCCGCCAGGTCCTGTTCCCCGGCATCGGCGCCGAAGGCCAGCAAAACCTCGGCGCCGCCCATGCAGCCATCGTCGGAGTAGGCGCAACCGGGGCGGCCACCGCCAGCCTCCTCGCCCGCGCCGGCGTCGGCACGCTGACATTGATCGACCGCGACTTTGTCGAGCCCAGCAACCTCCAGCGCCAAATCCTTTTCGACGAATCCGACGCCCTCGCCTCCCTCCCCAAAGCCGAAGCCGCCCGCCGCCACATCGCCGCCTTCAACTCCAGCATCGCAGTCCAGGCCTACGTCGCCGACCTCGTCCCCGCAAACAT
>DASRLB010000507.1:0-19458 GCA_035648695.1 Acidobacteriaceae bacterium | reverse complement strand
GCGGTAGTCGTCCTGCTCGAGGGGCAGACCAGCCAGATAGTTGTTCGAGGTAGACAGGTTGGTTGGCGTCGGCAGCGCGGACATCAGGTACTGCGAGATGCTCGAAATCTCGTTTTGCGGGATGACGTTGAACGTAGGAGTCCCGTTGAGCACACCGTGAAACTGATTGCGAGTGCCGCCGGGGATGGGGTCGAAGATGCCTGCGACACCGGGCTGGGTCGCATCGCCCGACCCGAAGGCATCCGTAAAGTCGCCTTGCCGCTCGCGCATCGTAGGGATGGTCAGATACTGAGGTGTGTTGCTGATCTTGGTGTAGTGGAAACCCTCGTAGGCGAAGAAGTAGAAGAGCTTGTCCCGAACGATGGCGCCGCCGAGCGTGGCGCCGTACTCATTCTGATGTTCGCCGGGCTTGCGCGCGAATCCATTCGCACCGGGGACCTTGGTGAAGTATCCCCACGAATCGAACATGGTGTTGCGGATGTAGTCGTACACCGTGCCGTGCATCCGGTTTCCACCGCTCTTGATCGTGTAGTTGGTCACACCCGCGCCGCCAAAGGAAACGCCCGCGCCGTTGGTCTTGACCTGGAACTGGTCGATGGCATCGATAGAAACTGCGTTACGCACTGTCGTCGGATCGCCCTGCGCCGCGATCGAACTTACCGGGATGCCGTTGATGTAGTTCTGATTCAGGAATTCCTGGCCAGTTCCACCGAAAACTCCAGTAGTCCCCCCACCCTCCTGCACGCCGGGCATCAGGTATTGAAACTGCGTCGGGTCGCGCGGGCCCTCGTTCATCGACAGCGGAAGATCGGTGTAAAGCTCGTTTTCGATGGTGCCGCCCATCGAGGCGTCCTGCGTATCGAGCATGGGAGGAGCGTCCGTCACCGTGACTTCTTCGGCCGCCGAACCGATGACCATCTTCATATTCAAGCCAAGGGTCTGGAGCGAATCGAGAGTGACATTCTGCTGCAGCAGGCTCTGGAAGCCTTTCGCTTCCACGCGGACCTGGTAGTGCCCAGCCTGCAAGGGAGACGCATTAAAGTCGCCCGCCTTATTCGTGACGCGCTTCACCGCAACGCCCGTCGCAACATTGGTCACGGTAACTGTAGCGTTCGGGATTACGGCGCCGGTTTGGTCCGTGATGGTCCCCTGGATGGTGCCATCGCCCTGCTGCGCGCGCGCCAGCGGCAACCACAAGCCTGCCGCGAAGAGCAGAATCAGCACAAGGGCTTGCGACCGGTTCCGCGGGCGACGGCGGGGTTCCGTGAGCGAATACGCTTTGGTCAATCGGGACATGGCAACTCCAAACAACGGCTGTTAGGTAACATAAAGGCGGAAGCGGTTCGCCAGTCCTGCGCAAAACCCGTCCTCGCGGCGGAGACCGTGCAACGGAAGTTTCTTGCAGGCTTTGCACGTACGCCAAACTAAAAAATCCAGACGCGATTGTCAATGGAAAAATATTTCCAGATGAGAAATGGGTCGCCGGGAGACATTTTTTCCGGGAGCGTGCTAAATTTGCTTCCCAACGCGGTCTAGATCGTGCTAGCTTGTTTTCGGAATTCAATAGCGGATTTGTCTTCCATTTGAAGTCGGCCGGATTTTTCGGCCATTTGAAGCCATTTTTCAAGCGCGTTGCAGCTTCCTGCGACGCACGACAAGCCATCGATCTACCTTTACGGACGGGGAGCGCGGAGTGATCAAGTCGGAGCGGAAGAGCGTCTTTCTCATCGCGGCCGCCGTCGCGTTTGCGGGAGCCTCTGTCGCCCTTCGGGCCCAGAATCCTGGGTCCGCGCAACAGCCGCCGGAAAACCCTTCGAGCGCCTTCACCCTGAAAACGTATTCACGGCTCGCCGTCGTCGATGTGCTGGTCTATGACGCCAGAGAGAATCCCGTTCACAACATCCCGCGGAGCGCGTTCACCGTGCTTGAAGACGGCAAGCCTCAAGCGCTGCGCGCCTTCACGGAATACAGCGCGGCAACGCCTCTTGTGACGCGCCAGTTCCCCAAACTTCCGCCCCACATCTACACCAATCTGCAGCCCGCGCCGACGACGACGGCGGTCAATATCCTGCTGTTGGATTCGCTCAACACGTCGCCCGCCGATCAAGTGTTCGTCAAGGACGAGGCGACACGTTACCTCAAATCCATGCAGCCCGGCACCCGCATCGCGATCATGGGACTGTCCTCTCATCTTCGCCTGCTACAGGGTTTTACCTCCGACACCTCGGTCCTTCTTGCGGCCCTGAACACAAAAAAGAACCGCGCCCTTCCCTCCCCTTTCATCGATACCGCGACGCCGGAAGCGATCGACTCGCTGATCGACGTTGCCGATGCGGACGCCGCTGCGACGCTACAGGAGTTTGAGAACGAGCAGAGTTCGTTCCAGGCCGACATGCGGAATCGCATGACCATGGAGGCCCTGAACCAGATCGCGGCGTATGTCGCCGATGTCAAGGGCCGCAAGAACCTCATCTGGTTTACGGATGGCATGCCGCTCCAGGTGTTCCCTCAGGGAGGCGTGAACGATCTCGCCGCCATGACCGACTACAGCCGAGACCTGCGGCACACGACCGATCTGTTGACGGCGTCTCAGGTGGCGGTCTATCCCATCGATGCCAACGGCGTGCAGGCGAACCCGGCTGCGAGCGTGGTTCATCCTCCGACCGGCTTTGCCAGCGGACGCGGCGACTCCATGGGCAAGGCCATTGCCAACTTCAACATGAAGACCAGCCAGACCCACCTGGGGATGGAAGCCGTCGCGGATGCCACCGGGGGCATCGCGTACTACAACACAAACGGCTTGAAGGAAGCGGTTGCCAAGGCCGTAAGCAACGGCGAGAACTACTACACAATTGCTTATGTTCCGCCCGATCCGAGCTTCGACGGCAGGTTTCACAAGATCACGGTGAAGGTAAACGTTCCGAACGTTCACCTGTCGTATCGCAATGGCTACTACGCCGACAACATCGCGCGCAACGAGATGACGCCCGGTCTCACGCTCGCAACCACAGCTCCGGAACCATACGGCAACAACATGGCTGCATCGATGGGTCGCGGTGTTCCGACTTCAAGCCAGCTGCTGTTCACCGTGCGTGTGGAACCGCATGGCGACGGCCTCGTCCCACCCACGGAAAAAGTGCTGGGCACGCTCGATCCCAAACTTTTCGGGAAACCGCTGCGCCGCTACGACTTTCAATACTCGCTGCCCGGCCGGCAGATCGCGTTCAAAGACGGCCCGGACAACACCCATCAGGGAACGCTGGAGTTCGACATCGCCGCTTACGACGTATACGGCAAGCCGGTCACGAACATCAGTCAGACCGTCAACCTGAAACTCACCGACGACCGCTATCAGGAGTTGCAGAAGAGACCTTTCGAGCTGTTGCAAGGCCTCGATCTGCCCGCCGGCGAGTTGTTCGTACGCATGGGCATTCTCGACGCGAACGCGAACAAAACTGGAACGCTTGAAATTCCTTTAGGTGTCTCAACCAAAGTCAGTGCAACCGGCAAGGACACTCCGCAAGGCGGGAGTGGCCGCGGCAAGGTTGGTCTCAAGTGAAGGATGCAGCACCGAGCAACAAACCGGTCCACCGCTCCGCACGAGCCGAACAGCAGCGGATTCAATTTGTACCTCCATTTTTACAGGTGATGTCTATGTTCTCCCGAGTAACAGTTCCCTTGAAGACCATGGTGCACGGCCTGGCGGCCGTGCTGCTTCTTTCCGGCGTGCAGGCCGTGGCGCAGACGGTCGCCCCTGTGCTTGTCCCCTACAACGTTACGGCCATCGCGGGGAATACCCAGAGTGCCGTGGCCGGATATGGCGGTGAGGGTGTACCGGGCCTGAGCGCCACGCTCAACGGCCCCAACGCACTGGCGGTGGATTCGGTGGGCAACGTGTACATCGCCGACCAGGCCAACGCGCTGATCCGCGAGTTGAACCCGCGTACGAACATCATCGAGACCATCGCGGGCGTTGCTCCGGGCAAGTGTACCGGGACAACATGCACCACCATCAATTCGGGCTGCTCGGATGGCGTGCCGGCCTACGGCAACCGTGTCGGTTCGCGCATGCAGGGGCTGGTCGTGGACGGCTTCGGCAATGTCTACTTCTCCGATTACAACTACCAGGGTGTGTGGGTCATTTACCGCGGCGGAGCGAAAGTCGCGAATTTCATCGCCCTGGTCGATTCCGGCACCGTGGCATCCGCATCAGCGGTGCAGCCGGGATACGTGTACCACATAGCCGGCACCTCCACGCCCAAGGTGGGCGGATGCACCTCGTCCAGCGGGGCCGTGTCCAACGTGCTCGCCACGGCGGCCAAGTTCCACGATCCGCTACAGATGGGGATCGACGCCGCGGGCAACTTGTATGTACAGGACTTCGCCAATAACGTCGTGCAAGTCATCAACACCCAGGGCGTCCCGCAGACCATTCTCGGTGTAACGGTCCAGCCCGGTTTTGTTGCCCCGGTGGTAGGCTGCAACGCGGTGCTGACGGTGTCCTGCCCGTCGTCGGTTCCGCCCTGGGGCAGTCCGGCCACAGGCGCTCTCTATAACGTGCTGGCCGGCATGACCGCGGACCAGTACGGCAACGTCTACCAGGTCAACACCAAGGGAGCGACGGGTTCCATCTACGGCGGCGTCGCGTATGCCGGCGGCGCCCCGCTCGCCCACCTGCTGAATCTGGAAAGCGGACTCACTCCTACGATTGGAGGCTGGTACGAAGTCATCAACAACATCACCAGCACGTATCAGACCGGCTATAACAACGCGGTCACCCCTGTAACGCCCGTCGCGCTGGAGCCCGGCATCCAGGCGAACGCGACAAACAACATCGCTCTTCGTCCCGCGTCCATCGCAGTCGACCCTCTCGGCAACGTCTACATGGAGGACACCCACTGGCAGACGATATATCGCGTCGATGCCAACAGTCAGATGGCAACGCGCATCATGCCGGGCCTGTTGAACTCCAGCCAGGTAGCCCCCGCGGGCACACTCGCCGCGCCGGTTTATTGTTCCGGCACCTCCGGCCCGCAGAATTACGACGCCTATGGGGACGGCTGTTCCATCCAGCAGGCCAAAATGAGCACCGCGGGTACCGGATACATCACCTTCGATGCCGCCGGCAACCTGTATTTTTCCGACATTGCCGACAACATCGTTCGCAAGGTCTCGATCGGGAACCAATTTGCCTCAACCAATCTCGGCGCCTCGTTGTCGCAGACGCTCCAACTGCATTTCGATCCGTCCAACCTGCCCACGGCGAGCGATACCAGCGCGTTCAAGATACTGGATGCTGCATCGGATTTCACCATCGGCAACGTGAGTTGCTCCAACTACACGATTCGCGACAACAGCATTGAGTGCTACGTCACCATCGCCTTCAGCCCGACGGCCGTTGGCACGCGCATCGCCACCTTGCAGGCCACAACCGCCGGCGGAACGTATAACTTTTCTCTTACCGGCATTGGGGGCGGGCCCGAGATCGCGGTTGACGGTGGCGCGCCCTCGACCGTTGCGGTCACCGGCCTCGGCAGCGCGACCGGCCTGGCCATCGATTCGCAGGGCAACGTTTACGTTGCCGACCCGGCCAACAATCGCATCACCGAGACCGCCGCGGGCGGCGGCGCAACCACGAGCGTCGGGTCCGGCTTCAAAGCCCCCCAAGGTGTCGCGGTCGATCCCGCCGGCAACGTCTACGTGTCCGACACCGGCAATAACCGCGTTGTAAAGGTTGCCGCGCTTAGCGGCACGCAGACGGTGCTGTCCACGGGCCTCAACAGCCCGACGGCGTTGAAGGCGCCGCAGGGCATCGCCGTCGACGCTATCGGCAATGTCTATGTGGCAGACACAGGCAACGCCCGCGTGGTGCAGATCTCGCCCTTCGGAGAACTGGCGCCGGTCCCGATGCTCGATTACGCCGGCTCGCAGACATTCGTGACGCCAGTAGGGGTTGCGGTCGACACCGCCGGCAATATCTATGTGGCTGACTCCGGCAACGGCAACGGCATCGTCGAGATCGCAGCCGGCGGCGGCGACCTCCAGGTTCCAACCGGTGGCACAGCTATCGCTTCGCCGACCTCGCTCATCAGTTTCGGTTCCGCGCCCATTAGCAAGCCAACGGGAGTTGCCGTCGACGCTGCGGGGAACCTCTACGTCAGCGATGCCGCTTCGAACACCGTCCAGGAATTGCCGGCTGGATCGGGCCCGGGCAGCGAACCTATCACGCTTGGCTTCACCGGCCTGAACTCTCCAGGCGGCCTGGCGCTGGATGCCAACAACAATGTCTATGTTGCCGACACCGGAAACAATCGCGTCGTCTACGAAAACCGCACGCAAGTGCCGGTGAACTTTGGCACAGTCGCACAGTTCGCGCCTGCGTCCACGGTGTCTTTGAACGTGACCAACATTGGGACCTCGCCACTCACACCCACATTGCCATTCGCCACCGTCACCGGCGCGACCGCGGACTTTAGCGAAAGCGACATGTGTGCGGCCGGCAACTTCCCGCTGGGCACGCTCACCAGCGGCCTGCACTGCGCTGTCACGGTCGGCTTCCAGCCGGTGGTCAACGGCCCGCTTACCGCGTCCGCCAGCATTCAGGGCGGCGCAGCCGGCCTTTCGCTGAGTGGAACGGGCGAGAATCCGCTGGCGGCGATCAGCCTGGCGGTCACAGCGCCGGCCGGCGGCCCGGTATTCGGTTCACCGGCAACCATCACTCTTACGGCAACGCAGCCCAACGGCCCAAATCCGCCCACCGGCACCGTGACCTTCAATTACACGGTCAATGGCGTCGCGCAGACGCCGGTGATCGCCAACCTGACAACCACCGGCAGCACGTCGACGACGACTCTCACGCTCAACAACCTGCTGGCAGCGCGCACCTATGTCATCAACGCCGTGTACAGCGGCGATACGTACAATAGCCCGACCAACGCCGCTCCGTTTACCTTCACCGTGCAGGGTCTGCCGGTAACGGTCGTCGCCAACTCGGTCTCCTATACCTATGGCGGGGCGGTGCCCGCAATTACAGGCACGGTCACCGGAATCCTGCTGGCCGACCAGGCAGGCATCACGATCACGTTTACCTCGAACGCCACTCCGTCCAGCCCCGTTGGGACGTATCCCATCACTGCGGTACTCACCGGCGGCAACGCAGAAAGCTACACCGTCCCTGCGGCGGTCACATCGACTGGCGCTCCAGCGACGGTCACGGAAAACCAGGCCCCCCTCACCGTAGTGGTTCCGAACTTCACGGAACCTTACGGCGCCCCGGATATCTCCTACGGGCCGCCGGCAACGACAACCACCGGCCTCGTGAACGGCGATACGCCCGGGTATGACTTCACCCCTGCGCACTCCAGTTTGCAGCCGGTCGGAACATACACCATCGTGCCCACCCTCTCGATTCCCACGAAGGGATCTAGCTACGACAAGATCAATAACTACAGCGTAAAGATCACCGACGGGTCGCTGGTCGTGACGAAGGCGGCGCCAGTGATCGCGGTGACGCAGGCGGCGACCGCCGTGCTGCCCACTGGGCTTAGCGGAGCAACTGTCACCATCACCGTGTCGCCGCAGGCGACCTACTACGGTACGCCGAGCGGCACCCTCACCATGACCGACACGTTCACGCCAATCACGTCGACTGGTACGGGCGCCGTAGTCACCAACACCCCCATCACGCTGAACTTGACGCCTGCCGCGGGCTCCGGCAGCGTGCCGGTAGGTGTCGCCACCTACACGCCGACCAGCGCAACGCTCGGAACGCATGTGTATACCTTCAGCTACAGCGGCGACTTCAACTTCACGGTTGCCGATACCACATCGACTCCCACGTCGCTGATCGTCGACCAGACGGACTACACTGTAACGTCGACCACCTCGCCGATCCTGGTCGTTCCGGGCATCGTCCCGGGCGGTGACGCAACCGTGACAGGCGAACAGGCAGCGACACCGGAACAGGCCATCGTATATGTGGCGCCCATCCTCGGATCGACCACAACGGTGAACCTCACCTGCACGGCTCCGGCCAATTACATCACCTGCACCGTGTCGCCTGCATCGCTGACCCTGACCGGCAAGACCACCCTGACCAGCACGATTTCCGTATCGACCCCGGGAACCCTGCCGATCGGTTTCACCAGCAGTATCGACCGTTCTTCCAACGGGATTGTCTACGCCATGCTGCCGTTGGGTCTGCTGGCCTTGTTTCCGCTGTTCCGCAAGCGCCGCAAGCTTTCGCAGATGCTGCTCGCGATGGCCGTTTTCGGATGGCTGGTCACGGCCAGCGGATGCGGCGGAGGCAACCTGGTGCAGTTCTTCACGCCCGTCCCGGCCGGCCCTGCTTCGGTTATCGTTACGGGAACGAGCGGCACGACCTCGCGCTCGTTCACCGTCCCCATCAACATACAGTAGCGATTGCTCCTGGGAGAAAGCCTCTCCGCAGAGAGATACGCATGGCAGGCGCGATCTAATTCCCTGTCCAAAATGAAACGGCCTCCGATTAGGAGGCCGTAAGTTACTGATTGTATTGGCTCATGATGTCGGGAGAATGAAAGTGCCACGGGCGGCGATACGTCTCCGCCGGCGCGATCTTCCTGTCTGACAACTGCAGATTGCGCCACAGAAGGACTCCATAATATAGGGGCATTCGCCGGCCAGATCAGGCGTCCGGAACCGTGAGTTTTTCAACCGCATTATGCCTGTGGAAAAATATCGGTAAAAAATCGATTGTGTTTTCCGTTCGGCGGTGTTACAAACTCTGGGCGCGTACGATCTTCCGTTTCACCGCACCGAAAGTCCTGTGCGGTCCCGCCTTGGATGACGTTCAGCGCCTGTTTCCGGGTCCCCGTACCTCCGTATCGTTTACCCAGTTCGCTTTGCTTTGAGGACCAGGATGGCCCAGGCATAAGGCGGCGCAGATTATATCGCTATATCGCTATCTCGCTTTGCGCCCTACTCAGCGCAAAGGCGGAAGGATGCCATTTTATGAACACCTTTGAGCCCATGAGGCCTATTCGTACGTTGTCCGTTTTTTTCGTGACAGCACTGACCTGGATTTGTTCCCCGGCGCTTGCATCGGCCCAAACCACCGTCACACCGACGAGCGTCACACTACCGTCGACCGTGGTGAATGAGGTTTCCGCGGCGTCGTCGGTGACGCTCAAGAACACCCAGGCTACGGCGTTGACGATCTCCACGATTGCCGCGTCGGGCAACTTCGCGGTCAGCAGCACGACGTGCCCGCTGTCTCCGGCCACCCTGGGCTCCCTCCAGTCGTGCAAGGTCTTCGTTACATTTTCGCCGGTTGCGCTTGGCCTCACGACGGGATCGCTGTCGATCACCCATGATGCCGCGAACAGCCCGAATACCGTTCCCCTCACCGGTACGGGCATAAACCCGACGACCATTTCGGCGACGGCTGAAGCCTTTGGAAATGTGGCTATCGGCGAGACGAGCGCGATCAAGAGCTTTACGCTGAAGAACAATCAACTGGCTCCGATTACGCTGGGCATTTCTTCGATTGCCCCGCCGGCCGGCGGATACGCCGTCGCCCCGTCCACCACATGCGGCGGCACGCTGGCCTCAGGTGCAACTTGCACCATCGCATTGACCTTCACTCCGGCCGCGCTGGGAGCGGCGCCGGCAGGTTCGTTGGCAATCGTGACGACCAACCCGAGTCAATCTCTGTCCGTCGCTCTCACCGGCACGGGCGTCAATCCGACGACGCTATCGGCGACCACGGTAGCTTTTTACAGCGTGGTCGTTGGCGAGACGAGCGCGATCCATACCTTCACGCTGAAGAACAATCAACTGGCTTCGCTGACGCTGGGAATTACTTCGATCACGGCGCCAGCCGGTGGATTCGCCGTCGCTCCCGCCACCACATGCGGCAACTCCCTTGCCGGTGGCGCCTCCTGCATCATCGCGTTAACTTTCACTCCGGCCGTTCTCGGACCAGCGCCGGCAGGTTCGTTGGCGATCGTGACGACCAACCCGAGTCAATCGCTGTCCGTCGCTCTCACCGGCACGGGCGTCAATCCGACGACGCAGTCAGCGACGGCTGAGTCCTTTGGCAATGTGGTTGTCGGCCAGACGAGCATCGTCAAGAGCTTCACGCTGAAGAACAATCAACTGGCTTCGCTGACGCTGGGAATTACTTCGATCACGGCGCCAGCCGGTGGATTCGCCGTCGATCCCGCCACCACATGCGGCAACTCCCTTGCCGGTGGCGCCTCCTGCATCATCGCGTTAACCTTCACTCCGGCCGTTCTCGGACCAGCGCCGGCAGGTTCGTTGGCGATCATCACGACCAACCCGGCTCAATCTCTGTCCGTGGCGTTGACGGGCACGGGTGTCAATCCGACGACCATTTCGGCGACAACTGAGGCCTTTGGCAACGTGGTGGCCGGTGAGAAGAGCATCATTAAGAGCTTCACGCTGAAGAACAATCAACTGGCTCCGTTCACGCTTGGCATTACCTCGATCACGGCGCCCGCCGGCGGATACGCCATCGACCCTGCGACGACATGCGGAAGCTCGTTGGCTCCGGGAGCCATCTGCACCGTCTCGCTCACGTTCACTCCGGCTGCCCTGGGAGTGGCCCCGGCAGGTTCAGTCGCTATCGTGACGACCAACCCCAGTCAGTCTCTGGCGGTGCCCCTGACCGGCACGGGAATCGCCGAGGCCACGGCGAGCGTGAGTTCGCTGGCCTTTGGGAACGTTGCGGTCGGTGCTCCGAGCGTGGTCAAGAGCTTTACGCTCAAGAACAATCAGGCCACGCCCCTCGGTCTCGTATCGATTACGCCTTCTTCCGCGATGTATAACGTCGATCCGTCGACCACCTGCGGAACCACGCTGGCGGTGGCTGCGACCTGCACGGTCGGCGTCACGCTTACCCCGGCAAGCCTGGGAGCGGTACCGGCAACGAACCTCGTAATCACCACCAATGCGCCTGCACCGAACGCCCCCATCAGCATCGCGATGACCGGTGCCGGGGTTGCGCCTGTCACAATCTCGCCGACTTCCATCGCGTTCGCTGCGCAGTTGGTGGGAACAACGAGCACCCCCGCCCGGACAGTGAAGGTGACAAACGTACAGGCGACCAAGACGCTGCACATTACCGGAACGGCGATCAGCGGCGCCAACAGCAGCGACTTCGGAGTGACCAACCCATGCGCCAACATCGCGCCTACGACTAGCTGCACTCTGCCGGTTACGTTTACGCCCAGCCTGTCGGGAGCGAGGACCGCGACTCTTACCATCCATGACGATTCTGCGACTTCGCCGCATACGGTCGCGCTGAGCGGCAACGGGAACGCCCCGGTGAGCGTTACGCCGCTGTCGATCACCAACTTTACCGCTCCGGTGGGCAGCACCAGCAAGGTCCAGACGATCACGATCAAGAACAACGACGCGACGACCGCCCTGGTTATCGGCAGCTTCCAGCTCACCGGTGATTACACGCAGGCGTCGACCAGCTGCGGGACACCGGCCACACCGCCGAACCTGCCGCCATATTCGCTTGCGCCCGGAGCTTCTTGCATCCTGACGCTGCAGTTTGCTCCGACCATCGGAGGAACGCGCACGGGTCAACTGCAGGTGAACGATTCCGCCCTGACCAGTCCGCAGGTGATCAACCTTTCGGGCATCGGCACTTCTCCGCTGACGGTCCTGCCGACGGCGCTGATCTTCCCGGCGCAGCCGCAGGGAACAACCAGCACGCCCAAGAGCGTGGTGCTGACCAACCACGAGTCGCAGCCGGAGACCTTTGCGCTGAACCTGCCGGGCGATTACACCGCCAACAGCAGTTGTTCCAGCGGAACGATCAACGCCAACTCTACATGCACGATATCGGTGTCTTTCGCGCCCAGCCTCACTGCCAACAACGGGGCCGATAACAGCGCCCTGAGCATTGCGGACTCGGCGGCGATCGGATCGCCGCTGGCGGTAAGCCTGACTGGGTCGGTCGGCAATCCGCAGGCGGCCGTGGCAGAGGTGCAGCCGGGCGTTGGAGGCGCGGGCACCAGCGTTCCGGTGGTCATCACGGGCAATGGGTTTACGCACTTCACGAATTCTTCGGTAATCACGTTTGTCGATACCGACAGTTCCAGCATTCCTTCCGACATCACGGTAACCGGTGTCTCCGCCGTCAGCAACAACGTACTGCATGCCACGTTGGTCATAGGGGCCAATGCGGTGACGTACGGGGCTCGCAACATCACGGTCAAGACCGGATCGGAATCGGCGTTCCTGAACTCCGCGTTCACCATCTTCGACCCGGACAACATGCACGACATCACCGTGGTGAACCCGGGCAACGGGGCACAGGGCCAGACGCTGAATGTGGCGCTCGCCGCGACGGGAACGCACTTTATCCAGGGAACGACGTTCGTCAACTTCGGCACGGGAATCACGATCAACTCGCTGACGATTACCGACCCGACCGATGCGGTGGCGAATATTTCCATCAGCAACACGACGACGGTTGGGCCGCGCACCATCACGATGGTGACGGGTGGAGAGTATGCGAGCTCCACGGCGGGCGCGTTCCAGGTGACGAGCAATGGATCGACGCTGGTAAGCGTGAGCCCGAACGTGGAGCCGCAGAGCTTCGCCGGCACGATCACCTTGACGGCGGTCGGGACCCACTTCCAGCAGAATGCCACCCAGGTATCGATCAGCGGCGGCGTCATCGTCGGCGACGTTCATGTGACCTCCGCGACGACGGCCACGGCGGAGGTTGCGCTGAGCACGGCTACGCCGGGAACGCAGGACGTTACGGTTTCGACGGGCGGTGAGATCGAAACGCTGCCGAACAGCTTTACGGTGACGGGCTCGACGCCGGCGTTGCTGTCGGTGGCTCCGACTGCGGGAACGCAGGGCCAGAGCAACCTGAACGTGGTGATTACCGGCAACGCCTTTACCGATTTCAGCACGACGGGGGGGGCCTCGATGCTGGCGGACTTTACCGGCCAGATCGTGGTGAACAGCATTACCGTCAACAATCCACACCAGGCGACGGTAAACATCTCGATCAACCAGACTGCGCCGACGGGTGGACTTACGGCGCGGCTGACGAGCACGGATGCTTCGAACAACGTGGAGATCTTCCCGTTCAGCTTCACGGTAAACCCATCGAATGCAGCCATCGTGAGCGTGGTGCCGAACAACGTTCCGCAGGGCGGGCAGGTGACGCTGGCGGTGACGGGCGTGAATACGATCTGGAACCAGCCGCAGTCGACGTCGCAGTTCTATCCGGAGATCGTACCGACGCCTAACGTGGACGAGATCACGGTGAACAGCCCGACGTCGGCTTCGCTGAATATTTCGGTGCCGACCAATACGCCTCCGGGCAACTATCCGTTCTACATTGCCACCGGCGGGCAGATCGTGAATGCGACGATCCACGTCTACGCCAACACGCCGTCGATGATGATGACCCCGGCGAATGGCCTGGTCCCGAACTCCGGCGTCAACACCTTCAACGTCACCTTCAACGGCCAGTTCACCACATGGTCGGAGGGCAACGCCGACTCCAACCTCAACACGCAGACGCCGGTCGTCGCCGGCGCGGGCGTGACCGTGTCCAACTTCCAGGTCACCAGCGCGATCAGCGCTACGGCGACGGTCACGATCGCCGCGGGCGCCGCCACAACCTCGCGACTGGTGACCATCACGACGGGCTCGCAGACTGTGACCACGTACTTCAACGTAACCAGCAAACCGGTTGCGATCATCAGCGTCAGCCCGCCGCGCGCTCCGCAGAACACCACGCTGAACGTGTCTCTTGTCGGCCTGAACACGCACTTCTGCGACAACGTTGCGACCCCGTGCCCAGCCGGAGTACCACCCTCCACTGTCCTGTTTGGACCGGAGATCACGGTGAACAGCGTCAGCGTGCAGGACAACACTCACCTGACCGCGAACATCACCACGGCGTTCACGTTCAACAGCGCTCCGGCCAGCACCCAGCCCGGATATCAGACCGTCTATGTGAACACCGGCAACGAGCAGGTTACGGGTTCAGAGCAGGTGCTGGGCGCGTTCTCCGTCGATCCTCCGGCCAGCCCGACGCTTTTGAGCGTCGTGCCATCCAGCGCTCCGCAGGGCTCAACCGAAAACGTAACCATCACCGGATCGCTGACACACTGGTGCGGCATCAGTGCGACATGCCCCAACCCCACCGAAGCCATCTTGGGCGCGGGCGTGACGGTGTCGAATCTGGCCATCACCAGCGCCACCACGGCCACGGCAACCATCGCCGTTTCTCCGACCGCTCCCGTCGGCGGCAACAGCGTCACTATGATTACGGGGACCGAGATCGTGGGCGGCGTCGGATTCAGCGTCACTCCGAGCGCGGCGTATATCCAGAGCGTCGGTCCTACGTTCACCTGCAACGCCAATGGTCTTGAAATCGCCAACTTCTGCAACGGAGGCTCCGGTAGCGGAGTTCCGTATGAGGTTGGACAACTGCAAACCACCACGCTGAACGTTGTCGGAGTGGGGACCCACTGGCTGCAGGGCGACACCACGTTCAACTTCGGCGGCGGTGTGATTGTGGATCTTCTCACGATCACCAGCCCGACCACAGCGACCGTGCAGATCACGGTACTGTCCAACTCGCCGGTGGGCTATGCGTCGCTGACGACTTATACCGACGGCGAGTCGGTCACACTGCAGCAGGCCATCGACATCGAAGAAGGCTTCCCGAAGCTGCTTGCCATCTCCCCGAACTCGGGTGAGCAGGGCGCCACCGTGAACATCCAGGTGCTGGGCCGCTTTACGCACTTTGGCCCAACCACCAATGTGGCATTCAACGAGACCTTCCCGGGCGAGATCACGGTGAATTCGTTCAGCGTGGCCGACAACAACACCATGACGGTGAACGCCACCATCAATGTGCTGGCGTATGTCGACTACACCTTCCCTTGCGGCCATGTCCTCACCATCACGACGGGCGGCGAGCAGGTTTCGACCGCGCCGATCCTGGACAACCTCTGCGTGCAGACAGGCGCGGCCCAGATCAACTCCGTCTCAGCGCCAGCGACTCCGGCGGGAAGCACCGGTACGCTTACCATCGTTGGCTCGGCCACGCACTTCGAACAGGGCGTCACCTCGGTCAGCTTCGGCGATTCGAGCCTCAGCGTCCCCACAGCAGACATCGTCGTTACCAGTCCGACGACCCTGACCGCGACGTTTGCCGCGAGTACCAGTGCGACTCCGGGCTTCAAGACCGTCACCGTTTCGACCTTCGGCGAAGTTGCGTCGCAGCAATTTGCGTACACCGTCATTCCCAACCAGGCCACGCTTACCGAAGCTAACCCGAACCAGGCCCAACAGGGAGCGCAACTCTACCTCACACCTACAGCCACCGGAATCGACGTCAAGCTCACCGGCCAGTACTCGCATTTCAGCGGCCTGAGCACAGCCACGTTCGGCGCCGGCATCGTGGTCAACAGCGTGACGCAACAATCTCCGACGCAGATCACCGCCAACATCACGATCGATCCGTTGTCGTATGCCGGCGGACGAACGGTCACGGTGACTACGCCCGGAGTCCCATGCAGTCTGCAACCTGCGGGCATCACCTACCAGGGGTGCGCACCGGGATCGAATACCGGTACCGGCAGCGAGATCGTCAGCGCCAACGCCTTTACGATCACCACTGGCCCGGCCATCATCAGCCAGGTTTCTCCCAATACCGGCAATGAAGGCCAGGAGATAGTGTTCAATATCACCGGCAACAACACTCACTGGCAGCAGAACTTTACCCAGTTCTATATCGCGGGCGGCGGTTCCGACCTCACCATCAATTCGGTGATCGTGAACAGCTCCACCAGCGCCACGGTGGATATGAACATTTCTCCGACGGCCAATCCCGGCGCGCGCTCCATCTTCATGGGGACCGCGGGCGAGTCGCTGACCGATAGCGGAGCATTCGTGGTGACCGGCGGTGTACCGGCCATCGCCTATATCTCTCCCGGCGGCGCCAACACCGGAGACGGCCCGGTTGAAGTGACGATCCACGGTATCTACACGCTGTGGGCTCCGGGGACGACTACGCTTCACTTCGGCCCAGGCGTCACCGTGTCTTCCTACCAGGTGGACGATAACTTCAACATCGAAGCCGTGCTGGGCGTCGACAGCGCCGCGACCCTTGGTTATCACGCGTTCACCGCGGTAACGGGGACCCAGGTTCTTACCGGCAACTTCCGGGTGGCTGCCGCTCCCGGCTCGCCCGGAGCTCCTCCTCCGCCGACTCCGATCATCTGGTACGAGACTCCGTCCACGGCGCTGCCCGGCCAGACGCTGAACGTCTCCTTCGCCGGTCTCAACACGCATTGGGACCCGAACCCGATCTCAGGAACCCAGTTCAGCTTCGGCAGCGGCATCCAGGTAAATACTTGCCAGGTGCTGAGCGAGACCAGCGCTCTGTGCAACCTCACCGTCACAGCAACCACGGCGCAAACCAACCTGGTCGTCTTCACGACCGGAACCGAGACCGAGAGCGCGAACTTCAATGTGGTCATCGCGCAGCCCGAGTTGAGCGTCGTCGATCCAGGTTCAGGGTTGCAGGGCGGCACCAACATCAACGTCAACATCATTGGTCAGTACACGACCTTCGACAACACCACCACTTTCAGCTTCGGTCCCGGCATCACCGTCAACGGACCGCCGGTGATCCTCGGGCCGACGATCGCGACCCAGAGCATCAGCATCGACCAACTGGCCCAGACCGGCGGCCGCAGTGTGGTCGCATCCACACCGGATGCGGCGCCCATCGCACAGACGGTGAGCGGTGCAGGCTTTACGGTTACGCGCAGTCTGGCGCTGATCGCGGCCATCAATCCGAACATCTCCGCGCAAGGCACCACCATCGCGGGCGTGGTCGTCACCGGCCAGAACACGCACTGGAATGGATCGACCATCTTCCAATTCGGTTCGGGCATCACTGTGACCAGCACCAATGTGACCGGGTATACCAGCGCCACACTGACACTGAGCATTCCAGCATTGGCTTCGGAAGGTCCAACCTACGTCAGTGCTACGACCGGTGGTGAAGTGGCGAGCATCAACAACGGATTCGTCATCACGGCGGGCACTCCGTACCTGCTCTCCTCCGGACCGGGTTCGTTGCCGCAGCAGAGCAGCGCCACGTTCACGATCCTGGCGCAGCAGACAACCTGGTCGGCTGCGACTCCGCCTACCATCAGCTATGGCGCCGGCGTGGTTCTTACCAACGTGAACGTCACCAGCCCGCAGTCGCTGACGGTCAGCGGTTACGTCATGCCCACCACCCCGGTCGGCTATCGCAGCCTGACCGTGACCAACGGATCGCAGGTGCTCGGTCTGTCGAACGTGTTCTACGTCTCACCCGGACCGGCAGTCATCAACAGCGTGGTCGCGAACACCGCCGGACAGGGCGCGACTCTGTCCGTGCAGATCACCGGCACCAACACCAATTGGCAGACCGGCATCACGACGCTGAGCTTCCCGGGCGTCCTGGTCAACAGCTTCGTGGTGAACAGCGCAACACTCATCACGGCGAACATCACCGTCTCGAACTATGCGCCCGCGGGCCAGATTTCGGTGACGGCAACCACCGGCGGCGAAGTCGCGACCGGAATCAATGTCTTCAACATCACACAGACCCAGCCGGAATTGCTCGCCGTTGTTCCCAGCAGCGGCCCGCAGGGCTGGACAACGCAGAACGTCACCCTTACGGGCGACTTCACGCACTTCTCGACGGCCAACAGCGTGGCTAACTTCGGCGCGGGCGTCACCGTCAATTCGGTGACCGCGTCCTCGGCGACCTCACTGATTGCCAACGTTACCGTGCAACCGACGGCGAACCTGGGTTACCGCAATGTGACCGTCATCACGGGGACTGAAGGGGTTTCGCTCACGAACGCCTTCCGTGTGACTTTAGGTCCGGCGGCTATCAGCGGTTTGAACCCGGCGATCGGCGCGCAGAACACGACGGTAAACTTAGTGGTTACCGGCAGCCAGACCCACTTCAACGGCAACGGGGCCCTTGGCGCTATCACTACAGCCTCTTTCGGCGGCGGGATCACTGTCACAAGCTTCAGCGTGACCGATGCATCGCACGCCAACGTGACCGTCTCCATTCCGAGTTCGACACCTGTCGGCGCGTATAACGTCACCCTCACAACGGGTGGGGAAGTTGCGACCATCCTGGGAGGGTTCTCGGTCGGCTCGGGCAATGGGACGATCTCCAACGTCAATCCGCCTACCGGACACCAGGGCGATACCAACCTCTCCGTTGCGCTCACCGGGCTCTTGACTTCCTGGGTCAACGGGACCAGTGTGGCTAACTTCGGCGCCGGCATCACGGTCAATTCCCTGACCGTCAGCGACTCGGTTCACGCGACGGCGAGTATCACCATCAGCCAGACGGCATCGATCTCTTCCCGGACGATCACCGTCACGACCAACGGTCAGACCGCCTCGATTGTCGGCGGCTTCTCCGTCCTGGCCGGCCTGCCCAGCCTGGTGTCCACTACGCCGAGCTCGGCGCAGGCCGGTGCGACGGCCAACATCGTTGTCAACGGCGCTTTCACGAGCTTTACGCAGGGCACATCCACGGTCGGCTTCGGCTCCGGCGTCACCGTCAACACCGTAACCGTCAACAGCACCACGATGCTTACCGCCAACATCACGGTCGCCGCGAATGCGTCGGTGGGAGCGCGCAACGTCAACGTCACCACGGGCAGTGAGAACGTCACGCTGAGTAACGGATTCAACGTCCTCGCCGGGACTCCGGTCATCACCCAGATCAACCCCAACATCGGTACGCCCAACGCGACCGTGGTCGTCACCATCAACGGCCAGTACACCAACTGGGTCAACGGCACCACCACAGCCAGCTTCGGGCCGAAGATTTCGGTGGGCGGAGCTGCGGAAGGTACATCAGGCCCCGTCGTTGTGAACAATGCCACGACTCTCACCGCGACTCTCAACATCGATACGGCGGCAGCCCTCGGACCGCGTGACGTCGTCGTCACCACCGGCGGTGAGGTGGACACCGTTCCTGCCGGGTTCACCGTGCAGCCCACTACCGTATCGCCGCCGACCGTCATCTCGCTCAGCCCTGGCCCCTACTCGAGCGGCCTGCCCATCAACGGCAGCATCACCGCCGCCTTCAGCCAGCCCATGGGCCGCCCGACCATCACCACCAGCGACGTGTTGTTGTACCTCGAAGGCACCAATGGTCAATCTGGACAAGTCGCGGTCACCGGCACGGTCACCCTGGACGCGGCAGGCCGGGTGATGACGTTCACTCCCAGCGCTCCGCTGGCTGTGAATTCGCAGTACTACTTCGAAATGACCAACGCGGTGAAGGATGCTTCAGGAAACGCGTTGAGCACCTACGCGGTCTACATCTACACCACCTACGCCGCCAACACCGCGGCGCCCACGGTCATCGCCGCC
>DASRLB010000506.1:0-3699 GCA_035648695.1 Acidobacteriaceae bacterium | reverse complement strand
ACCTGATCCGTTGGCAAAAATCAGTCGGCGCTCACCAAAATCCAGCCCACACATCCCCCACACACCTCAGCACACACAGCTACCCCACTCTCATCAGCAAAAAACATCACATGCTTACCTCTCGTGAGAAATGCGGGTTAGCGCAGCCGATCCCTTGGACCCAAGCTGATTGACAGCAACGAGCTTGCCTGCGTCGTTGTAACCGAAGTCAGTCTCGACCGTCAGTTTGCCTTGCACGTCGGGCTCGATTACCTTGCTCAACCTGCCGCTTCCGTCGTAAACGGACTTGTCCGCAACCGGCCTGCTCGCATTGTTCCGCACTTTACCAACGGAACGCGCCCTTGCAGTCTCTGCTGGGTCGGCGATCTTACCGAAAATCACACGATGTTTGTGCGGAGGGGCGCTCGAATTGGTCGTTTGAGCAAGCGCAAGGACGGGAAACGCCACAGTGGCGCAAATCACATGAAATCGCATAATATAGCTCTCCAGCGAAATGTGGTTCGTGGTTTGGCAAACCATTTCATGCCTGAGGCAGATATGTCAAGTCAGTTGGCGAAGCATTTCACCTTCTCCGCGCTCCATAGCCTTCTTATAAGTCGTCAACGCCAGCAGCGGAAAATACTGCTTATACAAGTGATACCCGAGATAGAACACCCGTGGAAATCCCGTACCCGTGTAATAAGACTCACCATTCCGTCCGGCGGCAAGTTCATCCCACGATCCATCCTCATGCTGCTTATGAATCAACCAGCGAACACCCTTGGCCACAGAATCCGACCGCGTATCGTTCGCCGCCAGCAAGCCCAATAACGCCCAAGCCGTCTGCGAAGGCGTCGAAGGCCCAATCCCGCGCTGGTCCGGATCGTCGTACGTTCCGCACGTCTCGCCCCACCCGCCATCGGGATTCTGCACCATCCGAATCCACTCGGCGGCCTGCTGCACCGGCACTTCGAGGTACGACATCTCCATCGCCTGCAAACCGCGCAGCACCAGGAACGTCCCGTACAAATAATTCACACCCCAGCGCCCAAACCAGGCCCCGTCCGGTTCCTGCTCGCGCAGAATGAACTGCACCGCAGCCTCTACCCGCTTGTCGGCGCGCGTATATCCATACGCCGCCAGCATTTCGAGTATCCGCCCGGTAATATCCACGCTCGGCGGGTCGAGCATCGCATTGTGATCGGCGAACGGGATGTGCTGAAATATCTTCTTCGTGTTGTCCTTATCGAACGCCGCCCAGCCGCCGCCCTTGCACTGCATCGCGAGCACCCAGTTGATGGCCCGCTGCTCCACCTCATGCTGGTACCGCTCACGAGGATTGTCCACACCCTTCAGCGCCAGCAGCACCTCGCCGGTATCGTCCACATCCGGATAAAACTCGTTATTAAACTCGAAGTACCATCCACCCGGCTCGACATTCTTGACCTTCTCCGCCCAGTCGCCCTTGTGCCGCACTTCCTTGGACAGCAGCCAGTCCGCCGCCCGCAGCATCCGAGGATCGGTCTTCGAAATCCCCGCCTCGCCCAGCGTCGAAAGACACTGCGCCGTGTCCCACACCGGAGGAAAGCACGGCTGCATCCGGAACGTCGGCGTCGGATAATTCTCCTCGCCCTCAGGGTTGTCGATCCCCAGCTTCTCAAACTCGTCCACCGCCCGAATCACCTGCGGATCGTCCGCCGTGTACCCCAGTGTATGCAGCGCCACAATCGCGTTCAGCATGGCCGGATAAATCGCGCCCAGCCCATCCGACCGCTCAAAGCGGTCGAGCATCCACTTCTCCGCCTTCTTCAGCGCCATCTTCCGCAGCGGACGAATATGCACCCGCTCCGACCAGTGCGCCACGCGGTCCGTAAAGATAAAGAAATTCCGCCACGAAAACGTATGCTTCTTGTCCCACCGCAAATGCAGATTGGAGTTCTTGCGGCCGCCGATGAACAGTTCCTCGATCCCTTGTTCCGCGGGAATCTTCCTGAACGGCTTCTTCGCATAAATGACCGACAGCGGCACCAGGATCCCGCGCGACCACGCACTGATCTCGTAAATATTGAAGTAGAACCAGTTCGGAAAAAGAACAATCTCCGGAGGTATCGCCGGCACCGCGTCGTAGTCGTACTGCCCCAGCGAGCACAGGTAAATTTTCGTAAACGTATTGCACTCAATCACGCCGCCCAGCGACAGCACGTTCTCGCGCGCCTTCACCATCTGCGGCTGGTCCGCGGTCCAGCCCATCAGTTTCAGCGCCAGGTAGCACTTCACGCCATAGTTGATATTCGACGGCCCGCCGGGATAAAGGCTCCACCCGCCATCCTCATTCTGGTGGCGCAGAATCTCATTGATCGCCCGTTTCATCTTGCCGCGATCGCCCGTCCCCAGCAGCGTATGCATAAAGATGTAGTCAGCCTCGAGCATCACATCGGCTTCGAGTTCTCCACACCAGTATCCGGCCTCGTTCTGCTGCCCTAGCAGCCACTCGCACGACCGCTTTATCCCAGCGATCACATGGTCCATCCCCAGGTCCATCCGCCCGAAGCGCGGCTGCGCCGTCGCCGTTTTCACGGCCCCGGATTTCTTTTGCGGATTGGAAAGAAATGCGCTCATGGGCTACTGAAATTCCCGCGGTGGCCCCAAAGTCTCGGGACGACCGTTCTCTTAGCCTTACGCGTTAGGCTGTTGCACCGGCGTCGAGCCGATCGCCTTGATGATTTCGGGAGGAAGGCCAAAGCGCACATTCTCAGGCATCACTTCGATCTCTTCTACCGACCCGTAACCCTTGCCCTGCAAGTAATGCACCACGTCCTGTACGAGGACCTCCGGAGCGGACGCCCCGGCGGTAATTGCTACAGTGTTCACGTTCTCGATCCACTCAGGCCGGATGTCGTCAGCTTTGTCGATCAAATACGAATTCGTCCCCAGCTTCTGAGAAACCTCTACCAGCCGGTTCGAATTGGAACTGTTCCGCGAACCCACAACCAGCACTACATCCGCCCCATGCGCCACGTTCTTCACCGCAGTCTGGCGGTTCTCGGTCGCATAGCAGATGTCCTGCGCATGAGGGCCGGCGATGTTGGGAAACCTCTTTTTCAACGCCTCGATCATGTACCGCGCTTCGTCCAACGACAAGGTCGTCTGCGTCAGGTACGCCACCTTGTCCGGGTCCGGAACCACCAGCGCATCCACTTCCTGCACCGTGGATACCACCTGCGTCACGTCCGGCGCCTCGCCCTGCGTGCCTTCCACTTCCTCATGGTCGCGATGCCCCACCAGGATCAGCGAATAGCCCTGCTTGGCAAACTTGATCGCCTCAATATGCACCTTCGTGACCAGCGGACACGTCGCGTCGATCACCTTCAACCCACGTTCTTTCGCCCGCTCCCGCACCGCCGGCGACACGCCGTGTGCCGAATAAATCACGCGCGCACCTGCAGGAACTTCGTCCAGCTCGCTTACAAAGATTGCGCCCTTCTGCGCCAAATCATTCACAACATAGCTGTTATGGACAATTTCCTTACGCACATATATCGGCGCGCCAAACGTATCCAGCGCAATCTGCACGATATCGATGGCGCGCACCACTCCCGCACAGAAGCCTCTCGGCTTCAATAGCAGGATGCGCTTGGTAGTGTTGGACTCGCCGGTGGACTGGCTGACGTTTGCGGGATCGGCGATCGAGTTAGTCACCCTCTTAGTATACCTTTTTCA
>DASRLB010000505.1:0-21382 GCA_035648695.1 Acidobacteriaceae bacterium | reverse complement strand
TCCTGTTTGGCGCTGTCCTGCGCGAACGTGCCGGTTGCGAAAAACATCGTTGCGGCAAATACCACGCCGCCGATCTTGAGAACGTGCATGAAAGTCTCCTTGGAGGGATTTAATTTATCCCGATGAGTAATGTTTAGAAGCCGCATCGTGCGTTAACGTTGCTATTGGCGCGCCGTTTTCTCACGCCATACCACGTCCCTTTCTCTGAGAGCGACCTTTATAGCACGGTTAAGGTATATTGACTTCGTTCTCAGAATACGTTTTCCGCGCGGGCTTTGCCGACCGGAAAAGCCGCGCCAGAACCCACACTTTTCGCCCGGAGATCGCATGACGGCAATCGCAGCAACCATGATGCTGACCACCCAGCTTACCCATCTCTCGCCCGTGGACATCCTCATCCTTGTCCTCTACTTTGCCGTCGTCGTCTTCATCGGCTTCTACGTCAAGGGCTCGACCAACACCAGCGAAGAGTTCTTCCTGGCCGGTCGCGAGATGACGGCGTGGATCGCCGGCCTCAGCTTCGTTTCCGCCAACCTCGGGTCGTTGGAGCTGATGGGATGGGCCGGCGCGGCCTACCAGTACGGCATCCTTGCCACCCACTGGTATTGGATCGGCGCAATCCCCGCCATGCTCTTCCTCGGCATTGTGATGATGCCCTTCTACTACATTTCGAAGACGCACTCCGTCCCCGGCTACCTGCAACTACGTTTCGGCGAAGGCGCTCGCGGGCTCAGCGCCGCCAGCTTCGCCTTTATGACCATCCTGATGAGCGGCGTCAACATGTACGCCATGGCCGTCGTCATGCAGACCGTCCTCGGCTGGAACATGACGTTCTCCATCTGGGTCGGCGCCGCCACGGTTGCGCTCTACGTCATGCTCGGCGGCCTGCGTTCCGCCATCATCAACGAGGTCCTGCAGTTCATTCTGATCTGGGCGGGCGCCGCGCTCATCCCCATCCTCGGCCTTATCGAAGCCGGTGGCTGGACCCAACTCAAAGCCAATATCGCCATCAACATGCAGTCCACGCAGTACACCCACCTCTGGTCGACGCTGGGCCACTTCAAAGACAACCCCATGGGCATCAACTGGGTCGGCATCGTCTTCGGCCTGGGCGCGATCATCTCCTTCGGCTACTGGACAACAGATTTCCTCGTCGTGCAGCGTGTCCTCAGCGCCAACAACCTGCGCGCCGCCAAGATGGCCCCGGTCATCGGAGCGGCGTTCAAGATGGCCGTGCCGCTCATCGTCATCCTTCCCGGCCTGCTCGCTCTCGGCCTGATGACCAACGGCCACCCCACCTACCACCTCGTCCCTGCGGAAATTGCTCGCCACACCGGCCAGAACTCCTACGATCAGGTTCTCCCTCTCATGCTCATCCGATACTGCGGACCAGGATTACTTGGTCTCGGCATCACCGCGCTCGTAGCGGGCTTCATGTCCGGCATGGCCGGCAACGTCAGCGCCTTCTCCACCGTCTGGACGTACGACCTTTACGGCGCGTACATCAATAAGACCGCCAGCGACAAGCACTACGTCCTGATGGGCCGCATCTCCACGGTGGTCGGCATGTTGATCTCCATCGGCACGGCCTACCTCGTCATGAACGCCGCGTCGATCATGGACTACGTGCAGGCGCTGTTCAGCTTCTTCATCGCTCCGCTGTTCGGCACGGTCGTCCTCGGCATGTTGTGGAAGCGCGCCACCAACGCGGGCGGCTTCCTCGGCCTGCTCGCCGGCACCGCTTCCTCCATCGGCATGTTCATCTACACCAGCACCGGCACGGAGGCGCATAAGCACATCGCGCTTTCGCACATCGCGCTCTCGCCAGACGCGCAACCGATGGCCGAAAACATGTTCCGTGCATTGTGGAGCTGGCTGATCTGCGTCGGCGTCACCATTATCGTCAGCTACATGACCACGCCAAAAAGCGATGCCGAACTCAACGGCCTGGTCTATGGCGCGACGGTCATCCCGCACGACGGGTCGACGACCATCTGGCAGAAGCCCGCCTTCTGGGCCTGTGTGGTCGCCGCCGTCTTCCTCGTGCTGCAATTCATCTTCTTCTAACCCTCGGTCCACGCACCGAACGAACTTCGCAAAAGGAGCACACGCTATGGCAGAAGGAACGGGACAGGGTGAGAAGTTTTCCATCTGGTTTTTTGTAGGCATCATGACCCTGCTGTACGGTCTCGTGCTCGCACCTTACGGTGCCTGGGAGTGGTTCGGCGGACACGAAGCGCCAACCGTTCTGAACAACCTTCACCCAACGTTCTGGTGGGGCACGATCATCCTGGTCTTCGGCCTCATTTACACGATTAAATTTCGCCCCGGCAAGAGCTAAACTTGAAGTAATCTGGTCTGGCACACTGAAATCCAGCTTTGCGGCCCCCGTTCTTTTTGCCAACCTCGTAGCGCCAGGGCAGGGCTTAAGCCTCGCCATCACGACGTTGGACAACTCTGGCTGTACCCACTGAGGAAACGCTGACGGGGCAAAAACCGGTGCGTTCCCTGACATTATTTCGACGCAGAAAATAACCAAGACCGCAACCAACGGCGACGGAGCAACGACCATGGGCAGACAAATGACGATGGGCATCGTGGTGGGCAACCGTGGGTTCTTCCCTTCCCACCTCGCCACCAGCGGCCGGCTGGAAATGATTGCCGCCCTTGAAGCCGCGGGCATCAAGCCGATCGTCCTGACGCCCGAAGAGACCGCCCACGGCGCCGTCGAAACCTACGAAGACGCCAAAAAGTGCGCCGCCCTCTTCAAAGCCCACGCCGCCGAGATCGATGGCATCATCATCACCCTGCCCAACTTCGGCGAAGAGCGCGGCTTGGCCGACACGCTCCGCCTCGCCAACCTACAGGTCCCCGTTCTGATTCAAGCAACGCCGGACTCCACCGGAAAAATGTCCATCGCCTTCCGCCGCGACAGCTTCTGCGGCAAGATGTCGATCTGCAACAACCTCAAGCAGTACGGCATTCCTTACTCGCTCACCACGCTGCACACCGAAGCCCCCGACTCCGACGAATTCAAGTCCGACCTCGCTTCTTTTTCCGCCGTCTGCCGCGTCGTGCGCGGACTTAGAAACGTCCGCTTCGGCGCGATCGGCGCGCGGCCCACGGCATTCAACACCGTCCGCTACTCGGAAAAGCTCCTGGAGCGCAGTGGAATTACTGTCGAAACCCTCGACCTGTCCGAAGTTATGGGCCGCATCGAGAAATCGAAAGACAACGATGACGCCGTCCAGGCCAAGCTCGCGGCCATCAAGAAATACATCCCCGTCGGCTCGACGCCCGAAGCCGCGCTGATGAAAATGGCCAAGCTGGGCGCGGTCATCGACGGCTGGATGGCCGCCTCCGAGCTCACCGTCTCCGCGGTGCAATGCTGGACATCGATCGAAGAGTACCTTGGCATCGTCCCCTGCACCGTGATGTCGATGATGAGCGAAAATCTCATCCCCTCGGCCTGCGAAGTCGACGTCCTCGGGACGCTCTCGATGTACGCGCTCACGCTGGCGAGTGAAACACCCAGCGCCCTGCTCGACTGGAACAACAACTACGGCGACAACCCCGACAAGGCCGTCTGCTTCCACTGCTCGAACCTGCCCAAACACTTTTTCCGCGAAGGCGTGAAGATGGACTATCAGCTCATCATCGCGGGCACGGTCGGCAAGGAAAACACTCACGGCACGCTCGACGGCACGGTCAAGGCCGGCGACATGAGCTTCGCGCGTTTCTCCACAGACGACTTCAGCGGCGCCATCACCGGATATGCCGGCCAAGGCCGCTTCACCGACGACCCGCTCAACACCTTCGGCGGCGCCGGCGTCGTCGAAATCCCCAACATGCAAAAACTCCTTCGCATGATCTGCGAACAAGGCTTCGAACACCACGTCGCCGCGAACTTTTCCTCCGTCGCCGACCCGGTCATTGAAGCCTCCAGCAAGTACCTCGGCTGGAAGATGCAGCGCCACCAGTAGCGGCTTCACGTGGCGAAACTTCGCGCTTAGACTTCGCGCACTTTGCGTCAAGGTTTTCGCCCACCGGCCGCACCATATACACTGGATAGAGCCACGCAAAGGGGCGGATAGCTCAGTTGGTTAGAGCGCCTGCCTTACAAGCAGGATGTCGGGGGTTCGAGTCCCTCTCTGCCCACCATTTCAAACTTCAATGTTTACAGCCCCTCTCGCGAGGGGCTTTTACTTTTGTGTCAATTTGCGTCTGGACAGTCAGACCTATTTGCGGGCGATTGCATTTGGGCGAGGGACAACAGTCAGCACTGCACGCGACGTCTTGGTCCTCGCCGTTTCATCCTCAGCCCGTTGGTCGCTTCCGAATGGAAATCGGTGGATTCACGGACCACCAGCGAAGTTCCCACCCGGATGGGAGAGTGAGGTGTTTTCATCTCCGAACTTCTGAAAAGCTGAAGCGCGTTGAACGCATTGCGGGCGAGATCTTCCCGAGACATTCTCACAGTCGTCAACGGAGGAGTCGCGAACTCGGCGAGGTGAATATCGTCGAACCCAACAACGGACATGTCACTCGGAACACTAATACCCCGCTCGGCGAGGACTCGCAAAACGCCGACCGCCATAATGTCGTTGGAGCATATAATCGCCGTCGGTTTGACTCTGCCGCTCAGAAAGTGCGTTGCGGCCTGAGTGCCGCCTTCAAAGGTATGTGTGCCTTCGAACAGCAACGAGTCGTCCACCTGCAATCCAATGGCGCGGATCGCATGAACAAAAGCCTCTTTCCTGCGCAGGTTCGTCAGGTGAGGCATCGGCCCACCGGCAAATGCGATTCGCCGATGTCCCAGCACAGCGAGATGTTGCACAGCCTGTGTGATGCCTTGAGCGTAATCAACCTTCAACACTACGGAATTCGGCGCATCGATCGACACGTCAATCGACACCAGCGGAATTCCGTGTGCGATGAGTTCGTCGAGCAGAGGCGCTTCCGCGCGGAACGTCATCACCGCAACACCTTCAACCTTGCGTTGCACCAGGCGCTTGATGAACAGCTTGGCGCGCTCGTAGTTGTAGTTCGTCGAACCGACCATCACTTCAAAGTCGTGCTCGCCGGCAATGTCCTCAAAGCTTTGAATCAGCTCCGGAAAGAATGGGTTTGTGATTTCCGAGATCAGCAGGCCCAACATCCGGCTGCGTCCCGAGACCAACGCTCGCGCCTGGGGGTTCGGAACGTATCCAATTTCCTCAACGGCTTCCCACACCCGCTTGGCCAGCTTTTTGTCGACCGAAGCCCGGCCATTCATCACGCGTGAAACTGTGGCTGCCGACACCCCGGCCCGTTTGGCAACCTGGAGAATGTCTTTGGAGCCTTCCCTGGTCCGCGGCGGCAATGCAGTTCGCTTGCTCATGCAAACAGCCTGAGTCCCGGTAGAAAGCTTGTCAAGCTCCAAGAGCTGGTGACGCGCGCCGGGACCGCTTCAGAACCAGATCACGTTGCATAGCAGGCAGCAGCTCACCAGCAGCGCAGCGAGAAAATACAGGGATGGCGATATCGAAGTCTTCCCCGCCATCGTTGCGAAATCGTCTTCCCGGCGCTCGTCTTCACGAGGACCCCTGCTCGTGGCGAGGCAGAGGCCGAACGTGGTCACAAACACGGCGATTGCGATGCGGAGGTTTGCATTGAGCTGGCTTCCGGCGGGCAGCCAGTGAAGTCCATAGGCCACCTGGCCGACGCCACCGACTGCTACTCCTGCAAGAACCGCGACGATCACATTTCTGGTCTTGTATCGTCTCGATGTCACGCTCGCCAGGATTACCGCAAAGAATGGAACGAGGTAGAGCGAAAAGATTGCCAGCAAGAACTGCGTAAGGCTTTCGAACCAAAGCGTGCCCAGCGCCCCGCCCAGACTCAGCACGATGCAGACTACGCTGGCGGCGCGCCCGATCCGGATGTAATGACGCTCGATTTTTCCGGGGCGCAACGCAGTCCTGTAGATCTCCTGCGTCCAAAGCGCGGCGAATGCAGACACGTTTCCCACGACGCCGGTCATAAGGCTGGCAACGAGCGCAATCATGCCCAACGCCAGAAGTTTTGGACCGTACAACGACCGCATGAGGAGAGGTGCGGTCTGGTCCAGCGCACCTCGTCCGGCCGCGCCGATATAGCCCGCTCTCAGCACAGGGAAGACCACCAGAAACCCGAACATCAGCTTGCCGAATCCCGCATACAGCGGCACTCGCCGCGCAGACTCCGCCGTGCGTGCGGCCAGGGCCCGCTGCATCATCAAAAAATCCGTACACCAGTACGAAAACCCGATCACCAGGCCGAGCCCGACAACCACTCCCAACAAATCCACCGGCGCGGCATTGGACACGACGGGCGTCATCCGCCAGGCGTGGACCTGTGTGCCGAGACGCTGCACAGCGTTACCCCGATGCTGCGAAAGAAAGAGCATCGGCAACAGTCCAGCCACCATAAAGAAGAAGTGAAGCACCTCAGTCCGCATCGTTCCACGAAAGCCGCCGATCAGCACATTCACCATCACAACCGTCGACGTTGCGAGCACGCACGAGGTGAAGCTCCATCCGCCCGCAACATGCAGCACCTCGGCCAACGCATACAGGCTGACGCCGGCAGTCAAACACGTGCTGACCAGCAGAAGGCAAGCATTCAGCAGCCGCACTTCGCGTCCAAACTTCCGCTCAAGAAACTCCGGCACGCTCCGCACACCGAGCCGTTCGTACACCGGCAGGATGACGAACGAAACAAAGATCAACGCCGGAATAGCCCCAATCCAGTAAAAGTGGAACGCCTGCACGCCATAGCGCGCAGCAACTCCGCTGAGGCCGACAATCTCCAGCGCCCCGCAATTTGCGGCAAGAAATGAAAGTGTGACGACCCACGTCGGCAGGGTGCCCGTCGCATTCAGAAAACTGTTCGACGTTCCCTGCTGACGCGACGATCGAACGGCAATCAGGACCGTGAATGCGAAGTATGCTGCGACGAGAACCAACGGGAGTGACATATCGGCCGGAAATTCTCTTCATCCTAACCGAAGCCACGCGGCGCCGCACCACCAGGTTGGCACCGAGCATCTTGGCTCCGCGGCCGAGTGTCAAGGTGTGCCACAACCGCTCGCGTTCCGAAATTCGGTATCATGAACATCCATGACTGGAATGATGCAATGAAACTGTACCTCCTTCGTCGCTGCTTTGGATCGGCGATTGTTCTCACCTCCATGTTCGCTTCTGCGCAGCAGTTCGCTCTGACAGACAACACCACGGTTGTCCTCTACGGCGACAGCATCACCGCTCAGCGGTTGTACACACGCTTCGCCGAGGAGTTCGTCCTTACGCGTTACCCCTTGCTGCACATCCACTTCGTCAACGCAGGAGTGCCCGGAGACACTACGTACGGCGGATACGCCGGAGCCATGGCAGAACGCGTCAATCGCGATGTGGCTCCCTTTCATCCCGCGATGATCACCGTCATGCTGGGCATGAACGACGGCGGATACGTACCCGAATCCCCGAAGATGGACGCGCTCTTCCAAACTGGCTACAAGGCCCTGCTGGCAGCACTGCAAGAGTCTTCACCCGAGGCTGCGATCACTCTGATCCGCCCTTCACCGTATGACGAAATTACGCACGGCACGGACTTTCCCAGATACTCGCAAGTGATCCGGCAGAACGCCGACGACGTCTCGGCTATGGCAGCGCAGATGCAGACACCGAGTGACCACGCAGTTACCCTGGTGGACTTCTACTCCCCACTTGTGAACGCGCTGCAGCAAAGTAAAGCGCAGTATCCGCAACTGGCTGCGCTTATGGTTCCAGACCGAATCCACCCCGGCGAAGCCGCTCACTGGATCATGGCAGCGGCGCTTCTCTCGGCCTGGCACGTCGACCCCGTCGTCAGTCGCGTTGCCTTCAATGCCGGCGCCGCCGAAGTCACGCAGAAGGACCGCACCACCATTACCGGCCTGCAGAAAACTTCCACCGGCCTGCGCTGGACGCAGACGGACGACGACCTTCCTCTTCCGCTGGACTTCGATAACGCGATGACGCCGGTGCTTCTCGCAACCTCGAACCTCGCCTCTTTAGACCAGCAGATCCTCCGCTTCAGCAATCTGGCAAATGGCGTATATGAGCTATTGATCGACGGAAAACCCATCGCCACATTTACCGCAGCGCAACTACGCACCGGGGTCAACATCGCGCTCTATCGCACACCCATGGTCGAGCAGGCGAGAGGCATCGACTGGTTCGAGCAGCGCCGCGCAACTCTCGATCAAGCCGCGTTCATCCTTAGCGCCGAGGTCAAGCAGGGTTCCGGCAGCGCCTCTGCCGAAGACACATTGAAGCAGGCACAAGCCGAGTTGGAAGAAACGGTTCGCACCAAGCTCGCACCGAAACCACACAATTTCGAGCTGCGCATTACGACTCCAAACTAGTCGGTAGCGCGCACCTGCTCGAACTTCAATCGCCCATACGCGGGAGCGCCGATCGACCGCCGCAGCGCCATTCCAAGCTCGATTGGCGCGGCCGCGGCCGTCCAGGTCTGCACAACCTTCCCCGCAGGAGACACCAGTTTTAGCGAGAACGCCTCGCGAGCATCGTCCACCGCGGTCAGAGCTACGCCACCCGCAGGCAGACCCCAGTCACGCGCCGACAACAGCACATTCGCATCACCGCTTAGCGAGACCTTGAGGCCACCGTGCCCGTACTCCAGGGCCGCAGTCTTCAAATTGATCAACAACCCCTCAAGGTCGTGTGGCGCAGCTCCCGCGTGAGATGGCGCGACCGCGATCAGCCGCCATCCCGACGTCCGGGTGATAGCCGGTTGCAACGCTGTCGCAGGGCTTTCCTTCGCCACTACCGGTTTGTCTTCGCGAGTCAAAGATTTCTTCGCAATCGCCAGGTCGCCGACCGTCGCACCTTGCAGGAAGTAACGATTTCGCGACCCGCTGTACAGCAGAGTCGAATCTACGGGCCGCGTCCCCGTGGTATGAATCTCGTTATCGTGAAAGCTCACGCCGCTTGCCTGCACAATGGAACCGGTTCTGATGGCGGGTGTATCGCCGTCGGGTTTCCAGTCAATCCGATTCCTGGCAATCTCCAAGCCCTCGATGGACCCGCCGCCCCAGGTCATCAGCAATATCGCCCCTTGCCGCTGTGCAAGCCGCGGGCTCAGACCGTTGTTCAGGCAAAGGTTGTCGAGGATGGCGCTCTGCCGGGTCGGCCCGTTCGCCCCAAAGACCGAAACGCAATAGCCCTGCGTTTCATGCCCGAAATTGCGCGCGACGGTGTTCATGGTATTGCCCCAGTCGATGTCAAACGCGCCACCGTCCACTCCCGGAGAATCGGTGAGGAACGCTTCATTCTCCTCTACATCGCATCGATCGCACTGCCAGGTCCAGATCGCGTTGGGCGTCCCTATACTCTGCTGGTGCTGCATCCCCGTATGCCACGCCACCGAACGCCTGATGCTGCTGTTGGCCGCGTTGAAGATCACAATGCCATCGCCCTGCACATCATGCACCACCGAATGAGTGACCGTAACAGACTGTGCCGGATGCTCGCGCGATCCACCGGCGATAAAAATTCCCGACCACTGCGTCGTATCGAACGCCCGAATACCGTCGAGGTGCACTCCGTCAAAAGTCGCATCGGGCGATGCCGGCTTGATGACGACCAGTCCTGACTCCTTATGCTGCAACGGCCCGCGCACGTTGCTCACCGTCAGGTTGTTGAGCGAGATCGAGTGCATCGTGCCGTGATCGCCGCTGATGGTAACGCCGTAGGTTGTTCCGCCGCGAAGTTCCAGGGAGGAGATTGAAATCTCTTCCTGGTTGAAGAGCCGAAGCGCCGCCTCGTCTCGTGGCCCCGCCTCAATCACGGGCAGTGGTCCGGTCCCTTTCGCGTCAATGACGAAACCCGAACCCTTAGGGTGCAGCGACCCGCGACACACAGTCCCACGCTCAAACAGCAGCTTGTCCTTCGCGCTCAACGTAAGCTCGTTCACCTCGTCGAGAGAATGCAGCACGCCGCCCGCCGCGTCGGCACGGCAATCGACAGCGTACGTCCGCGCCTGTGCGCGAGCCGGTGGCGTTGCAATCGCAAGCAGAGCAGCAATCAGCAGGCAGCGCGCACACAAGGACATAAAGCGAATGCTAGCGGCTCTCGCTAAGAATCGCCACTCCGCTTACCGGCAATGCCACGTCGCTCACCTTGCCGCCCTCACCCAGGTCATCCTTCATCGCCTTCGGCAAATGGATCGTCTGAGGCTTGTCGCTAAAGTTGATCAGCAAATGTACCTTGCCGCCGGGTCCACTGCGAACGTTCGCTTCCACGCCATTCGGGACCACCAGCGACGCCTGCGCCACGTGTGCTTCGTTCAGTAGATATGTAGTCAGCGTCTCCGTCGCGGCGTCGTCGAGGATCGTTCCCACGTACGTGATCGACCCACTGCCAATCCAGCGCGAGATCACTGCCGGTTGCCCATCCAGCCAGCCGTTGGACTTCCCGTAGCGCAGCAAAACCTTCGTGTCCGGAGAAGAGGTGCTCAACAACTCCGCCCAGATGCTGGCGTTGCTGTGCAGCATTTCGCCCTCGACTGGAACCGTATCCTTGAGCGCATAAAACTGCTCCACACGCCCACCCAGCAACGACGCCAGCGGCCCCGGTTGCCGCTCAGTGTAAAGCGAGTTGTCGGCGTCCTTCATGCCCGACCTTGTCGTCAGTACAAGATTTCCGCCACCAGTGACATAGGAGATCAAATTCTTCGCGTCGGCATCGGTCAGCAGGTTCAGCGCCGGCGCGATGACGAGTTTGTACATCGACAGGTCGACATTTGGCGGAACAATATCGACCGCCTGGGTCGCACGATGCAGCGGCCCGTAGTAGCGTGCCATCTCCGCCAGCGGATCGAACTTGTTCGATTGCGGCTGCCACTCAATGGCCCAGCGAGACTCGTACGAATGCAGCAGCGCAACCTGCGACTGCACTTGAGTGCCGCGCAGCACTGCTCCCACCTTCTCAAACTCCGCGCCCACCTGCTGCACCTCGGGATACAACGGAACCGGAGTGCCGTCCGGACCGACCAGCGTGCCGTGATATTGCTCCTGGCCGTTCAGCGCGCTTCTCCACTGCCAGAAGTTGACGGCATCCGCGCCATGGGCGATGTCATGCCACACCAGCGCACGGATATCACCCTTCTTCAGGGACGGATTGACGCCCGACCAATTCACGAAACCCGGCTGAGTTTCCATGACCCAGAAATTCTTTCGCTTGAACCCCCGCGTCAGGTCATGCGCCATGCCATTCCACACCGGATCGACCTTGCCGTCGGGAACGTAGTCGTCCCAGGCCGCAAGATCGAGAACCGCCTCGGTGACATAGTGGTCGTAGTACTGGAAGAAACCCATGGTGTTCGTCGTAATGAACTGCCGCGCGTCTGACCGCGGACGAATGACATCGATCTGGTTCAGCAGGTAGCTCTTCCAGGTATCGGAAATGAACAGCCTCCAGCACAGCAGCAGCCCCGGGTTCCCGTTGTCCACGCCGCCATGCTTCGGTATCGGGATCTGCGACCAGTCGGTATAGGCCTCGCTCCAGTAGGCAGTCGTCCAGCGGGCGTTCAGCGCGTCCAGGGTCCCGTAGCGCTTCTGAAGCCAGTCCTGAAACTGCTTCCGCGCGCCGTCGCTGGTCGAAGTTTGCGAGATTTCGTTGTCGATCTGCCAGCCGATGACGTAGGGATTATGCCCAAATCTCGCCGCCATCCGCTCGACGATTCCGCGCGAAAGCGCACGGTACCTCTCGTTCGACCAGTCGTACTGCAGCCGGTTCCCGTGTTCATCGCGGCGGCCGTTCTCGTCGATCCGCAGGGTCTCCGGATACTTTGTCGTCAACCACGCCGGGGGCGTCGCAGTCGGTGTGCCCAGCACCGTATAGATGCCGTGCTTTCCGGCCAGGTCGATCGCGCGTTCCAGCCAGTCCAGATCGTAGTGCCCTTCGGTCGGTTCGAGTGTGCTCCACGCAAACTCGCCGACACGGACCACATGCATATGGGCTTTCTCCATCAGCGTCAAATCTGCTTCCCAGCGGGCTTCGGGCCATTGCTCGGGATACCACGCCGCCCCCAGCAGGAGCGGCGGAACGGCCCCGGATGTGGGAGTGGGGCTTACAGCAGCGCCCCGCGCAGATAGCATGACGGCTCCAACGCAAAGGACTACACCAAGCAAACTCGAACTTCGCATCTTCCACCACCTTCAGAAAACGTCTGCTCCGCTAATCGCTGCACAGCAATTGCCTGCGACCGAAATTTGCTGAGGACGATCAAGCTTGTGAACCGATACCGGTTGCGCAAGGCTCCGGCGACAAGTAAAGGATTTCCCATCCGTTTTGTCAAACGCCCCACCGTCATCGGCATTTCTGAAAATCCAGAGCTGGCGGCTACCCCAGCCTTTAGAGGGAAAACAGCCTATGGGCTAGGGGTACGCCGATTCTGGTTGACAGCGCGGGAAACTTCTCGCTAACATTTGCCGCTATCGGAAAACGTTTGCTTCGTTTCACGAACTCACGGAAGGTCGCCCCATGACTCTCGTACGTACATCCGCCGTTCTCAAAGCTCTCAGCCTCCTTTTCGTCTCTACGGTTTTTGCCGCCACGGCATTAGGCCAGGCCACGACCGGGTCCATTTCCGGCCACGTCGTCGATGCTTCCGGGCGCGTCGTGCAGGGAGCGTCGATTTCTGTTCAAAACGTCGACAAGGGCCTTGTGGCAACGGCGAGCACGGACAATTCTGGCGATTTTACGTTGCCGGCAATGCCTCCCGACCATTACCGGATCGTCATCGAAAAAAGTGGCTTTGCCTCCGCCAGCGTCCCACCTTTCAAACTGGACATCGACCAACGAGCGAACTTCAACATTCCGCTCAAGGTCGGAGAGGTCAGCACCAGCGTGACCGTGTCCGACGAAGCACCCGTGCTCCAGACCCAGGGCGCGGAAACGGGCGAGGTGATCGGCTCCCGTGAGATCGCCGATCTGCCCACACTCGGCAGGAACTTCTCGACCCTGCTGTTTCTGGTGCCGGGTGTGGTGAGCGGCACTAAGGGGGCCAACACCAATCTGGATGTTTCCATCAACGGTCAACGCGAATATTCGAACTCCTACCAGATCAACGGTGTCGAGGTATCGGGTCTGAACAACGACACCAATGTGCGCCCCAGCCCCGATGCGATCCAGGAGTTCAAGGTCGTTACATCGACGTATGCGCCGGAGTTCGGCCGCGCTTCGGGCGGCGCAATCCTGATCCAGACCAAGTCGGGCACCAATAATATCCACGGTTCAGCTTTCTTTTTCTATCGTCCTACGGCCACTGCAGCAAACAATAACTTCGCCCCTGCCGGCACTTCGCCTACCACAGTGCAGAAGAACTATGGCGCGACCATTGGTGGCCCGATCATCAAGGACAAGGCCTTTTTATTTCTTGGCTATGAAGGCTTCAGGAACACGTTCTCCAGCTCGTATCTGGGTGAAACCCTGGTGGGCCAGAACGAGGTCACGTTCGATGCCGCCGGAGATGCCGACCTGTCGAAGTTGCTCGATCCGTATACGGGAACGCAGGTACCAATCTTCAACCCCTACTTCTTCCAGTCGAACTACTACACACAACAATTCCCTGGAAACATCATTCCGGCGAATCTGGTCGATCCTGGGGGCAAGAGCATTGTGCAAAAACTGTTTCCAGCGCCTCGCGGACCGCAGGCCGGCAATCCCTATGCGAACTTCCAGACCACGGAAATGTATAACCTCACCAGCAACGTCGGGAACCTGCGCGCGGATTACACGTTCTCTCAGAACCACCGTCTTTATGTCACCTATGACGTCGAACAGGGAACCTACAACACGACGGACCCTTATGCGGGCGCGATTCCACTTGCCGGCGGTGGTGGCGCCGATACAGGAGGCCTTGAATCGTATGAAAACAATGTTTTCGCTATCTCGGACGACTACACCTTTAGTCCCCATCTCCTGAATGAAGCGCGCGCCACGTACTTTATCTCTCCAGTTACCGAGAAAAGTTTGGTGGATGGCACCAATCTGGCAACGCAGTTCGGCATCAAGAATGCGAATATCCCGGGTTTTCCGCAAACTTACGGCTTCCCCCAGATCCAGGTTGGTACCGGGGCTGTCACCGGAGGCTCTACGTTCAAGCCGTTCGATGCCCGCGAGAATGTTCTGGGTCTCATTGACTCCGTAAGTTATACCCGCTCCGCACACACAGCTAAGATCGGCTACGAATATCGGAAGTTGAAATCCCTTTCCAGTTATTCGCTGTTTCCGGTGCCTTACGAATATTTCGCGGGCCCGGGCTCAAACTTCACAAGCGACCCATACTACGGCTTCTACAATCCAAGCGCGTTTTATTACAACGGAGGCTCCGAAATCGCGGACATCCTGCTGGGCCTCCCGGAAGTCGTCTATCAGGGCCTCCAATATCAGGTTCCACAGACCAGCGCCAACGAACACACTGTTTATATCCAGGATTATTGGCAGATCAAACCGCGGATCAATCTTACGTACGGCTTGCGCTACGAGTACCTGCAGCCGTTCGTCGAGCAGAACAACAATCAATCCAACTTTGACGTCAACACATTGACCATCAACATTGCGGGACGCGGAAACAACTCGCGCTCGCTCGTCAACTCCAACACCACCGACATAATGCCGCGGGTCGGCATCGCGTTTCAGTTGCGTCCCAAAACCGTCCTTCGCGGCGGCTTCGGCGTCTTTTATACCCACGAAAACGACGGCAAAAATGTCGTTTTGACGCAAAATTATCCGTTCTATACCGAGCAGCAGATCACCAGCGGCCAGTACGGCATCACCTATAACCTGAGCACCGGCGTGGCGCGTCCAACGACCAATCCCGTGCCTTCCACCACTGCTTCGCTCAATCTGACGACTGTCCCAGGCGCCGCCACCCAGGTGGTCCAGTCGGAACCCGCCAATTTCCCGACTGCCTATACCAACGGTTACAACGTGACGATGGAGCAGCAGTTGGGCAACTCTACATCACTTGAAATCGGCTATGTCGGCGCTACTTCGCGTGATCTTTCGCAGAAGGTCGGCAATTATAATGTCAACAACCACCTGTCGTCGAAGCTGGGCAACGTCAATCTGACCCAGGCAAGCGGTATCGGCAATTATGACTCCCTGCAGGCCAAGATCAATCGTCCCATCACCCACGGATATGGTGCGATTCTCTCCTATACGTGGTCGCATAACCGCGATAATGGGCCGGCGCCCCCGGATCTGGGATTGGGTGGAGACTATCCTCAAAATCCGTTCAATGTGAATGCCGAGTATGCTAACGCCGACTACGACGTCCGCAATAATTTCACGGCGGCGCAGCTTATCGAACTACCCTTCGGCAGGGGCAGGCACTTCCTGTCCAACACAAACCACGTTACCGACATTCTGGTGGGTGGATGGCAGTTGAACAGCATCACCACGCTGCGCGGCGGTGTCCCGATCAATATCGTTTCGAATTCTGGCAATCCCCTGTATCCGGGTCTGCGCCCGAATCTCGTGGGAAATCCTTCGGTGGGGCACCGGTCCAAGTCGCAATGGTTCAACCCTAAGGCTTTTGCCGTGCCTGCGGGCCAGGCCGCCAGTGCCAAGCCCGGGGCCACCGTGCCCTTGGTTACCGGCAATGCTGGGCGCAACTTCATCTACGGTCCCGGCTACACTAACGAAGATATCTCTTTATTCAAGGTCCTGTCGCTGCCGCGGGAACTAAAGCTGCAGATTCGCATTGAAGCGTTCAATGTTCTCAATACGGCGAGGTACGGTCAACCCAACGGGAACTTCACGTCGGGCTCCTTCGGTCAGATTACCGGCGGCGGAACTGGCAACCAGCGCATCATGCAGTTTGGCGGTCGCTTCGTATTCTAAAATTTACCGCGTGCCGGGACACCATGAATCGGACATTCCTTTCAGCCTCTGCCGCTACAGCCATTGTGTTGTTGGCAGCGATAGGCCATGCGCAAGCCCGAACTGCGCAGGGCATCGACCCCAAAGTCGAAGCCCGCGCCGAGTCCCTTCTCCAACAGATGACGCTCGACGAAAAACTGGGGCAACTCTCGCAGCTCTTCTGGTACAAGGGCATTCCCGACGACCGGGTTGCGAAGGGTGAACTCGGGTCGTATCTGTTTATTACCGACCCGCACGAGATCAACCGCCTGCAGCATGTCGCCGTCGAACAATCGCGCCTGCACATTCCCCTGCTCATCGGCTTCGACGTCATCCACGGCTTCCGCACCATCTTTCCCGTGCCCATTGCCACAGCCGCTTCGTGGGACCTCCAACTCAACCGCGACATCCAGTCCGCCGCGGCGGCCGAGGCTTCGGCAGTCGGCATCAACTGGGCCTTCGCTCCCATGGTCGACATTGCCCGCGATCCCCGCTGGGGACGCATCGTCGAAGGCGCAGGGGAAGACCCGTACCTTGGCAGCAAAATGGCAGCCGCACGGGTAGATGGATTTCAGGGTCCCCGCGCCGGCGCACCGCACCACATACTCGCCTGCGCCAAGCATTTCGCCGGCTACGGAGCAGCGGTCGGCGGGCGCGACTACGACGCGTCCTATCTCTCCGATACGGAGCTCGAAAACGTCTACCTGCCTCCATTCCACGCCGCCGTAAACGCCGGCGTCGCCTGCATCATGAGTGCTTACATGGACCTCAACGACGTCCCTGCCAGCGGCAATCGCTGGCTGCTCCACGATGTGCTGCGCGACCGCTGGCACTTCAATGGCTTCGTCGTTTCGGACGCGTGGGCGGTCTACAACCTCACCGCCCACGGTTTCGCAAGCGACCAGGAGGATGCCGCCCGGCGCGCCCTCTTGGCGGGCGTCAATATGGACATGGGTTCCGACTCCTACCTCCAATACGTCCCCAAACTCATCGCTGAAAAGAAAGTGACCGTGAAAGACGTCGACGACCTCGTGCTCCCGCTTCTGCGCGCGAAAATCGAGCTCGGCCTCTTCGAACACCCATACATCGACGAAACCAAAGTCGATGCCGTTCTGCATGACCCCGCCCACAAAGCTCTGGCGGAAACGGCCGCTGAACGCTCCGCCGTGCTGCTGCGCAACGCAGGGAATCAGCTTCCTCTCTCCAAACATGTGAAGTCGATTGCACTCATCGGCCCCCTCGCAGACGCACACAAAGAGCTCATGGGCTCGTGGTCATTCGGCGGCGATGCCAAAGAAGTCGTCTCGATTCTCGACGGCCTCCGCGCAAAACTTGGCCCCGAAGTCCAGATCAACTACGCCAAGGGCACGAGCATCAAGCGAGACCTCGAACCCGCTCTCAACAGCGACACACTTCCTGCGCCCACACCGACCGACACAGACATCGACGCCGCCGTCTCCGCCGCCAAAATCTCCGACCAGGTCATCCTCGTCCTGGGCGAGAACGACGACATGAGCGGTGAGTACGCCTCGCGGGCTTTCCTCACGCTCCCGGGCAAACAGCAGCAACTGCTCGAGGCCGTCGCCGCAACCGGCAAGCCCATCACGCTCGTTCTCATCAGCGGCCGCCCTCTCGACATCACATGGGCCTCCACCCACATCCCCGCGATCCTCCAGGCCTGGTTCCCCGGAGTGCAGGGCGGCACCGCCATCGCAAATCTCCTCTTCGGAGATGCAAACCCTTCCGGCAAACTCCCCATCACCTGGCCGCGCAACGTCGGACAATTACCCCTCTACTACGACCGCAACCTCACGCAGGTCCACGAAGACTCACCGAAGTATGCGTCGTACTATTGGGACGAGCCTCAGTTCCCGCTCTACCGTTTCGGCTACGGTCTCAGTTATTCCGCCTTCACCTTTTCCAACCTCAAGCTTTCATCCGCGACCATGGAAGCAAACGGCATCGACGCAACGATCGACGTTAAAAACACCAGCACCCGTACCGGCGACGAGGTCGTCCAACTCTACGTGCATCAGCGCTTCGGCAGCGCCTCCCGGCCGACACGCGAGCTCAAGGGATTTACCCGCATCGGCTTGGCGCCCGGCGAAACCAAAAACGTCACTCTGCATCTCTCGCTCGACGACCTCAGCTTCTGGTCCGCGTCCACGCATCACCGCGCCACCGAAGCCTCCACGTACGATGTATGGGTGGGCGACAGCTCTTCCGCCACCGAACACGCGCAGTTCGACATCACCACCACGACCGCGACGAAAGAATGAGCAAAGCTTCTCCAACATCGCCCAGCCGCCGAGAGTTTCTCGCAGCCTCAGCAACAGCGGCCGCATCCTTCGCGCTACCGGACATCTTCGCCCAACAGACCCAGCAGGATCTCGGCGCCACTCCGGAACTCGACCGCAAGCAACTCGCCGCGACTCTTCGCACTCTCCTGGTCTCCGACTCGCCCGCACTCCTCACCTTCGCCGAGCAGATCTATGCCACCTGCATCCTTGGCAAAATTCGCCCCGCCGCCCCACCCCTGCAACATCCCTGGATCGTCCCCGGCGGGGGCTACTACGCGCAATGGCTGTGGGACACCATGTTCGTCGTCGACCTCCTGTCTCTGCTCCCCGGACAGGAAACCATCATCCGCGGAGTCTTCCAGAATTACTGGGACTTCCAGCAGCGCTGGGACGCCGTCAAGCCCACCTTCATGCACGGCATGGTCGCAAACTTCATGGCACCGTTCGAGTCTCCCGGAGCGCGTGACGGCAAGGAATGGCAGACTTTCCCTGCGTACTCTCAGGCGCCTCTACTCGCCTGGGGCATGGAGCGCGTCTATCTCCGCAATCACGATAAAAGCCTACTCCAGGCCGGGCTGACATCGCTCGAAAATTTCCACGAGTGGTACTGGCGCGAGCGCGACATCACAAGCTGCGGCCTCATCGGCGTCGGCTCGTACAGCGGCGATGCGCAGCACGCCAGGTTCGAAACCTACGACCACGAGGTCGATCTGGACGGCCTCAAGATGGGCCGTCATCCCGCTCGTCCGGCAGGCGCAGGCAACGGCCCGTGGTACGGCGACATCGCGATCCCCGCAAACACTGCCTACCTCCTGCTCTCGGAGCAATCGCTCGAACGCATGGCCCTTACACTCGGCAATCGCGCCATGGCCAGCCGCCGCCGCGCCCGCTACGAGCGCGGCGCTGCCGCCATGCGCGAGCACGTGTGGGACGACCACGCCGGGTGTTTTCTTGCCGTCAACATTCGCAGCATGGAAAAGGTCCGTTCAGCCACAGTCGGCGGTTTCATGCCGTTGATGGCCGGTGTTCCTTCCGCGAAGCAGGCAGCGATCATGGCTAAAACACTCAGCTCCTCCGCGTGGTCAACAAAGCTTCCCATACCCACAGTCGCTCGGACCGACCCCCAATTTTCCTCAGGCGAATTCTGGCGCGGCGACGTCTGGCCCGCGCCCAACTACCAGGTCGCCAGCGGACTCAGCCGCTACGGCCAACTCGACACCGCCCGCACAATCGCCGACGCGACGGTTGCCAACACGCTCGCCAACGGCATCTCCGAGCGCTACGACTCCCTCTCTGGCAAACCCCTTGGCGTCGCAGGCCTCGGCATGTCGTCGACTACACTGACCATGATTCTGGACGGTCTCACCTCCGAGCGCTTCAAAATGCGCGTACGGGGTGGCCGCCCTTAAGTATCAGGAGTCAAATGTCGCCGTCGCCTCGCAACGCTCATTCCATGACAACTCTTCAGTGGGTCATGTTCGCGATCCTGGTCTCCGCACCCGCGCTGTCATTCGCGCAAGCTCCCGTTACCGTTCACGTCGATGTCGACTGGTCCAAGACCGTCGCCACCACCCGCACCACGATCACACTGCAAGTAGTGGAGAACCCTCCTCTGCGCCGCGGTTCACCCATCCACGACGCTGCCTGGGCAAATCTCGCCACTCTGCATACGAACATGACACGGCTCGCGCTCTGGTATCCCTATCCGAGACTCGCCGTCGCAGAACTCTCACCTCCCAACGCCGCCACAACGTCCTGGGACTTTACCCACATCGACCCGATCGTCGACGACTTCATGAAATCAACCAGCGGTCACACTAGCGTCTTCACCATGAGCACCATTCCCACATGGATGTTCAAGGAGGCTGACCCCGGTCCCATTCCTCCCTCCCCCGACAAAGCCGTGTGGAACTACGAAGGCGGCGCCGCACTGCGCGACCCCTCCGGCAAGGAAGTCGCCGACTACTTCGCGCGTGTCGCCGCCTGGTACACCGCAGGCGGCTTCACCGACGAACGCGGCATCCGCCACGCCTCAACGCATCGCTACACCATGCCGTGGTGGGAAGTGCTCAACGAGCCGGAGTACGAGCACGCACTCGACATCGAAACCTACACCCATCTCTACGACCGCATCGTCACCGCCGTGCATGCCGTCACCCCAGCCACACGTTTCGTCGGCATGTCGCTGGCAGAGCCGACACGTTCCCCAGCCGCCTTCGAATACTTCCTGAACCCCGCGAACCACGCTCCCGGCGTACCGCTGGACGCAATCTCCTACCACTTCTACGCCGACGCCGAACCCGGCGAAAGCGACTCCACCCAAACCTTCACTTTCTTCGCGCGTACCGACGCCTTCCTTGACTCCGTCCGCTATATCGAGAGCATTCGCAAGCGTCTCTCGCCCCATACGCAGACCCACATCAACGAAGCCGGCTGCATCGCGGCAGACGACCTCGCACAAGGTGCCGCGCACACCGGAGAGCTTCCATCCGCGCAATATTGGAACCTCTGCGGCGCAGTCTTCGCGTATCTCTACGCCGGCCTCGCCGAACAAGGCATCGACGTGCTGGGCGCCTCCCAACTCCTCGGCTATCCCAGCCAATTTCCTTCCGTCACACTGTTGGATTGGCGCACCGGCCAACCCAACGCCCGCTACAGAGTGCTCCAGTTGCTGCACGAAAACTTCGGCCCCGGCGACCGCATCATCAAGACCTCGCTCCGTTCATCCGATGTCTACGCCGCCGCCTACATCACGCCGCACGCCATCCGCAAACTTCTTCTCATCAACAAGCGCAATCATCCGATAGACGTAGAAATCGCGCGCTCAACCGGAGCAACAACGCAATCCGTCGACACAACCTCGGCAGCCAAAATCACTACGAGCCCACCACTGACCTCCGATAGGATTCACCTCGAAGGCCTCTCCGTGACAGTAGCAACTCTGCCTCTCCCTCTCCATATCAGGTAGTAGCCGCCGCAGTGTCTATGGCTTTAACCCGCATTTCTCACGAGAGGTAAGCATGTGATGTTTTTTGCTGATGAGAGTGGGGTAGCTGTGTGTGCTGAGGTGTGTGGGGGATGTGTGGGCTGGATTTTGGTGAGCGCCGACTGATTTTTGCCAACGGATCAGGT
>DASRLB010000504.1:0-7392 GCA_035648695.1 Acidobacteriaceae bacterium | reverse complement strand
ACCGTTACAGCCGCTTTGGCCGCGGAAGGGATTGCGAGAGCGGCCAGAGCTGCGCCACCGCCGAGGAGCATCGCACGACGAGACGCGATGATGTTGTCGATTTTTTGTGTCTCTTGGTTTGCCATGTGATTTTTCCTTAGCTCTGCGTGACTTTGATGTTGCCGTTCAGGCCGTTGGGGAAGAAGCCGCCCTGCTGTACGCCCGCTGCCGGAGTTGTTGCGCCAGCCGTGGGTGAGAAGGTGCCGTAGACGATGTGAAGAACCTGGTCGGTGTTGCGGTGGTAGGCGATCGCGTTCGTGTCGGCAGCGACGACCGTGCTGGTGCCAACGTTTGCCACCGTGGCGGGAGCGGCGAGGAACCCGGTGAGCGGGGTTTCGTTTCCGCCGCCGAGTGCGGCGCGCAAAGCCGAGATGCGGTTCGCAAACTGCGCATACGGATAGGCCGTGTAACCCTGATTGATGGAGTTGGCGGTGAGCGTGGTGCGGACGTAGGCAGCGTGGTATGCCTCGACGGCGAGGATGCCCGCGGCGGCTGCGAGGTATCCGGCGGTAATCCCGGCGGTGCTGATGAGCGGGGCCGCGCCGTTGTAGGCGGTGACGCCTACATCTTCAAACACGAAAGCGCCGACGAGAAACTGGTCGAAGCTGCCGAACGGGTTGAAGGTGGTAGGAAGAAGGGGGTTGGTAGCCGAGGCCGCCGAAAGCGAGTTGGCCGCGGTGAGGGCGCCACTGAATCCGGCGTTGAGGTCGATATTGGGACGGGTGACAGCGGAGGAACCGAGCGCCGTGCGGAGGAAGCGAACATGCTGCTGCTCGTCGTATGCGATCTCGTTGAGGATGTTTTGTTGCGCGGTGGAAAGACCCGTGACCTTGGCCCCGCCGGTGACCGTGCCGGTGCCTCCGGTGTCGGCCGCGGCCAGGCCGGAACCGGTTGCTGCGCGCAGATAGAACTCCGCTTCGAGGTACTCAAGATTGAGAGCGAAGTTGAGGATGTCTGCGTCGGTATAAGAGGTGACGGGCGGTATGGTTGCCGTGCCATCGTCTGCGCAACCCGTAATCAGGGCCGCGACTGCCACAGTTCCTGCGCCGGCCATAAATGTGCGGCGAGAAAGAGCATTCCGTAAAAGCGTTTTTGGATTTTCCACAGTGGTTCTCCTGGGTGGTAAAGATGGCCTATGTCCGACATCGACATATAGGACGTGCTGCATACGACATGAGAAGTACGCAAGCGGATTGCTGGCGGATTTATTAATCTCGATCTAAATATAAGAAAATAAAAGACTTATTGAGAACAGTGGGCAGTCTTTCCCCGGCCGCCTCGGCATAGGGATCGAGGCGATAGAGTCTGAGGACGAGTTGGGTCGAATGAATCTAAGGCGAGAGATGGAAGAGATGGTCCAAGGGGGCTGGATCATCTGGCTTCCTGAGGTGTTCTGAGGGCGCAGATGTCCTGCCGATGCGCGATGAATTCACCGGGCCGGCTCCGCATGTCCTCGCATTTGTATCTACCCCAGCGGATCGTGCGGTGCTGATGGCCCGTGCTATCGCTTGTGTCGTCTTGCTAACGTTCGCTATGAAAGATGCGGGGGGCGGGGTCAATGGTTGCCAGAAAAGTGTTTTTCACGACGGCCCGTTTACAACCGGTTGCCGTATACGGAGGTCCGGCGCGCGGGGGTCCGGAGTATTGGCTTTGACTGTCGCGCCGGTGCGAACAAGCCGCGGGTCGCTCCACTGGGTCCGCGAAGCGATGCGCGCACTCCGGTGGAGATGACAGGGTTGCAGGACTGCCGCTGGAAGATAGAGCTGATGCACCCGGTTCAACCATTATCAGCAGCGTCGGGAAGTGAGATAGCACACAAATATTAGCCGGCCAAAGCACGGGATCGGGAGTGGTTGAAGTTCAGGGCATGTCCACCCAGAGCGTCTATCTTGCCGGAAAGATGGTAGTCAGTAGTAAGAACGACAACCCCAGAACTCAGTTCGGCAATACCGGTGTCGGTGAGGCCGAGCGCCGCGAATTCTCCACGCTGTGCAAGCATTTGAGCTGGCCTATAAAGCTCGGCAACCGTGTCAATATATCGACGCAACTCGCCGATGAGCTGGGCTCGCTTGTATTGCGGCGCTTGATCGACAAAGTTGCTGGTCTCGGCAAGAATATGCGGAGTCGTGACGTGCGCGGTAAATGGTTTCAACAAGTCGCGGAGAATGTGTATGTCGGAATAGCTGAAGGCACTTACCCGCTTGAAGTCCAGAAGCAGCTTGGCGTCTGTCTGGCCACGAGCCAAAACAGAAGCATATTCGTATCGAGCATGATCTTGCGGAGCGCTGCCGTCACCACGAGCCTGAACTTGCAAATCCATCTCGAGCGCCGAAAAATTCGCCGTCTTCTGCCCGCAATTTCACCGTTTTATAGTCGCGAACGATATCCATTGGAGCGATTTCATGCTGATATGAAAATGTTACGGTCCAAAACTTCGTGTCTTCTGTCAACTCCACGCCTTCAAGGCGAACTTCCTGACCCTCAGCTGAGGGAAACACGCTGGGGAGATATGACTTGGCCTTCTGAACTGCTTCTTTCACTTGGACCATGATTCTGCCTCCAGGCCAATATTCGGCCTGTCCAGTATAAAATGAATCATGGGCGCGGGCTTTCGAGCGCGCGCACTCCCGCCCTTTTCGGAGCACCCTTGAATTCTCAAAAACGCAAGTCCGCCGTGATCCTCGGCGCCCAGTGGGGCGATGAGGGTAAGGGCAAGATCGTCGATGTTCTGTCGGAAAAGTTCGACATCGTGGCCCGCTACGCCGGAGGGCATAATGCCGGCCATACCGTCATCATCCACGGCAAAAAGTTTGTGCTGCAGCTTATTCCGTGCGGCGTCCTGCGGCCGGGGTGCAAGGGCGTTATCGGCAATGGCGTCGTGCTGGACCCGATGGCGTTCCTGTCCGAAGTGAAGAAGTTGAACGATGCCGGGCTGCCTATCAAGGGCGGCGCGGAAGGGCCGCTGTTCGTTTCGAACCGGGCGCAGGTCATTCTGCCGTATCACCGGATGATCGAACTGGCCGCCGAGACTGCTCCTGGCCGCACGACCATTGGAACCACCCGGCGCGGTATTGGGCCGGCCTATGAAGACAAGGTCCATCGCAACGGTTTGCGGGTTGTCGATCTGCTGAACTCTTCGCTGCTGCGGACGCACATCAACAATGCCTGCCACGAGAAGAACACTATTGCCGCCGCGCTTTTCGGCACAGCACCGCTCGATCCGAAGCAGATGTATGAGGAGTATGCACGCGCTGCCGAGCAGATTGCGCCGTTCGTGACGGACACGGAGTATCTGCTGAACAAGGCGCTCAAGGAGGGGCAGAACATCATGTTCGAAGGCGCGCAGGGTGCGCTGCTGGACATCGACCACGGGACGTATCCGTTTGTGACGAGTTCGTCGTCGACCGCCGGTGGAGCGGTGACCGGGACCGGCGTGGGGCCGACCAAGATCGATACCGTGATTGGGGTTACAAAGGCGTATGTGACGCGGGTGGGGGAAGGCCCGTTCCCGACGGAAATCTCCGACCACGCAGGGGAGTTGCTGCGGGCGCGCGGGCAGGAGTATGGGGCTGTTACGGGGCGTCCGCGACGCTGCGGGTGGCTGGATATTCCGCTGCTGCGGTACTCCAACGCCATCAATGGGACGGAGTGGCTGGTCGTCACGAAGATGGACGTGATGGACGAGTGTCCTGAAATTCCGGTTTGCACCGCTTATAAGATCGGCGGCAAGATGACCGACGTCATTCCTGCGGATATTCGCGGCTTTGAGTCCATTGAGCCGGTTTACACCACGCTGAAGGGCTGGATGTGCCCGACCGAGGGCATCACGGAGTACGATAAGCTGCCTCAGCTTGCGAAGGATTACATGAGTTTTCTGGAGCGCGAGAGCGGCGCTAAAATCGGCATGATCTCCACGGGCCCTGACCGGGTGCAGACGATCAATCTCCCGGAGTTTGAAGAGGCTTTGGGATAACCATGATCAGCTTCACGGTACGCATGCGGTTCAATTCCGAGGACCACGAGGAAATCGCCCAGCACCTGCGTGAATTGACGCGGCTTACACGCCAGGAGCCGGGGTGCGTCAGCTACATACCGCACTGGGTGGAGTCCGAGCCCACGACTGTGCTGATTTATGAGCAGTATCGCGACGAGGCGGCCGTCGAGCACCATCGCGGCACGGCGCACTTTGCCAAGTTTGCCATCGGCGGGCTGTATCAAAAGATGCTCGACCGCTCGATGGAAAACCTGCAAGCGATTGCATAGCGTTTATTTCCCCACAAACCTGCGGGCTGCGAAGCACGTCCAACCGTTGTATAGACCTCCGCGCAGGCCGCTTTGACTGCGTTGCGGAATCCGGTCTAACATCCGGTACGCGCATGGTCCGCACTTCCATCTCGAATTGCCGCCTGGCCCTGACCGCGGTCGTGCTGGGCGCGACGTGCTCGGTGGCTTGCGGAGTGAGCATTGCCGGAGTGATCCCACATCACCCCACGAAGAAAACCGTGACCCGCCAAACGGTGGAAGCGCTGGAAGAACAGTGGCGGCGGGCGCAGCTCGCCGGGGACGTCGCCGCCATGGACCGCCTGCTTTCCGACGACTATGTGGGCATCAGCGCATCCGGCGTAGTCACGACCAAGACGCAGCAACTGGCGCGCATCAGGGACCGCGTCGCCGTGCTGACGCAGCTCGATCTTTCCGACATCAAGGTGAAGTTGATCCACGGCGTGGTCGCCGTCGTCACTTCACGGGCGGAGGTCGCGGGCACCAACGAAAATGGGCCGATCAAAGGCTCTTTCCGGTATACGCGCGTGTATCAGCGGTCGCCCGGCGGGGCGTGGAAAATCACCAGCTTCGAGGCGACCCGCCTGCCCATCGACGGCGCGGCGAAAGATCGAGCGGAAGAGGACAGCTCCCAGCCGCCTCGTCCTGAAAAGAATTGACGTGCCCGTAAAAGTAAAACCCGCCGGTAAGGGCGGGCGAAGGTGCAGGACGGATGTGACTACGCGACGTTGGCGTTGGTGAGTTGGATGTTCTGGGCCACAACCTGGGACAGCGCCGGCTTGGCGCGACGCACCGTGTCGATGCCGACGTTAAGGCCGCTGAGACGGCGCATCAGGGAGCGCGTGCCTCCGGTCAATCGGGCATCTTCCGGCTCGCCGGCCATTTTGCGCATACGCGAAGCGATGTCTGCGACGCGGCTGCGCGGATCGACGGCACCGTCCTGAGGTTGATAGAGTTTTACTTCGCCGATGGAAGTGGAAGAAGAGGCCCACGCTGTGCCGCCGTGCCCGGTGCGATGCGAAGTCTCCCGCGACGGCGCAAAACGGCCCTGGGGAGAAAAGTTGCTCTTCAGTTGCTCGATGGAAGAGAGTTTCATAAGCAATATCCTTTGGGGTACGCGCCGCCGGAATTGGCAAAAGGCACGATAGCTATAGGACGGTCGAATCACTTTAGGGGTTGCCTTCGCTGAGTCGCCCGAACGGCGGTTCGTTTCCTATTCCGGGACTTCTTCCGCGAGTGCCTGGCGCAGGCGTTTCCAGCTGTCGGAGAGCATCTCCGGGAGTATCCGCGTCTCGGCGACGACAGTCATGAAGTTGGTGTCGCCGCTCCAGCGCGGAAGTACATGCACATGCAGATGATGGGCCACTCCTGCTCCTGCCGACTCACCCAGGTTGAGGCCCATGTTCAGGCCTTCGGGCTGATATACCCTGCGCAGGACGCGTTCGGCGCGACGCATCATGGTCATCAACTCGGCCGCGGTCTCGCGGGGCAAGGCCACCAGACTGGATTCGTGCTTGTAAGGCACCGCCATCATGTGGCCGGTGCTGTAGGGGAAGGCGTTCAGCACCAGGAAGCAGGTTTTGCCGCGCTCCAGGAGGCCAATGGCTTCTTCGGCTTCGGCGCGGTCCATGCCGTATTTGATGGCGTAATCGACCGCGGCCAGCATATTGCAGAAAACACAGTGGAAGTCTCCGGGCCATGCGGCGAGAGCTTCAGGGACGCCCTTTTTGTGCGGCGACTCGTCCTTGGTGGTGATGTAGGCGTAACGCCAGGGGGTGAAGAGGCGGTCCATAGTTGGAACTATAGATGGTGCGAGGGTTTTGGGTTGTCGGTTGTGGGTTCTCGGATTGATTTGACGGTCTGAGCGAAGAGCAACTGCAATTCGGTGGTTGAACGCTTCTGGGAGTATCAGGGGCTTGACGGCTTGGCAGGTCCTTCGGCTGCGGCTCGCAAAAGCGCGAGCCTTCGCTCAGGATGACAGAGTTGGGGTGGGTTGAGGAGCGCTCTGTTCCCCTACCAACGCTTAACCTCTGTTGACCGCGTACCCCTCGACTGTTATTCTTTGTATTGAGCCCTGTGCGCGGGATTCAGTCGCAGCCGCTTCTTTACCATGCTTCACCACACTCCTGTTCACATCATCGCTTAGAGTACCCGCCTCAAACGGCGGCGGCATTTGTCGCCTCCACCTTTAAAACGATGGTCGCACGCGAGTGAACCACTGGATCCGGAGTTACATAATTCATGGCCGACAACGACCACATCCTTTCAACCGAGAGCACACCCCTGAACACGACACTCGAACCCAACGCTACCGACGCGACGACCGAAGCTACTTCGGCGTCGACAGACCATTCCTCCAACCCCGCTTCCGAAACGGTTTCCACGCCGGAAGCAGTTCAGCACGACACACCTGCAGCGTCTGCCTTTGGAGAGACCGCGCAGCATGGCGCCGCCGATCCGATCCCAGCCATCTTAGCTGCTTCTGAAGAAGCCGAGCCGGAGTATGACGCTGAAGATTTTGCCAAGGCGCTCGAAAGCTTCGATCGTGAGCAGGCCGCAGAGAAGGAATCTGCGCAGTCGCTCACCGCTGAAGAAGTCGTCGTCATCGGCACAGTTGTAAAGATCACGGATAAGCACGTCGTTGTCGATATCGGCCTGAAGTCCGAGGGACTTATTCCTCTGGACCAGGTGCTGGACCACACCGGAACGCCGAAGTTCAAAGTCGGCGACTCCGTAGAGGTAGTTGTCGAGCGCGAAGAGAACGAGGGCGGTTATCTCGTTTCGTACGAGAAGGCACTGCGCCACAAGGTTTGGGACAAGCTCGAAGAAGCGGCCAACAATAAGACCCCCGTCAAGGGCATGGTGCTGTCGCGCGTGAAGGGCGGGCTGACTGTCGATATCGGCATCAAGGCATTCCTGCCCGGCTCGCAGGTTGAGGTGCGCCCGGTGCGCAACCTCGACGGCTACGTCGGCACGGAGATCGAAGTCCGCGTCATCAAGCTGAACAAGAAGCGCGGCAACGTCGTCATCTCCCGCAAGGAGCTGCTCGAGGAAGACCAGAACGCCAAGAAG
>DASRLB010000503.1:0-14693 GCA_035648695.1 Acidobacteriaceae bacterium | reverse complement strand
GGCGGGGTTACGCTGCCGATCGCCTCGGTCCCCAATTTGCAGGCGGGCGACAGGCTCTGGCTGCACCCCAGTCTGCCGGGTTCGCAGTCGGTCCATTACCTGCTAGTGTGCGTTTTTCTGCGTGGGAACACCAATCCTCCTCCTCCGGACTGGTTCATCCGCATTGAAACCTGGAACAAGAAGGTGCGGGAAGAGGGTGCGTTCGTCACTGTTCCGGCCGAGGCGCAGCAGGCCGTGCTGCTGATGGCGCCCGAGACCGGTGGTGATTTTGCGACACTGCGTTCGGCGGTGATGGGACGGCCCGGTGTGTTCGTGCGCGCGTCGCAGGACCTGATCCTGGCGGGGTTTGAGCAGGCGCGGATTGAGAAATATCTGGCGTCGATTCGGCGTGTTCCCGCTACGGAGGCGGACAAGTTGGAGAAGCATTCCGACCTGCTGGCAAGGACGCTGGCCCTGAAGCCGAACAACGCTTGCTTCAAGCAGCCGGTGGATACGCAGTTCACTTGCCTGACGCAGACGGGTACGCAGACGCTGCTCGACGATGGGCACGGCGAGTCCATGATTGCCACGCTTTCGAGCGGCGCAAACTCGGATTTCATCAACGCGGCGAGCTATACGAGCGTCGCGGGCGGGGGCGTTTACTCGGCGTACGTCGGCGCCATTGTCGACCTCGTCCGCATCATGGGCAACCTGCATACGGCGAAGTATCAGTACATTCCCGCGATTGGATTTCCGCAGGGGCAGTCGATGAATCTGCGGTTGAATACGCCGCCGTCGTTTCAGAACCCGAAGTCGGTGCTGGTGATTGGGCTTCCCGCGGTGCAGAAGGCAGTCGCGCCTCCGCTACGTCCGGCGGACGCCGCGCATGTGGCCTGCCTGTTGCAGCCTCAGGTGGTATTGCCGATCGAAGGAGCGCCGCTGGTGTTCTCGACCAGTTTCGCGCATGACCTCGTGCTGCATCTGCACACGCCCCCCGGAGCGCCCGCGGAAGCCGATATTCCGCTGGTCCCCGATGCTTTTCAGGGTGGGTTGGTGTTGCAGCACGGCGTTGAAGGTCGCGAGATGCTGCACGATCCCCTGCCGCCTGCGGCTTCCGACGATGACGTTAAGGCAGTTGCGAAACCCGTGACGCCCGCCGCGAAGCCTGAACCGAGACCTGTCATGGTCCGGGGAACGATCGAGGGCCGATGGGGATTCGATCCTTTCGTCGGCCCGACCGTGCCGCTGCAACAATTGCCCGGGACCGGCTGGCACATCGTGACGCCTGCCGACGCTGCCACAACCAGGGACCTGATCGCGGGACAATCCGGCGACGTGCTTCTGGCCTCGACCGGAAACGCCTGCGTGCATACCATCACCGCGCACGCCGCGGAGATTCCGGCCGACGTGCCGCTGACGTTCAAGCCTTCCACCAAGGCCGGCGCGAAGAACGATCTCGAGGTGACGCTGCCTCCCCGGCATGAGGTGAAGCCGGGCGATCTACAACTCAACATCCAGCAATATGGCGAGCCGAAGCCCGACGAGGTGACCACGCGGACGTTCGCTGAACCGGCGCATATTGCGGGGGTAGAAATCCATGCGGGCGACAGGTCGCTGGTGCTCTCCGGCACGAGTCTGGCGCAGGTGCAGAGCCTGACGATAGGCGACCTGGTGTTTACGCCGCAAGCAGACGAGTCGAATGCCGCCGCTGAAGACGCCGGCACGCTGCGGCTGGCGTTGGCGAAGGATGCTCCCGCGCCGCCGACACACGTCAGCGAGAAGCTCAACGCGCAAGTCGTCTTGCACGACGGCCGCAGCTTGAAGGTGCCCGTGGTGGTTGCGTCGGCGCGGCCCGCGATTACGCTCTTGAGCAAGACGGAGACTCCGGCTGCCGATCAGGCAATTGTGTTGACCAATCCGGACGACCTTCCGCTGTCGCGGAAGCTGACGTTTACCCTCAAGACCGTCGCGCCGTTTCCGCGCAACGGCCAGATTGAAATTGAGACCGTGGATGGGACCTTGCGCACCGTGCTGACGCTTGCGCCTTCGGGCGGGCTGGTGCTACAGGACCCGCATACGATCGTCGCTACGCTCGATCCGCTGCGGTCGTTCGGTCCGAGCGCGTTCGGTCCGGTGCATCTGCGGGCGGTGTATCCGGAGGTGGCGGGCGCGGCGCCCACGAGCGACTGGCTGCCGCTGGCGACGCTGGTCCGGCTGCCTACGTTGAGTCAGATCGACTGCCCCGGCGACGCGACCCAGCCGTGTACGCTGACTGGTTCAAGCCTGTATTTGATTCAATCGATTTCGACCGATCCAGAGTTTGCGAATCCCGTGGATGTTCCGGACGGATATGTGGAAGGCACGCTGTCCGTTCCCGGTCCGCTTCCGGCGACGGTGTATCTGCGGCTGCGCGATGACCCCGCGACGATCGATCCGGCCGTGATTCCTTCCACGCAGGCGTCGGCCACTGGAGCGGCGGCAAGTCCGCGAAAAGACGGAGCTCATTGAAACCCTCGCTCCTCACCCCTCAATCCCTGGCACCTCAACAGAAAGTCATCCTCATCGCTTTACGCTCGTAGCTCTTCGCTGCTCCAAGACCCGAAAGTGGAACCTGGCAACCGATCATTGCCAGTTTGAAGCAGCGCGAACTTACGGCGTCGTGGAAGGCTTCGATGGCCGAGCGAAATACTCGCCGCCAGTGCGTGCGAGCAGACGCCTGCGGCGATCCTCAAGGACCTTCAATTGGTTTGTGGCCTCGATGGCTTCCGCTCTTTCCGCGCCGGTCAGCGAGGCGACACCGCCGTTTTTGCCAAGTTCGCCCAAACGGGCCTTCAGCCGGAGAATCTCGGGATCGATTAAGACCGGTCGAATCAAAATTGCGTTATCGCGTCCGATTGCCAATTGGTTGCGATTGTTCTCACCCCATACCGGGAGGACGCCGATGTTTCCCAATTCGACACGCACTCCTGAGGGCCCGTAGTCTCTGCGAATCGCCGAAAATAAGCCGATGATTGCATCTCTCGGGTCGCCTTCCCTGTCCGGGGAAGTTCGATAGGCGTAGTTGGCCGACTGATTGGAGAGGAAATTGCCGAGTGAAAAGAAGATGAGACCGGTGCGTCCATCTGCGGTGCGGTGGGTCTCGACCTTCTGTACAACGTGTGGATGATGGCCGACGATCACCGAAGCGCCAGCGTCGATCATTCGATGCGCGAGAGCGATGTCGTCGGCCCGGGGCGCCGGTGCATACTCGACGCCCCAATGTATGGACACGATCAGCAGGTCGCAACTGGCGCGGGCCCGCGCAATCGCTTCGAGGACGCCAGCCTCGTCCATCCCGCTCGCGTTGCTTCGGTCCCGCGGATAAGGAAAGAAGTTTACGTGCGGCCGATTGGCGTCTGCCGGATTGCGATTGCCGTTGAGCCACCGCGTCATTCCCAACCAGCCGACTTTGATGCCGTTCTTTTCGACGATCACGGGGCGCCACGCCTCGGCGGCGGTATCGGAGGAACCCACAAAAAGCATGTCCTGTTCGCGGAGGTGCTCGCGGGTCTCGGCGAAGCCCGCCCATCCCTGGTCCATGACGTGGTTGTTTGCAAAGGAAACAATGTCGATGCCGCTGGCTTTGAGCCCCGCAATCAGGTCCACCGGCGCATTGAACAGGAACGGTTTGGACCCTCGCGAGTTCTTCGGCGCCACGGGCGTTTCCATATTCACAAAGCCGAAGTCGGCGCTGCGGAAGACTTCGCTCACCTGGGAGAACAGCGCGGCCCACCCTGCTGCGCCCGCGCCATCGCTCGCCGCTTCCTTCTTTACTGGACCGTGCGGGATGACATCTCCCGCGACGGCAAAGGTGACGCGGCTTAGTTCGCGCGGGTAAAAGACGGCACTCGCAGGATGAGTCTGCCGCGGCGCGCGGCAGGCAAGAGGCCAAATTGCCAGAGCGAGAAATCCGGCAGGCAGCAAGAGGCGGGCCAGGCGCGCACAGAATATGGTTCTCGGAGATGGTTCTGCGTTATGCTTCAAACCCCAGCCTCCGCCGCGATATGGCCTCATTCTGAGGGTGGCTGTTGGCGATATCCAGTTTACTTGGGCGAGTCCAAAGTAAATAGAATTCTCGGCCGTACGGCAACTATTCGCGGGTGCGCTTTTTTACTTCGATGCTGAGGCGCTTGATCTTCTGGTTGAGGGTGGAGAGGGGGATGCGGAAGTATTCGGAGGCGTCGGTCTGGTTCCAGTTGCAGCGTTCGAGGCGGTCGGCGATGATGCGGCGCTCGATGTCTTCCATGACGTCGAAGAGCGAGGCGTCGGGTTTCTGCTCGAGGAGGTCGGTGGAGTAGGTGTTGCCGCGGAGCTGGCCGGGGAGAAGGTCGGGGGTGATGGACGTGCCGGTGGAGAGCACGACGCCGCGTTCGATGGCGTTTTCGAGCTCGCGGACGTTGCCGGGCCACTCGTAGTCCATGAGCAGGCGAAGGGTTTCTGCGGAGAGCTGGCGGGGCTCGAAACCGTTTTCTTCGGCGTAGAACTTGAGGAAGTGCGCGGCGAGGAGAGGGATGTCCTGCTTGCGGTTGCGCAGCGGGGGCAGGTCGAGCGAGATGACGTTGAGGCGGTAGAAGAGGTCTTCGCGGAAACGGCCTTCTTTGACAGCCTGCTGGAGGTTGACGTTGGTGGCGGCGACGATGCGGACGTCGACCTGGATTTCGTGGGTCCCGCCGAGATGCATGAAGCGGCGGTCCTGCAGGACGCGGAGGATTTTGGCCTGCATGTCCATGCCCATGGTGCCGATTTCGTCGAGGAAGAGGGTGCCGCCGTCGGCGACTTCGAAGAGGCCTTTTTTTGCGACTACGGCGGAGGTGAAGGCGCCGCGCTCGTGGCCGAAGAGGGTGGATTCGAGGAGTTCGGACGGGACGGCCCCGGTGTTGACCGGGATGAAGGCCTTTTCGCGGCGGGGGGAGTTGGCGTGGATCGCCTTGGCGATGAGCTCTTTGCCGGTGCCGCTTTCGCCTTGAATCAGGACGGTGGAGCGGCTGGGGGCGACTTGCGAGACGAGGTCGAAGAGGCGGAGCATGGAATCGCTTTTGCCGACGATGTTGTCGAAGGAGTAGCGCTGCTTGAGGGCGCGCTTGAGGTGGACGACCTGCTCTTCGGCGTGGGAGAGGCCGATGGCGGCGCGGATGTCGGCGAGGAGTTTTTCGTTGTCCCAGGGCTTTTGGACGAAGTTGGCGGCGCCCGCGCGGATGGCGTCGACGACGTTGCCGACCGTGCCGTAGGCGGTGATCATGATGATGGGCAGTTGCGGGGCGAGGGACTTGATGCGGGGCAGGAGGTCGATGCCGCTTTCGCCGGGGAGAGCGAGGTCGAGGAGCAGGAGGTCGTAGGCGCGACGGGCGAGCATGTCGAGGCCGCTGCGGCCTTCGGTGGCGGACTCGACGGAGAAGCCTTCGAGGGTGAGGAGGGTTTCGAGGGAGTCGCGGATGCCGGCTTCGTCGTCGATGATGAGGATGCTGGCCGGGGCGGCGCCGGGACGGACGGGCGCCGCTTCCGATCGACTCATCGTTGCTGCTTCAGACATGTACAGCCTTTCCGGCTATTGGCTTTGGCGCGGTTCTTGCGGGGCTTTCCATTTCCGTTGGACGCGTGGGGAGCAGATCGGATGCCGGGAATTCGAGGCGGAACTCGGTGCCTTCGCCGACGGCGCTGTGGACGTGGATCTTGCCGGCGTGCTCCTGCATGATGCCGTAGGTGACGGCGAGGCCGAGGCCGGTGCCTTTGCGCTGGCCTTCCTTGGGGGTGCTCTTGGTGGTGAAGAAGGGGTCGTAGATGCGGCGGAGGGTTTCGGGGGACATGCCGGCGCCGTCGTCGGCGACGCGGATTTCGACGATGCCGGAGCGGTGCTCGGTGGCGAGGGAGATGCGGCCGGAGCCGCGGTCCTGCATGGCGTCCTTGGCGTTCATCAGGAGGTTGACGAGAACCTGCTGGAGCTTGCCGAGATTGCCCTGAATGGCCGGGAGATTGGGTTCGAGGTCGAGTGCGATTTCGACGCGGCCGGAGCGCATCTGATGCTCAAGGAGCGTGGCCGTGTCGCGGACCATGGCGTTGATGTCGACGCGGGCGATGTCTCCCGAGCCAGTGCGCGAGAAGTTGAGCAGGCCGTTGACGATTTCGGAAGCGCGGAAGGTTTGCTTGGTGATCTTGTCGAGGACCGGGGTGAGGTGCTGGCTGTTGGGGTCCGCTTTGAGCTGCTTGGCGAGCATCTGGGTGTAGCTGGAGATGACGGCGAGGGGGGTGTTGACCTCATGCGCGACGCCGGCGGCGAGAAGACCGATGGAGGAAAGTTTTTCCGCCTGGGTGAGCTGCGCTTCGAGGTGCATGCGGTCGGTGAGGTCGTCGACGATGACGATGCGGCCGACAGCCTGGAAGTCGCGGTTGAGCAGAGGCGCGATGGTGATGTTGGCGGTGCGGGCTTCGCCGGCGGGGGTGGTGAAACGGAATTTGTAGATGGTGCTGGTGCCCTGTTCGGCGCGCAGGCGGTCGAAGCGGTCGAGGAAGTCGGCGGCGAAGACTTCGGAGAGCGGGCGGCGCAGGGCTTCGGCGCGCGGGAGGGCGTACATGACTTCCATCTGCGCGTTCCAGCTCTCGATGCGGTCCTGGAGGTCGACGGCGAAGACGCCGATGTTGATGGACTCGACGATGTTTTCGTTGAAGTCCTTGAGGCGCTCGAAGTCGGTGATCTGCTGCTGGAGGCGGCGGTAGAGCTGGGCGTTCTGGATGGCGATGCCGATGTAACCGGCGAGGGATTCGAGGAGTTCGACGTCTTCGGAGGAGAGAAAGTCTCCATCGTCGGTGCGGCCGAGGCCGATGACGGCGATTGTCCGTAAGCCACCGCCCTCATGGCGAGACGCCCGGCAGGGGAGGTAGTAGTTGAGGTCGAGGGTGGCGGCCGCGTCGCGCTGGCGCTGGGGCAGGCGGAGGACGGCTTGCGGAGAGTCGAAGAAGATGTGGGAGTCGGCGCCGCGGCGGTCGAAGTTGAGGAAGTCGAGGTCGAACTTCTCGCCCTGGGCGGCGCGATGCGTGAGGCCGTGCGATGCGACCAGAGTGAAGTGTTGGTTCTCGTCCATCTCGTCCGAGTCGGCGAGGAAGACGGCGACGCGAGTGACGAGGAGGGTTTGGGGCAGGCGCTCGACGATGGACTGGACGAGGGTGCCGAGGTCGGTCTGGGCGTTGAGACTGCGGCCGAACTCGACGAGGGTTTCGCGGTAGTCGAAACGCTTCTGGTCGAAGACGCGATCCACGCGGCCCTGGATGAGGCGCTTGAGCGGATCGAAGAGCAGGCCGGTGACGATGACGGCGGCGATGAGGCCCCAGGCGCCGAGGCCCGCGAACTTGGTGTGTACGAACTCGGCGGAGAGGGCGATGACGCCAAAGTAGAGGCCGACCAGGGCGGCGGTCGCGAGCGTGTAGGTGACGCCGCGCTTGAAGATGAGGTCGACGTCCATGAGGCGGTAACGGACGATGGCCCAACTGAAGGTGAGCGGAAGCAGGATCAGCGAAAGGACGGCGAGGCGCGTGAGGTTGTTGGGCGCGGTGGCGTCCGAGAGGAACGGGATGACGTAGAAGGCGGTGAAGGGCAGGACCGTGAGCAGCGTTCCGCGGGTGAGCCACTTGAGCTGCTGGCGCTGCAGGGGGTCCTGTTCGCGGCGATAGCGCCACCAGAAGACTCCCGCAGCCACGAGGTAGAAGATGGCGAGGTAGGCGTAGTCGATCTGGTCGAGACGGTGGATGAGTTGGCCGGAGGCGGACCAGCGCTCCTGGGTGAAGTAGCGGAAGATGAGCAGCACCGCGCCGGGCAGGTAGAGCAGCGGATAGAGGAAGTGGCGGCTGGGGCGAGGCTTTTCGTCGTCGGTGAAGCTGACCGCGAAGTGCAGGAAGAGCGCGGGTTGGAGAGCTGTGGCTATGTAGTTGCACCACAGGACCCAGAGGTCGAGAGTGTCCAGCTGTCCGGTGATCTTGAGGGCGTAGAGCGCGAAGGAGGTCAGGCAGAAGACGTAGAAGTGGGTGGATTTCGGGGCCGTCCAGCGGCGGAAGAGAACGTAGAGGCCGATGGCGAGGTAGACCAGCGCGATGAGGCGGAGGATCTCGTGGTTGGAACGGTCGTAGTCGGAGCTGGGTTCGAGGATGACCTGGACGGGGAAGGTGGCTTTTTGGCCGTCGGCGGCGGTGCGGGTAACGGAGTATTTTGCGGTGGAAAGGACGCCGCTCCGATAGATGGCGCGGATGGCGTCGGCGAGGTTGGGGGTAGGCTCGCTGTTGATCGAGACGACGATGTCGCCTTCGCGGATGCCGGCGCGGTAGGCGGGCGTTCCCGTGGGGACGGAGTAGACGAGGAGGCCGCCGGCGGTTTCGGTCATGCGGGCGCCGTCGGTGGGGGGATCGAAGCTGAGGTCCTGCGACAGGTTCGCCGCCGCCAGCCCGATAATGCCCAGGGTGAACAGGGCAAGCAGGATGGCGATGAGACGAGTTGGGTAGCCGCTCTTCACGCAGGAGATCCTAAGTTAAGATATATCGTTGCCTTTAACAGCACATGAAGTGCCAAAGTCCTGAATGCACCGTCAGTAGGGCTTTGTTTACAGAATTTAGACGTATGATGCAGGAATTCATAGGCGTATACGCAATTTGGGAGGGGATTTGTTGTTGGGGTTCGGAGTTGGGAATCGGGCGATGGGTGGAAATGCGGGCAGGTTTGCCACCCCGGCATTGGTGGTGAACTGGCCGCTGTGGGCTACATTCGCGTGGCGGCGATCTGGAGGGCGAAGAGGAGGAGTCCGGCGCGGCGGGGGTCGACCTGGTTGTGGGCGAGGCCCTGGATGACCTGGTCGAGGGAGAGTTGGAGCGCGCGGCGGTTGCGATTTGGGTGGTGGAAATAAATGTTGGCTGTGGGCAGGAAGACACGGTTGGAGTTTCGCGCTACAACCGCGTCACCGCTCCCGGATGGATCCGCCATGCGCCGTTGATCGTCTTGAACTGATTGGTCGAGGTCTGGGCGTACAACTGCCAGGTCCCGCTATGCTTGACGCCGATCACGATCGCATAGGGCGCACCGGCGTAGTCCGGCCGGCCAAACGTAGCCAGCGGCGTATGCGGCGCAGCGGCGAAGCGGCCATGCGTTGCCATCGTCGTCTGCAACATCACGCTGTCGATGCCTTCCGGGCGAACGTGGATGCACCATAGGCCGCCGCCGTTCGCGGTCCACGCGAAACAGCAACCCGTGAGAAGCCCGGTCGTCATGTAGTTTGCGCCCGCGTCCACCACGTAGTGGTCCATCGCAGTGACGTCGCCGAGCAGGTTTACCTTGCCGTCTTTGGCGGAGTTGTAGTTCACCATCGGCACGCCATGGGTGGTGAGCGGCCCCGAGCAGTTGGGCAGGACCTGCTCATCCATCTTGAAAGAAGAAATGTTCAGGGTCTGGCCGAAAAGTCCTTTGCGCGTAGCTCCGAAATGCCCCACCTTTTGGTCCGGAGCCGCCCCGGCCATGCCCGGATCCTTCTTCGACAACCGATACATCTTCACATTCGCGGTATTGGGAACCCACGCGCCGGTCCCTCCGGCCATCATTACAGGATAGCTTTTGAAAAAGTCATCCGGATGCGTCAACATCCGGGCCGCAGCTTCCGTAGCAGTCATAGAACCCTCCAAAGTGGGCCCGATATCTTTCCGACATCATCCGCCAAATATCGTGGGCTGTCAAAAGGAACAAGGAAGGGGGATTTCAGCAGGGAATAGCGTTGTCCGACTGGAGGGGCGACTGAGGTTCCCCACTCATGCCGCAAAGTGCGCATCATGAATGGGCCACCCCGGCTTGAGTGGTGGGTCATGAGTGGGCCACCCGCCACCCAGGTTTGAGTGGGACATCCGTCTCGGTAGAGAGTGCTAACCGTAGTATGTAGCGTTAGCGCCTAAGCGCGCCGACTATAGTTAGCGGGATGAAAAGGAACGTTTTGTCAAAATTCGGGGATGCGGTTCGAATGCACCGAACTGCGCTCGGGTTTTCTCAGGAAGAGCTTGCGAATCGCGCTGGTGTTCATCGTACCTACGTCGGAATGATCGAGCGGGGGGAAAAGAACATAACTCTAAGAAATATAGAGAAGTTTGCTGCTGCACTCCAAGTCCCGATGCACAAACTACTGAATTGGGAGACTTGAGAATGGGAACTAAAGCACTGAGGGGCCGTGATAACTGGCAGGCTCCGGGTGGTGTGAAAGCGGAAGCGGCTGAAAAGAAGTTCCTGGACATCTTTACAAAGCATTTTGAAGGAACTGATTTTCGTATCCGAGCCAAACCGCGCGAATTTAAAGACGTTTATTCGCAAATCAAGCTGCATGCAACGGTCTTGGCTGACATCTATAACCCGGAAGACCAAAAATGGATACACGGTGTCATTCCTGACTACGCAATCGACAATATGAAGACAAAAAAGACCCTTTACGTTGAAGTGAAGCGTCAGGATGGATGGGTTGAAGGCAAACAACGGAAAGACGGCCGAGGCAATGCGCATGAACGGTTGTGCAAGTACTTCACGCCAGGCCTATTGAAAATTCTCAGAGGCATGGGAAATCTGAACAAGAATGTCCTGCCGTTCTGGGTAGTTTTTCAAGGTGACATAGCTCGAGATCCAAAGCGTGTAAGAGAAGTGACATGCTGGTTTGATGACTATGCTGCTCACTTTCACATGTGGTGTGACAACACGAAGCCGGAATCTGTATTAAGGCATTTTGATGAAAAACTAAAACATCTGTTGTTGTAACGAACAGGGTTCCTCCTTTTGGTTGCCAGTGACTATCGCATCGTTCTCAAATGTTTCGAGACCCCAGACATGCCAGCCGGGTGCGGTCTGTCTCGCGAAGAGTTCAATCTTCGTCTGAGTCGGGAACATGTCATTGATGAAGTTCCTGACGGCCGTTGGCTTCGCGCTGTGTTTCCCTCTAGGGGCTCGGACTAATTGCTGTATATTCCGTGCTCCCCGCGGACTGGGTATTCGTCCGCGCTTGAACACCAAGCAGAGTTCGCAGTTTGAGAGGGTGTATTTGCCGGGGTTATGAATCATCTTGTCCCATATGAAGGCAACCGTGCGGTACGAGAACCCCCACGCTTTTCCTAACTCGATTGCTTGCTGGAGATGTGGGCTAGTGGCCCACATGAACAGAAGACAATCGGGTCGCGCAATATCAATCAGAGGAAGCTTAGCGATCTCTTGGAGGGTCAGCGTTGGATATTGGAAAGACGCTGAACTAATGAAAATGCCCTTCTTGAGGTCTATTTTGTCGGACGCCTTGCTGGTCCGATCAAACTGAAGCTTTCCGCCGTAATCCCAAGGCGGATCGGCGTAAATAATGTCGAACTTGGATTGTGGGAGCTTCGGATACAAAGCTTCTAGCGTATTACGCTTACGTCGTGCCTCTGCCTCAGCAGAATATACGGAGTAGCCAGTTGTTAGCCGGGGAATCGTCATTCTCGTCAAGCCTCTTGCTAACTATAGTATTCATTGGCCTCCTCCGCAAGTGGAAAACTCGGAGGTTCCCCACTCATGCCGCAAAGTGCGCGGCATGAATGGGCCACCCCCCCGGCGTTTGTGGTGAGCGGCCACCCGCGGGGTGGGCCACCCGCCAAAGGCGAATTTATTTAATTAAATATGGAGCCGACAAATACCTCGCAGTATTATGACTCCATCTGAGAGCGGAGAAACCCCTAATAAGGGAATGTCCCACCCACCTTGTATCAACGATAGGCGGAAGATTATGCCCATTCAATAATAGCAATTTGCCCAAGTATGTAGGCCAGTCTTGATCTCGGATTAGAGTCGGCGAATAGCCGTGGAAAGACCTTCCAGTGCGAAAGAGTGTAAATTTCTTCCCAAGCTCATCTTGTAACCATGGATAAAAATCGTCAATGATTTCATTCTGGCGAGGGCATTGAAAGTCAATCATAGGAATGTGAAAAATTTCCCCACTTGATTCAACGACCGAGTGCCAAGCTAGCTCCTCCGCAGGACTAAGTTCGTCAAGCCGATCTTTTAGCCAATCGCAGTCCACCTGATCAGAAGAAACACTAAATGTCGGGCTCCTCAGTGCGGCCGCTTGTAAGCCGGGAGGTGCAACTTCGTACCGGGAGAAAGTGAAAATTAAATCTTGCGTCTTATTTCCATGAATCAATTGCTGCAAGAAATCGATAGGGTGGTATTGGATCGCAGATATACTAGTCAAGACGCCCTCCTGAAATTACTTGGTACATGTGAAAAGCGAAATCATCTGTCATTCCGGAGAGATAATCCAAGATGAGATGCGCACGGCAAAAAAGTTCCCACGTTTCTCGCCCCCACTTTTCCTTCGAGATATTATCTGCGACGGAAGAATCGTAAACGTCGAGATAATGAGGAGGTAGATTGTCCAGCAGAGGTAGTAGCGTTTCCAGACCTTCGTCGCTGACGCGTCTCCGGTCAGGTGCACGCCACGATTCTCGCAATAACGCAAACTGCTCTTGTGTAAGAAAAAGTATTCGCCCGTACTCATCGAGTATGCCGTGAATAACTCTTAATCCAGCGAGAAACGGTCTTTGAACTCTATCGGCTGGATAGAGAAACCGTCGCGCGATGCTTTTTAAAATTTCAAGCAAATCTTCGGCATCACTGTGGTCAAGTAAGCCTTCGCGTGTGCCAGTTTGAATATCTTCAGCACTACCATCACCGTAGGCGAGGGCACATTCTTCGATCATTGCTGCTGTAAAGCTTGTCTTGAAAACTGTAAAGAGGTCCTTAGCTCCGCCTAAGTCCGCTGAAATTACCTTTTCTTGTGCATCTCGCAAAATCTCGCGTAGGTCGGCGAGAGTGGGAGCCTTGTCGGTTCTGACAATCCATGGGCTGAGTTCGGCGAAAACTTGTCCCGGGGTGATAATTCCTTGATCTATTCCGTCCTCCATATCCCCTATGCAGTAAGAAATATCGTCTGCGGCCTCTACGAGATAAGCGAGAGGGAATCTCCGCTGAGATTTGGAGTCGAAATCAAAATGCTTCCACGCAGTCTCAATTTTTGATCGCTCTGATTCGAAAAAGCCAGCTTTTTTCCAACGCGGCGTGTCCAACGGTCCCCGCGGATATTTGAGGGCCGTGAGAATCTGAGAGTACGTCAAGTTCATTCCAAAGTCTCTCCGTTCGGACTGCGTTCTGCCTTGGAGCCGAGTCAACACGCGGAGACCTTGGGGATTCCCATCGAAACTGAGAAAATCCTTAGTTAGCTTCTGAAGTTTTGGATCCCTTGAACGGTTTGCAGCAATGCTCGGCCATTTATCGCGAAACCATTCTTTAATCGCGGATTCTCCAAAATGACCGAAGGGGGGATTACCGATGTCGTGGGCGAGACAACCGGTTTCTATCAGTGAAATGAATGCCGAACAGTACATCTGCTCTAAGCCACTCGGCTGAAGGTATCGATCAACGACTTTCTGTGCGATCCAACGCCCAACGCTCGCCACTTCCAAAGAATGTGTAAGGCGACTGCGGACTGCTGCATCTTTAGACAACGTGAATACTTGGGTCTTATGCTGTAGACGTCGAAATGCACTCGAATAGAGGACGCGTGCTCTATCACTTGATGCTTCTTCGTCAATTGACCGACCTGGTACAGATGAGCCGCCTGGTTTGTATCGGGTATTGTCGATGAGACCCCGATGCCAATCTGCGGCTTGAAACTTTTCTGATGCAGTTCGGCGCGCCTTTTCCTTCATCATCGCCATATTCTACGCCACCCGCCGCTGCATGCGTGTGGAAGAGTGATGAAGAGGCCGCTCCGTACCAAACTAAAGTGCGAAAACATGTAAATGTTGATAATACATTGCTTAGCTCTACCCTGTTCGGCATTCAGCCGAACAGAAATTCCTTCGTTCTGAGCTCTTTGACTGTGTCGCGGAGTTTGGCGGCTTTTTCGAATTCGAATTTTTTGGCGGCTTCGCGCATGTCGGATTCGAGGTTGTTGATGTAGAGGTCTAGTTCGGCCTGGGTGGAGAAGTCGAGGGTGTCGATGCCGGCTTCTTCTGTGAGGTCGGCGTAGTCGGCCTTGAGGATGGAGGCTAGCGAGTCGTTGATGGCTCGGATGATGGTGGTGGGAGTGATGCCGTTTTCTTCGTTGTAGGCGACTTGCTTTTCGCGGCGGCGGTCGGTTTCGTCGATGGCGCGGCGCATGGAGTCGGTCATCTTGTCGGCGTAGAGAATGGCGCGGCCTTCGAGGTGGCGGGCGGCTCGTCCGATGGTTTGGATGAGGGAGCCCTGGGAGCGCAAGAAGCCTTCCTTGTCGGCATCCAAAATTGCTACAAGCGACACCTCTGGTAAGTCGAGGCCTTCGCGGAGGAGGTTGATGCCGATGAGGACGTCGTACTCGCCGCGGCGGAGGTCGCGGAGGAGCTTGATGCGCTCTAGGGTTTCGATTTCGGAGTGCATGTAGCGGCAGCGGACGCCGACTTCGGTGTAGTAGTTGGCGAGGTCCTCGGACATGCGCTTGGTGAGGGTGGTGACGAGGACGCGCTGGTTTTTTTCGGCGCGGTCGCGGATTTCGGCGAGGAGATCGTCGATCTGGCCTTTGACGGGGCGGATTTCTACCTGCGGGTCGACGAGGCCGGTGGGGCGGATGATTTGCTCTACGATGATGCCGGCGGACTTGGTGAGTTCGTAGGGG
>DASRLB010000502.1:0-3456 GCA_035648695.1 Acidobacteriaceae bacterium | reverse complement strand
GCGATGGAAACAGCCCCAACAAAACCTGCCAGTTCTCCAGATCGCTCATGCATACAACGCTATCCGAATAGAAACAAAAAAAATAGTAACTAACTTAGCGCTTATGGGGGAGGGGGGTACCCTACTGCGGTGGCCCCGGCTTGTAGGCTTCCTTCTGTGCCTTGCCGGTTGGATCGAGGTTTTTATCGTCATCCTCAGCCGGCTTGGCGCGCGCCGGCAGAGCGAATGGCGCCTTGATGCCCTTCTCCGCCGCTAGACGGGTATCGGGCTTGCCGTCGCGGACGGTGAGCGCCAGCTTGTACTCGGCGATCGCCTTGTCGCGGTTCGGCTGCTGCATGGTGTCGTAGAGGCGGCCGAGGTAGATGTGGCTCCACGCCAGCGTGCGCGGGTCGTCGCTGGCCTTCAGCGTCGCCTCAAACGCCGTCATCGCCTCTTCGGGCTCGCCGGACATCAGGTCGATCCGCGCCAGCACGTACTGCGCGCGGCCGTGATCGCCCTTCGGGTTGGCCATCGCCTTTTCGGCCAAGTCGCTGGCAGTGTCGCGGTCGCCCTTCATCAGCGCCATCTCGGCGCGGTCCATGTCGGTGAGTTGAGGAGCGGCGTGCTTCGGTCCGCTCAACACGTCGGTCGATCCCACTTTGGCAAACACGATCTGTTCGTCGTGGTGGCGCTCGCGCTCGACGTCCATGCCGTAGATCATCGGCCCGATCTCGTCGCGCAGACCGTCGCCTTCGTGCTCCATTTCCTGCAACTTGCCGAAAAAGTATTCGGTCAGTACCCAGCCCTGGCGCATGTCGAGCTCCATCAGCTCGCGCCGCTTCAATTCCGTGGCGCGGTCGAACAGCACCATCGCCGCGTCGTATTGCTCTCCCGCCTCGCGCGACTTCGGGCCTTTCGGCCTCTGCGGTTTCGGGTCGCCGGTCTCGTAGGTCCGCGCTTCGATGCCCTTGATCAGGCATTCGGCCAGCAGAGCCACGATGTCGCTCTTGTACTGGAACTCCAGCGGAGCGTCCTGCACCGGGCGCAATAGCGGCTGTAGCCGTTCCATCGCCGCCGCGCGGCTGTACACCATCGGCTCGATCACATAGTGCAGATAGGTGTGCCGGATAAGGTCCAGCCTCACGCTGTCGGTCGCGGCGTTGGTGGGTGACGTAACCACGACGTAGTCGCTCGCATAGATGCGCGCGTTCGTCACGTTCGGCGAAAGCATCGGCTCCAGCAGCACCATGAAGCGTCTGCCATCGTAGGAACTCACTGGCTGGTGCAGGTAGATGTTGGTGTCGAGGATCGTCCGCGTCATCGGATCGTGGACCTTGGCCAGCAGCGCATCGTACTCCGGACGATGCTGCGCCCAGATGGCATGAAGGTCTACCGCGTCCGCGAAATCCCGCACCAGCGGAAGGACGGTGACGACACCAGTCGAGTCGGGCGGCAGTTCGGTCAGGTCGGCGACCGGAGTCAGTTCCGACGGCGGCGTAAGGTACAGCGCCAGCGACACATACTGGCCGACATCGCGGCCCGGATCGTTGAGGTGATGCTCGGAGATGTACTGGCAGAGCTTGTCGCGGCTGGTGCGCGCCCGCTCACTGCCCAGCAGCGCCTTCTGCATATCGGAGCGTATCTCCGCACGCACCGGCGCGGACTGCTGGAGGTCGGCGTCGTAGCCGCAGACGTTCAGCGCGGCCGCAAGGTCGAACAGCGACTCATTGGACTCGAGCGTCACGGCAGCTCCGCCTTCTTCCACGCGCGCCACCTGGGAACGGGCGGTCTGCGGCGTGTTGTCGACCGTCTGCGTCGCGGGCGACGAAGAAGAGGAGGAAGAGGAGGAGGAAGAGGACGGAACCTGCGCCACAGCACAGGTTGCGAGACCGCAGACAGCCAGCGCCGCAAAGCAGCGTCGCAGAAGACGGGACGGAAACGAGGATCGGAGAGTCACTATAAGGGTTCGACGCACAGGCCAAGTCTATGGAAGCGCGGCCATCATGCGCAATGTCCCGGAGGTTCGGCCATTAGCCCTTCACGGACACGCCCGTATAGGTCATTACCACATGCCCGGCAACCGGAAGTCCGAAGATCGTCGCCGGCTGGAAGACGCTGGACAGCAGGTTTGCCTCGACGGCCCGCTGCACGCTCTTGTCGGTAGGGCCGGAAAGGATGGTGTAGTCGTATACCCGCCCCTGATCGTCGACCTTGGCCTCGATCAGCACCGGCGCCTCGCGTCCGAACTCGATCGGCTGCGGCGGCACTTCCGAGTAAAGGTAGTGCGGCGCCGTCATCGCCCCCAGCGGCTCGTCGTTGGCCTGGACCTCCGAAGGCGCGCCAAACCACGCGATCGTTGCGCCCGCGCCGCCGATCAGCAGCAGCGCTGCCACCGTTCCTGTCGCCGCATGGATGGCAAACGGAGCCAGCGTCGCATGCCACATCGCAGCCAGACGCCGGTCCCAGGCGAGGTGGGTGCCACGCTCCCGCTCCTCCGCCAGCGCCGCCCGCAACCGCGCCTGCAAGCCGGCTGGGGCCTTCGCCGGACCCATGGAGCCGAGCGTGCTCTGAATTTCCCGCCACGCCGCGAACTCCACGGCGCAATCCTTGCAACCACCCAGATGTGCCGCCATCGACTGCATGGCCGTGCCGCTCATATCGCCGTCGAGATAGGGCGAGAATTCTTCGCGCACTTCCAGGCACTTTTGCAACACAGCCGAATTTTTCTCGCTCCAACTCATCGCGACACCTCTTCCACAACCCGCGAACAGCCGCATGGCTGCGCCGCCGCATCCTTCTTCAGGGCCTCGCGAAGCGCCGCTCGTCCCCGCGTCAACCGGCTCTTTACCGTTCCGAGGTGTACGTTCAGCATCTCCGCAATCTCTTCGTAGCCGAAGCCTTCGATCTCGCGCAGAATGACCACGCTGCGAAAGGCTTCGGGAATGGTACGCAGCGCTGCCGCGACTTGTTCCTTCGCTTCACCGTGTTCCGCGCACTCCAGCGGCGATTCGGCGTTCGAGGCCAATGTGTCCCCGAGGCAGAAGCAGTCGCCCTCTTCATTCTCCTGTTGCGCATCGAGCGTGAGTTCCTGCTTCTTGTGCCGCGACCACCAGCGCCGCTGGTTCGAGACCTCATGCAGCGCGATGCGATAGATCCAGGTGCGCAAACTTGCGTCTCCATGGAAGCTGCCGATGTGCCGGAAGACCTTGACGAACACTTCCTGGGTGACGTCCGCTGCATCCGCGGGATCGCGCAGGCTGCGCGCGATCATGGAGTAAACGGGCTGGCTATATTGAGCGATCAGCAGGGCAAATGCCTGTTCGGAGCCGGTCTGAAGCTCAGCCACCAGTGTGGCTTCCTCCGCCGCCATTCCGATCGCGCTCGCCAGATCGCCCATCGCTGTGCCCGCCTGCCAACTACATTAGGCCCGTGTCGCCACGACTGTAAAGCCAACGTCCTGCCTGCAAATGGCCCCAA
>DASRLB010000501.1:0-8950 GCA_035648695.1 Acidobacteriaceae bacterium | reverse complement strand
TCTTCGAAGGCCTCAGGACTGGATGCGGCCAATACTCCGGACGCACAAGCTGCTGCGTGGAAAACGTACGACACCGCGGTCGCTCAGAAGGAGGCACTCGACCTCGCTGTCTTCACCGGAAACACCGTCCAACTGCAAGCTGCGGCGGCGGCGTTGACACCCGGCATGAAGCAGCTCACCGACCTGAAGAAGCAGATCAGCGACCTGGGCAACGGCTTCAAGGAGGCCGCGACCGTTATCGCGGACATCGACCAGGCTGTCTCGGCCCTGAGCGGACTGGTGTAAGGTCCAGACTGCGGTGGCTGGTTTGGCGGTAGGGGTCGATTTTCAGTTTCCAGTTTCCAGTTTCCCGGCGACGGGCGCGGAACTTTGGGGGTTGAGCGCAGAAGCAGGCCGCTCGGTAAGTCCGTCGCGTAAATACAATTCGGAGCGCAACATCGCATCGTCAATCGTCGTCTCATCGGTTATGCGATTTGTGCGAATTCTCACTCTGGGCCTGTTCGCGCTTGGTTTTCACGCCCAGGCGCAGCAGGCCGCTTCTCAGCAAGGCGCCCAGACTACGCCTCGCGCCAAGCCGGATATTTCCGTCGAAGCCAAACTGGTCATCGTTCCGGCGGTCGTCCGGGACAAGCACAATGCGCTGGTCGCGACGCTCAAGCAGGCTGATTTTGCCTTGCAGGTCGACGGCAAGCCGCAGACCATCCGCTACTTCGACCACGACACGGACGTGCCGCTGACGGTCGGCCTGCTGATCGACACCAGCATGAGCCAGCGCAAGGTGCTCGACGGCGAGCGCACTGCCAGCTCGGCGTTCCTCGACAAGATGCTTGCGCCCAACCGGGACAAGGCATTCATCGTCCAGTTCGCGCATCAGGTTGAGTTGTTGCAGGACGTCACCGATTCCCGCCCCAAGCTCCAGCAGGCGCTCAAGGAAGTCGACTCGGGGAAGCCTTCGTTCGCCCAGAACGGCGGCAATAACGGTGGCGACAGCAGCGACGACCGCCACGGACGCGGGGGTGGCGGCATGGCGCAGGGCATGGGCACAACGCTTTACGACGCCGTTTTTCTCGCATCCGACGAGATCGCCGGCAAGCAGAAGGGACGCACCGCCCTCATCCTTCTAACGGACGGCGACGACCGCGGCAGCAAGGAGTCGCTCACCAGCGCCATCGAGTCCGCGCAACACGCCAACACCATCGTCTATGCGATCTACTACAAGGGTGAAGGCTTTGGCGGAGGCCGTCCCGGCGGCGGTTATCCAGGCGGCGGGATGGGACGCCATCGCGGCGGTTTTCCTTTCGCCGTTGATGGCGAAGGCGGACAGATGGGCGGCGGCCGCGGCGGCTACCAGATCGACGGCAAGAAGGTGCTCGAACGCATGTGCGGAGAGACCGGAGGGCGGGTCTTCGAGGTCAAAGGCAAAGAGACGGTCGACGCCATCTACACCCAGATCGCGGAAGAGTTGAGAGCGCAATACAGGCTCGGATTTACGCCCAGTACCGAAGCCGCCTCCGAGGGTTATCACCAGATCACATTGACCCTTGCCGGGCCCGAGGCGAAGCACAAAGATACCGTACAAACGCGCGACGGCTACTATACCGGAGCGACAAAATAGGCGGCATCGGTTGTGAATGCCGGCTGCGCGGGGCGGTCGATCCGGGCGTGGCTGGCTGGCTTGCCGTTCGGAAGCAAGTGTCCCGCTTCGTGGTGGAGGAATAAATATCCCACCCCCAGCACAACGAAGAGCGCGATCACCGCAAGGACCACAACCAGGCCGAAGTTCGGTTTGTTGGGCGGGTATTGCTCGGGAATTTCCATATATGGTTTGATGCCGTGCGTCTGCTTGGCGTCCACGCAGCTCTTTCCCATCCAACCACTATTCCATCCATCCGTGCAGTTGCATCCAGTGTTGGAGCAGCGTCGGCCATATCGCCAGTTCCGGCAGCCTGGGCAGGTTTTGCGCCATGCCCGTGCCATGCCCTCCGGCTTCGAACACATGCAGCTCTGCGGGAACGTGCGCCATTTGCAGCGCGTTGTAGAACAACGTGGCGTTCAGCGAACTGACCGTCATGTCTCCCGAGTTGCCATAAAGGAAACTCGGCGACGTGTCTCTTGTGACGTGCAGTATCGGCGAAACAGTATCGAGCATTGCCTGGGTCGGGTTGTCGCCGATGAGCGTCTTCATGCCAAACGTGCCGGGAATCGCGGGGTCCAGACTCAGCCGCGTATAGCCGAAGATGGCGAAGTCCGGATGCGCACTCACAAGATCGATGGCGTCCGCAGGCGCCTCGCGCTTATCTATCGGCAGCCGTGGATCGCCGTGCGGGTCGGCCGTTGCGAGATATCCGGCAAGGTGTCCGCCGGCCGAAAATCCCCACACACCGATGGCATCCGGCCGCAGACCCCAATCCTTCGCGTGGCTGCGGACAAACCGCATCGCGCGCAAGCCGTCGAGCATTGGCGTTGGATAGTGATACGCCGGGCTCAGCCTGTATTGCAGCACATAGGCGCTGACGCCATGCTCGTTGAGCCACCGCGCTTCGACGCCGCCTTCCTTCTCCATGACGACATGAGTGTAGCCTCCACCGGGCAGAACGAGGACCGCCGTGTGAGGGCCGGGTCCCGGCGCGGGATAGCAGTAGAGCTTCGGCACGTCGCCATTGGCTGTGCCGAGGGCCCCCGGCGCGCCGCCCGGCCAGAGGACCTCGACCGAAGCGAACCCTTTCTGCGGAGCGTCCTGCGCGTGCGCATACGAGACGCTGAACATGAGACAAGACGAGGCGAATAGAAGAGTGGAAAGCCGCAGGAGTTTCATCCGCAACAGAATACGCCGTTTCTATCCTCCATCTCCTATCGTCTATCCCCTGTTCCCCCTGCATTTTCCGGTAGCTTCGTCCAATCGGGCAGGGTAGTCTGGTCTCGGCCCCTCAAAAATTTCGCGTCTCGGAGAACCAATCCGCATGTCTTCAACCACCAACCCGGCGCTGCTCACGGCCACTCGCACCCGCTCGGCGACCGTGCCGGTCCCGTGGTACATCTGGACCGGCGTGGTCGCCGTCACGTCGGCCTCTATCGGCGGCGCGTGGGACGTTTCCTGGCACCGCTCCATCGGCCGCGACACGTTCTGGACGCCGGCTCACCTCGCCATTCAGGCTTGCGCCGTGCTGGCGGCGATCGTCTGCATCTGGCTGGTCGCGCAGGCCACGCTCAACCGCGACCCCGAGCTGCGTGCTTCCTCGGTCAACATCCTCGGCCTGCGCGCGCCGCTGGGAGTGTTTTTGGCGGGCTGGGGCGGCGTGGCCATGATTACCTCCGCGCCTTTCGACAACTGGTGGCACAACGCCTATGGGCTGGATGTCAAAATCGTCAGCCCGCCTCATGCCCTGCTGATCCTCGGTATTCGCGCGGTCTCCTTCGGCATGTTGTTCCTGATTCTGGCCGCCATGAACCGCGCGGCCGCGGACGGCACGTCGAATTTTTCGCTGCTGCAAAAACTTTTTCTTTATATGGGCGGCCTCACCATCGGCGGCCAGATGTTTTTCGTGCAGGAGCACACCTGGGACGTCTTTCTGCACCAAGCCGCTGCGTACATCTGGGTCGCAATCGCCGTGCCGGTGCTGTTCGCCGCGTACTCCGAGGCCTCTCGGTTCCGCTGGGCGGCCACTACGACGGCAGCCGTCTATACTTTTTTCCTGATCGCCGAGATACTCATTCTTCCGCTCTTTCCGGCCCAGCCCAAACTTGGCCCGGTGTTCAATCCGGTCACGCATCTCGTGCCCGGAAAGTTCCCCATCCTCATCATCGTTCCGGCGCTGGCCCTCGATCTCTTCTGGCAGCGCGCCAGGCGATGGAAGGGGCAGCCGTGGAAGATCGCCATCATTTCCGGCATCATTTTCGTGGCCGTGCTTTTTGCGGTGGAGTGGCCTTTCGCCAAATTCCTGATGTCGAAAGCCAGCGCCAACCGCTTCTTCGGCACGATGTACTTCGACTACAACTCTCGCCCCCACGGCTACGACCGCGCCCGCCAATTCGTCCAACCGGAGTGGGGCATCGGCCTATGGCTCGGTCTGATGCGCGCTTCACTCTACGCCATGCTCTCCATCTGGCTCGGCCTCGCCTTTGGCCGCTGGATGCGTGAGGTGAAGCGATGAAATTCACCCGCCTTCGCTTGCTTTTGCTTGCGCTTCTGGTAGCGCTGCCTGCCTACGCGCACGTTGGCAGCAAGGACGTATTCGAGACGGTCGACGCCGGTCCCTACAAACTCTTCGTCACGGTCCGCATGCCCTCCGTCATCCCCGGTATCGCGACCATCGAAGTGCGCGCGTCCGGCGCGCAGGCCGACAATATCCTGATTACGCCGATGCCGCTGACCGGCGAAGCGTCGAAGCATCCGCCGACGCCCGATGCCATGAAGCGGTCTACAGAGGACCCGAACTTTTATACCGGTTCATTATGGCTGATGGCCGGAGGCTCCTGGCAGGTGCGCTTCCAGGTCGCCGGCAGCGCGGGCGACGCGACGGCCAGCGTCCCGGTCGCCGCCATGCCGCTCGCTGTGATGCGGATGAACCGTCCGCTGGGAATTCTGCTTGCTGTCCTGGGCCTTGTACTCGCGCTGGGGTTCGCCGGCATCGTCGGCGCCGCGGTGCGCGAGTCGCGCCTCGATCCCGGCACTGCGCCAGCGCCTGAGCGCCGCACCCGCGCTCTCTATGCCACCGCCGGAGCATTTGTTTTTATCGTCGCGGCGATCCTGCTCGGCAACCACTGGTGGAATGTTGAAGCCGCCGACTACGCCGCAGACGTCTACCACCCGTTCGACCTCCATCCCACGCTCACCGGCAACACGCTCGACCTCACGGTCATGGACGATGAGCGCGGCAAGGACAGCAAGCCGAGGAAGATCGACCTCGACGGCCTTCTGCTCGACCATGGCAAGATCATGCACCTCTACGCCATCCGCCAGCCGGAAATGGATGCGGCCTTCCATCTGCATCCCGCGCTTTCCGGACCCCACGACCTCCGCACCACGCTGCCGGCGATGCCGCCGGGCACGTACAAGCTCTACGGCGACATCGTCTTTCGCAACGGCTTCCCCGAGACCCTTACCTCCACGATCACTATCCCCCCCAACACCTCCACGGCCCCGCTCTCGAGCGAGGACGCCTCCGCGTTCCCGCCGCCGCTTTCCCGTGGAGACCTCGGCGACACCTACAAGCTCCCCGACGGCTACACCATGACGTGGGACCGTCCCGCCACGCTCAAGGCGAACGCCGCGACAATTTTTCGCTTCCGACTCAACGACCCCACCGGCAAGCCCGCCGCCGACGTGGTCCCTTACCTCGGCATGGCCGGACACGCCGCGTTCGTCAAGACCGACGGGACAGTCTTCGCCCACACCCACCCCGAGGGCTCGGCCGCCATGCCCGCCATGATGATGGCCAATGGCGAAGCCCCCGGCTCCATGGCCGATATGCCCGGCATGGCGACGGACAAAATCCCTCCGGTCGTCGAGTTTCCCTACGGTTTCCCATCCGCCGGACGCTACCGCGTCTTCATCCAGATGAAGCACGGCAGCACCGTCGAAACGGGTGTCTTCGACGCGGAAGTGAACTGAGCCAGGACTCCAAGTCGCTAGCCGGGGCCACCAGTACCGTTACCTCTGGAAATAAATGCCAGCGTGACGGATTCTTCTCTATACTTCGCAGATGCCTCCTATAAATGGAATGGTCCCCTTCGAGGACTGGAAGTCCCGCACCGCTCTCACGTTCAGCCGGCGCAGTGCCGGAACTCTGGCTGTCGATGCCGCCTATCAGGAATATTTAGCGCTGCGCAGCGAAAAGAACGCCGAAAAACTCTACTTCATCATGGAAAAGTACCTGCGCGAGCACGGCGGCCTCTGGAGCAAGTCCGATCGCAACATCGCCAGCGGCGGCCTGATGGAAGCCGTCTGGAAGATCGCCCGCGAGCACGCTCACCCGGGCTTGGGCCAGGTCAAACTCACCGACACCGATCGGGAGGCCATCACGTTCTGGAAGGAGCAGCGCGCCCTCATCGCCACACGCTTTTTCAAGGACTGCCGCCTGGACGTCAAGAACAGTTACGGAACACTGAAGGTGCCCAAGGTCGGCGAAACCGGCATCTCGAAGCTGGAAGCCGGCAACACAGTGAAAAATGTGATCGCGGTCGGCGAAGGCATTTCAATGATCCACAAACTGGTGACCGACACCGTAAAGAGTTCCGTCGATCCCGGTGTGCAGACCGAGGTCCTTCAGTTCATCGTGACCAGCGGAATGATTCCGGAGATGGCCGCGCAGATCGGCACTTCGCTTATTCCGTTCAAGGGCGTCATTACCGCCGGCGGCAAGGCCCTCGTCAACGGGATCAAGGCAGCGGTCGACGTCTATCGTGTCTACGACATGGGCACCCACCAGCACGTCCTCGCCGATGGAACGCCGCAGCTTGCATTCCAATCCATGATGCAGATTCTCGATCGCGAGAAAACCAAGCACCTCACCACCGCCGCACAGTCCCTGCTACAGGCCGGAGCGGCAGCGGTAGCGCAGGTGTTCGACCCCACCCACGTCTCCCAAACCGTCATCAGTGCCGCCTTTGCGTTTGCGACGCTCACCCAGCGCATCTACCAGATCGGCCGCGATTTCTTCGAGCGCTCCGTTGCCAACATGCTTATGGCCACTCCTGCCGACATCGGTCCGCACATCGTTGCATCGCACCCGATCCTGGGCTGTTATCTCCTGATCGCCGCCGACAAGAGCACGCTCATCTCGTTCTTCGGCAGCTTCGGCAATCGCGGCTGGATGGACGAAGTGGAGCTCGCCATTACACAGCACCTTACGCCGCTGCAGGAACTCGCCGGCACGTACATCGACGATTGCCGGTTCGAGCTTAAGCGCAACGAAGCCGCGGTCTATCCTCTTCCCGGCATGTGGAAGACGATGAAGAAATGGAAGGCCGGTCGATGGGAAACGGGTGGAACGGACTTCGGCCACCTTCAAAGCGCGTAACGACGGGCTCCCTCAATCTCTTCTGAATCCGCGGCCCCTGTTTCCTGATTCCAATTTTGACGGATGATAGAGACCAGTACCGCGAAGGAGATTCAGATGGCAGCTCACCAGAAGTTGTCATCGACTGTATTCGAGGGTATAGCCGCAAACCCTCAGGCCGACGTGCAACGCGACATTGACGTCCGTTAACGAACCTTCCAGCCATCCGGCATATAAATTGAGCGCGGCCGACTACCTGCCGCAGATAGCGACTGATCCATGGGCGGGAACGGATATCTGCTTTACCTCTTGCTGCTGCAATTGGCGGTTATTGTTGTCGGTGTGGTCGCGCTTCTCGTTTGTCTGGTGCGCCTTGTCTATCGACGGGATGGTCTTCGAGACCTTCGCCAGCAAAAGATATTGACTCCTCTGACACTCCTTGCCGCTGCTGTTCTGGCGAACTTCGCCGAACCGATATCGACGCTCCCTGCGTTGAGCTGGTGGTACGAAGCCTTCAATCGCCTACAGGCCAATGAAGTCGCAAGGGAGAGCATGAAGATGGCGGATAAAGTTTCTACTTTTTATTTATGGATAGAATATCGCAACTATGACGAGGTAACCCACACGGTCTGCGCATTGCTTAGTCTGGTCTTCGTTGTGTCGATGGCCGTTTCGCTGACGAGGACAACGGGTTATCTCAAGCGAAGTCTTGTGATCACCTGTGGCATCCTCTTGACGATCCAGGTTTTCGGTTACGGCGCACTGCTGTAGGGAAACTTATAATGCTCAATAGCCACATCCCGAGGGTAGAAAGTTCCGGCCGTCTCGGTGGCGGATAATAGAAGCGACCTAGCATAAAGGAGATCCAGATGTCCGGTTCGATTAAACTCAGAACAATCGCAGCCACCGCAACACGCGCGCTGCTGGTGGGATGCACGCTGCTCGGGGGCGTCGCCGTAACGCCGCGCACAATTGCGCAGACACCCATCCCGCATAAGCATCTGTACCCCGACGTCAGCGCCGCGCAGCATGACATCGACGCCGCGCTGGTCGAAGCCAAACGCACCCACAAGCGCATCCTGCTCGACTTTGGCGGCGACTGGTGCGGAGATTGCCAGGTCCTCGACATCTACTTCAACCAGGCCCCCAACGCCGAGTTGCTGGCGAAAAACTTCATCAAGGTGAACATCAACATCGGTCGCATGGATGCCAACCTCGACATCGCGCACAAGTACGGCGTCCCCGTCCACGGTGTGCCGGCGCTTGCCGTCATCGACGCGAATGGCAAGGTCATCGTCTCGCAGGACCTGCAGTTTGCCGACATGCGCAACATGCAGCCGTCCTCGGTCACCGACTTCCTGAACAAGTGGAAGCGATAGGCGAACCTGCGGATGCGGCGCGCTCGTAAGCCATCCAAAGGCCGCATCGTCCGCTTGCTGCGGCTGGGCAGGCCGGCGGTCGAGCACCTGAAGTTGTTCCGCGCGACGATCTACGCCGCGCTGGAACACGACTCGCTGACCGTCGCGCAGGCCACGGCGTACTCCGCCATGGTTGCGCTTTTTCCGGCGCTGATCGTGTCGGCGGCGATCGTCGCGCTGCTGCCGGATACGCTGCCGTTCCGCTTCCAGATGGCGATGTTCTTCGACCGCATCCTGCCCTCGAACGTCAGCCCGCTGCTCGAAAGCTACTTTGAAGCAACGCACAAAAGCCCGCAAACATCCCGCGCCCTGATCGGCTCGATCGTCGTCAGCATTACCGGCGCGGCCAGCGTGATGGCGACCCTAATGGAAGGCTTCCGCCGGGCCCATAATCTTCCGCTGGAAGCCGCCGCCTTCTGGCGCCGCCGCATGCGCGCGCTGGCCGCGCACATCGGCAGCAGCGAGAGCGGGACCAGCGCCAGCGCGCTGGTCGTCTTCGGCCACATCATGACGCAATGGATGGCGAACCATTTT
>DASRLB010000500.1:0-6713 GCA_035648695.1 Acidobacteriaceae bacterium | reverse complement strand
ACCTCCAACCGCCAATCCAGCCGCTAACTCCTTACGCAGGCATATTTTGCACCGAAGCCATCTGGAATGAGACGTTTGAGAGGGCCTCCCGCCCTGGAGCCCAACATTCTAAAGCCACTTAGCCCCGGGCAATAGAAAGAGAGGGAGGGGGAGGGGGGTCCCTAGCCGACCAGATGTCCCATCTTCTCCTGCTTGGTTTGCAGGTAGCGCTCGAAGGTCGGCTCGCTGGGAATCGCGGCCGAGATGCGCTCAACGACGCTCACTCCGACAGACTCCAGGGCGGCCACCTTCTCCGGGTTGTTGGTCATCAGCCGGACGGAAGTCAGGCCAAGATATTTCAGGATCTCCGCCGGAAGCTCGAACTCGCGATGGTCGGCCCGATAGCCAAGCGACAGGTTGGCCTCGACCGTATCCAGTCCCTGGTCCTGTAACTCGTAGGCGCGCAGCTTGGCCATCAGCCCGATCCCGCGGCCTTCCTGCTGCTCATACAGCAGGATTCCGGCGCCCTCGTCGGCGATCCGGGCCAGCGCAAGGTGCAGTTGATCGTGACAGTCGCAGCGCAGCGAGTGGAAAACGTCGCCGGTAAGGCACTGCGAGTGGACCCGCACGATCGGCGGCGCAGCATGGATATCGCCGAGCACCAGCGCGATCGCCGACTCAACACGTTTCCGCGGAGCGGGATCGTCGGCGGTCGCAGGCTCTGCGTGCTCCAGAATGCCTTCGAAGCCGAGGATGCGGAAGTGCGCCCAGCGCGTGGGAAAGTCGGCGTCGGCCACTTTGCGGATACTGTCGAAAGCCATAACAGCATTATAGATTCCGCGAGAAGCAACTTCGATTCATGCAGCAACAACTCCTGCTTTCCTCTAAGCCCAACAACTCTGGGCTCCGTGCTGAACAAAACCCTCGTCCTTGCAACCTCTGCACGAAGCGTGCTTCAGAGAATTGAGGCGGCGCGTACAGTAGAGGCGTGAACGCTCCTGACTCGCTGATCGGAATTACCTTGCTGGTGGAACTCGGCGTCGCGGCAGCGGTCGCCAGTTCGCTCGCGCGCTCCGTGACATTCAAGCGCCTGCTGCTGGAACCCCATCGCAGCCGCCGCGATTCCCTAAAGCTGATCGCAATGGTGTGCGTTCCGCTGATGCTCGGCGTGTGGATTCGCGTCCGCGTTCCCAACTTCCTCGCAGCGGACTTGTCCTTCGAAGCGACCGTCCTGCTCGCGCTGCTCATGGGCCCGCTTGCCGCGATTGCCGGCGCGGTACTGCTGGCAGTTCCTGCGGTGCTGCATCATGAGTATCTTGCGCTGCCCGTGAACATCGTCGTCGCTGTCATCTTCAGCGCGGCGGGAAGGTTCTTGCGTCCGGACGAAATCTGGTCGTTTTCGCCGTTGATCGACCTGAGCGTCTATCGCTGGGTTCGCGGCAAGGTCAAGTATCCGCATCTCGACAACCAGATGATCCTGCTCGGCCTGATTATGGCGATGCAGTTCGGCAGCAGCATGTTGGCACGTTTTTACCCGCATCATTACTTCGATCTGTACTCGAAAACCTGGTGGGTCGAACTGATGATCTGCGCCGCGCCGCCAGTCGTCGTCGGAATCCCACTGAAGATATGGAACACAATCCGGCTCGACCGCAAGCTGGAAGAGCAGGCCCGCTTGCTGACCGAGGCGCGGTTCGATGCGCTGCAACGTCAGATCAATCCGCACTTCCTGTTCAACACGCTCAACTCGATCGCGTCCCTGATCCGCTCGAAGCCCGAGCTCGCGCGCACGATGATCGTGAAGCTGGCCAACATTCTCCGCGTGCTGCTCAAGGACCGTGAAGCGTTCGTCCCATTCTCGGAGGAACTCGCATTCACGGACGACTATCTGGACATCGAAGTCGTCCGCTTCGGAGAGAAGCTGCGCGTCGTGAAGGAGATCGCGGAAGACACGCTGGACGTCGTCGTCCCCAGCATGTTGCTGCAACCGCTGATCGAGAACAGCATCAAGCACGGCCTCGAGCCGCGGATTTCCGGAGGCACGGTAACTCTGCGCAGCAAGCTCGAAGGCGAACGCCTCATCGTCGAAGTCGAGGACGATGGTGTAGGCATGGAGCCGGGCCGCGTCGTACATCCGCCTCCAGGCGGCCTGGTCCGCGAGAGTTCCGGAATCGGCATGAGGAACGTGCGCGAGCGCATGGAAGTGCTCTACGGCGAAGGCGCGGTGGTAGAGGTGGTCAGCCGCCCCGGCCGCGGCACCAAGGTCCGCCTCGTCATGCCACAGGTCGCTGGCAACGGTTGGAGCGCTCGCTGACATTGGCCGCACAACTCCGGGGTGACCCATCTTCGCCGCGCCTTTGCGGCTAAGGTGGGCATCGCACACCCCTTTGTTAGAATGAAGTGCGGTGGGCTACGAAATGGCGGAACTTGTTGAGATAATTTCCGGCGCTGGCGGACGCGATATTGCCGTGGACCGCAGGCCCAGCCTCACAGACAGATTGCAGCATCGGATTACAAATAAACGACCTTCTGCGCAAAAGCGCACACAACGACAGAGGATGAAAATGACTGAGATTGCATCGATTCACGCACGCGAAATATTGGACAGCCGCGGTAACCCGACCGTCGAAGCCGACGTTGTACTTGAGGATGGAACGCGCGGACGCGCCGCCGTTCCCAGCGGAGCTTCAACTGGTGAACACGAAGCTGTCGAGCTGCGCGATGGAGACAAGGAGCACTATCTCGGCAAAGGCGTTCTAAAGGCTGTCGAGAACGTCGAGAGCCTGATCGCGCCCGAACTCGCGGGAATGGATGCGGCAAACCAGCGCCTCATCGACGCCACGATGATCGCCATCGATGGCACCGAGAACAAGAGCAAGCTGGGCGCGAATGCCATTCTCGCGGTCTCAATGGCCTGTGCAAGGGCCTCCGCGCAAGCGCTCGGTGTGCCGTTGTACCGCTACATTGGCGGCGTGAACGCCTGCATCCTGCCCACGCCGATGATGAACATCCTCAACGGAGGAGCCCACGCCGACAACAACGTGGACTTCCAGGAATTCATGGTCATGCCCGTTGGCGCGGAGACGTTTTCGGACGCGCTGCGCTGGGGCACGGAAGTCTTCCATACGCTGAAAGGCGTGCTCAAGAAGAAGGGCTACAACACCGCGGTCGGCGACGAAGGCGGCTTTGCACCGTCTCTGAAGTCGAACGTCGAAGCACTCGAAGTGATCCTCGAAGCGATCGAACTCGCGGGCTACAAAGTGGGCGAGCAGATTGCGATCGCACTCGATCCCGCGGCCAGCGAGTTCTACAACAAGGGCACCGGCAAGTACGTCTTCAAGAAGTCGGACAAGAGCGAGAAGAGCTCGGAGCAGATGGCCGCGTACTGGGAAAGCTGGGTGCGGCAGTACCCGATCATCTCGATCGAAGACGGCCTCGCCGAAGACGACTGGACAGGCTGGAAGATTCTGTCGGAGAAGGTTGGCCGCACAACGCAGCTTGTCGGCGATGACATTTTCGTCACCAATCCAAAGCGGTTGCAGCGCGGTATTGACGAGGGAATTGGTAACTCGATTCTGGTGAAGGTGAATCAGATTGGAACTGTATCCGAGACGCTCGATTGCATTGAACTCGCTCGCCGCAATGGGTACACGTCGATCATTTCGCATCGCTCCGGCGAGACCGAAGACACGTTCATAGCGGACCTCGCCGTCGGCACCGGAGCGGGCCAGATCAAGACCGGCTCTGCCTCGCGCACGGACCGCATCGCAAAGTACAACCAGTTGCTGCGGATCGAAGAAGAACTCGGCCAGACGGCGGAGTTTCTCGGCCGCGCAAGCGTGAATTGCGGGGAGTAAATGCGTAAGAACGGTCCGGTAATTCTGACGATTCTCGACGGTTGGGGCATTCGTGCCGAAACCAGCGGCAACGCCATTGCACTCGCCCGCAAGCCCACCTACGACCGCCTGCTGCGCGAATATCCCAACACCGTCATTCGCGCTAGCGAGCAGTTCGTCGGCCTTCCTGGCGGACAGATGGGCAACTCCGAAGTCGGCCACCTCAACCTCGGCGCGGGCCGCGTGGTGCGCATGGATATTACTCGCATCGATGCGGCTGTCGATTCAGGCCAGTTCTTCGAAGACGCAACGCTACTGAAAGCAATGCATCGCGCAGCCGAAGGTCAACACGCGCTGCACCTCATCGGCCTCGTATCGGATGGCGGTGTGCATTCGCATCAGCGCCACCTACATTCGCTGCTGAAGATGGCGAAGATGCAGGGTTTGTCGCGGGTATTCGTCCACGCATTCATGGACGGCCGCGATACGATGCCGACTTCGGGCGCGGGCTACCTGGAGGAGTTGCAACAGAAGTTCGAAGAGTACGGCGTCGGCAAACTCGCCAGCGTAAGCGGACGCTACTTCGCGATGGACCGCGACCTGCGCTGGGAGAAAGAGCGCAAGGCGTTCGACGCAATGGTGACCGGTCAGGCAGCGGCCGGAGCGTATCGCGATGCCATTGCGCGCGTACACGAGAGCTACAACAACGGAATCACCGACGAGTTTATCGAGCCCTTCGTCTGCATCGACGAAGCTGGCGAACCGGTAGGGCGAATTGCCGACCATGATGCTGTGATTTGCTTCAACTATCGCGCCGATCGCGTGCGCCAAATTACCCGTGTCCTGACTCGCAACAGCGGGTTGTCCGCAGATGGCGGTTTGTCTCTTCCGAAGGCAGCCGAGTTGGATGCAGAGATTCCGCGAAGCCTCGTGCCGACCGATTTGCACTACGTCACGATGACGCAGTACGACAAGAACTTCGCCTTGCCGATGGTCATTCCCCCCGAGAGCATGGACAACCTGCTCGCGAATGTGATGGCCGTACACGACCTTCGCAACCTGCGCGTCGCCGAGACGGAAAAGTATGCGCACGTGACCTACTTCTTCAACGGCGGCATCGAGAAGCCGTTCGCCGGCGAGGAGCGCGAACTCGTACAGTCGCAGAAAGTAGCGACCTACGACCTCGCGCCAGAGATGTCCGCGGAAGGCATCGCGGATGTCGTGATCCGCTCCATTGCCGACACCGCTTTCGATGTCATCATCGTGAACTTCGCGAATGCGGACATGGTCGGCCACTCGGGGATGATCGAGCCGACGGTAAAGGCAGTCGAGTGTATCGACGCACAACTCGCACGCATCTATCAAGCAGTGAAACAGCGTGGAGCCTCGTGGGTAATCACTGCCGACCACGGCAACGCGGAGATGCTGATCGATCCCGTAAGCGGCGGCCCGCACACCGCACACACAACGAATCCAGTGCCGTTTATTCTCGTGACTGACCAGGGAAAGAAGATCGGCGTCCGTGATGGCGGCTCGCTGCGAGATATTTCGCCCACGATATTGTCCTTGATGGATTTAGAGTTGCCGAAGCAGATGACGGGTGGTGATCTGCGGGTAGTAATGGGGTAGAGGGCGTCATGCAAATGGAGCGCTTGTTTTCGGCGGCGGAGTTGAATGCGCAGGTCACCGAAGGCATGGTGAAGATCTCACCGCATCCGGGCGGTGCTCTGCGGATTTTGAACTATACCAAGCGTGCGCAGTACACGCCGGAGCTGTGGAACCACGTAACGGACCAGTGTCGCGGGCTCATCGTCGATGAGAAAGACAGGATTGTCGCTCGCCCGTTTGCGAAGTTCTGGAATTTGAATGATCCGCGGCATCCGGAGACACTGACAGAGAATCTGCCCGCCTATGCGCCCGTGCTGACCAGGAAGGTGGATGGAAGCCTGGGTATCGGATACCGGTTGGGTGGGTCGTGGTATGTGGCTACCAGGGGTTCATTTGTCAGCGAACAGGCGGAGTGGGCATCTGCATGGCTTGCCGCGAACTCGCCGTCGATCTGGCCGGAGGGATGGACGCCGCTCTTTGAGATCGTTTATGCCGAGAACCAGATTGTGGTGCGGTATGGCTTTTCCGGTCTCGTGCTGCTGGCGCTGGTACACATTGAAACCGGCGAAGAGGCGGCCTATGCCGACCTCGTCGAACATGGAGCGCGCAACGGGATTGCCGTGGTCGAGATGTTCGACCGGCCGCTGGAGCAAGCGGCGATCGAGGACGTTGCCAATGAAGAAGGCTACGTCGCGTCCTGGGCCAGGGCAGGGACGCCGCCGCTGCGTTGCAAAATCAAGTATGGGAACTATGTTCGATTGCACCGGCTGTTGACCGGAACCAATGCCGCGACGGTTTGGGAAATGTTGCGGGATGGTTTGGACGTGGCCGCGCTTACGACGGACGTGCCGGATGAGTTTCGGGTTTGGATCGATTCGATGATTGCCCGTTTCATCGACGGCTTCCGCAAGATTGAAGCGGCAGCTCGCGAGGCGATCGATGCCTATTCCGGAGGCCGCGATTTCAAGGACGTCGAACAGAAGAAGCAGTTCGCGCTGTGGGTGCAGAACGGACACAAGGAACTGGCGCCGATACTCTTCGCGATGAGTAACGGCAAGAGCTATGACGGAATTATCTGGAAGATGATTCGACCGCGTGGAGATGAACCACCGTACAAGAGCGACGATGGGTAACGGCGCGGGGAGGCTATCTAGCCCGCATTTCTCACGAGAGGTAAGCATGTGATGTTTTTTGCTGATGAGAGTGGGGTAGCTGTGTGTGCTGAGGTGTGTGGGGGATGTGTGGGCTGGATTTTGGTGAGCGCCGACTGATTTTTGCCAACGGATCAGG
>DASRLB010000499.1:0-2579 GCA_035648695.1 Acidobacteriaceae bacterium | reverse complement strand
AAAGATGCCGAACAGCTTCACGAGCAACTCCATATGGCGGTAAACCGCCTCAGAAACAAGTGCTGGCTAGTCCACGCATTCTTTAAACAGGCCGGATTGAACATACCAAAAGTTTAAACTTCATTGCGCAACGGTCAGTAGTGACCATGCGTCAGCACACGATGCACCAACACCCCTTGTACCCAAACACGTTACCTACAGAAGTTGGATTCCCCACATGATCGGACCCTCACATCCCAAAACTGACCGCGGCCGATTAAACCCTCGCGCGGCCCAGGCACGGCTCCTTTGGGCGGCCGCTATATGAAGGTACCCTGGCGCATGAGCGCGCGAGGGGGTCTGCTCTGTATACTCACTTGTCTCCCCCGGTCCGTCGTCGCGCGCGCCGAGGATTCCCTTCGGCAGCGGGGGCGATCGAAAATGCCGCGTTAATTATTCTGGAATTACGCCTTGCAATGAACAGCGTCCGCCTGTACGATGTGTAACACTTAACGGTGAGGGACTCTCTTCCCTCGGGCCTTTCTGTTGCGGCCGCGAAAGCGGCTGCCGGAAGGCGAAATGCCTGTTTCGCGGATTGCACAATTGAGCGAACGAGTCGACGGCGCGTCCAGCGTCCAGCGTCCAGCGTCCAGCGTCCAGCGGCTTGCCTGCGCGCTGGAATCCGGCGGCGTGGGTGCCGTCCGTGATTGGCGGCGTTTTGCTCGTCGCCGCGGGGCTGAAACTCGAATCGCTGCAATTCCAGCGGACCATTCATTCCCACCTGTCAGCCGCCGACGCGCCAACTGTTATCGCGATCGTTTCGGAGGTTTTCATTGCCGTCTGGCTGTTTTCGGGCCACGCACCGACTTGGGCGCGGCGGGCGACGATGCTCCTGCTGACCGTGTTCCTTTGCACCGCCGCTTGGCGCTGGCACGCGGGTGATGCGGATTGCGGATGCTTCGGGGCGGTTGCCATTCATCCGGCGTGGACGATGGCGCTGGATGCGGTCCTTCTGCTGACACTACTGGGCTCGCACTGGAAATTACCCGCTCCCACGATGGCGTTTGAGGCTTCGACCGCCCGGGGAATCGTCGGCGCGATTTGCGTTTTCGCGCTGACGTTTTTAGCGGCCAGGGAATATCGAGCGCGCGCCACGGTTGAACAGAGAGTCGTGGTCCTGGATTCGGGTTCGTGGCGTGGCGAGCGATTCCCATTGCTCGATTTCATTGTGCGACCGCCGCCGGCCGACCTGACGACGGGTCGATGCACGGTGATTCTCTTTGATCGCAACTGCCAGGATTGCATCGCTCACCTCGCGCGATTCGGGAAATCGTCGCGCGCGTTAAACGCGCGGCGCAAGATTTGGGCTATCGATATCGCGCCCGACCCGGGCGAAATTTCTAATACGCAGTTGCATCTTCGGCTCCCGCGGGCATTTTTGCGTCCGGGCATTATTTACGCCGCGGACGTGCCCATGACGGTCTCCCTGAACAATGGCAGGGTCGAAGCCGTGAGTCAACCGTAGCGCAATAATGGAGGCGGATTATGGGGAATCTAAAACGGATAATGGAGGACGAATGGTAAAAAATCTGCGGCGTTGAAACTCCCGAAGCATCTATTCCTACAAGAGGCAACACAATGATTGGCAAAATATCCTCCCGGCTAACCGGGCGACAGGTTATGGCGGCGATGTTCGGCGGTTGTTTTATCCTCGCGGCAATTTGTACGAGGCCGCAGGCACGCGCGACAATCGTGACTCCCGACACCCCCGGATGGTTCTGCGCCGCGAATGGCGGATGCGAACAGGCAGTCACAAACGAATGCCTGGATTCTCCAGGAAAGGTGAATTGCGACCATTGCGACGGATTGTTTACAACGGCAAACCAATGCGTCCCGTCCTTCTATAGTGACGATTCGTGCGACTATGACTACATTTACGGAGACGGAAACATCATTGATCCGGGTAATGACGGCGCGGCTGACAAAATTTGCGGACCAAAGTACACCGGAGGCTTTTGCGATAACGGCGCCTGTGTTGGCGGGACCCGGTCCGACCACGATGCGTGCAATTTGACGTTCTGCTACAACCCAAACGGTTTTTAGGCGAAATGCCTCTTTTCTCCGGCGCGGCAGCAACGTGGCACGGCGTCTTTGCGGATTGATTATCGATTGTGGCATCCACCTCGAATTGTGGGAGACGATATGAGAGCGTTCCACTGGTGCAAATTCCTGTCGCTGCTTTTGCTGTCCGGTTGGATGACGGAAGTCACTGCGACCACCACGCAATTCTCGCTTCAGGATTTAAAAGATGGCCTCACGAGTCGTTCAATCCGGTATTCGATGGGCTGTTACAAGTTTTCGGAAACGACTTTCAACGTCAAGGACCCATCGGTTATTGTAGCGAAGGACCGATACGAGGTGTGTAAATCCGGCGACATGCTTCGATTTGAGAGAATTCCCTGGTTCTTCCGGCTTTTGCGTAGGTAGTGCTTGAAAAAAAATGGACATGGCCGTCTCCTCTGGAGTTACCAATCTTCAGAAAGGAGACAAACTCATGTCCACAAGCCTGTTGTATCACGGATGGGGTATTCGCGGCTACC
>DASRLB010000498.1:0-18409 GCA_035648695.1 Acidobacteriaceae bacterium | reverse complement strand
AAGCTGGCGCTGGGACTTCGGCGACGGCACGAGTTCGACCGAGCAGCACCCTATCCACACCTACGCGCAGGCCGGACAGTATGTCGTCGCGCTGACCATCGAAGGCCCCGCCGGCAAGTCGCGCATGTCAAAGGTGTGGGACGTAACCGTACGTTGAGGAAGGAACCTACCGCCATGCGATTTGTACTCCTGCTCTTGCTGACCATAACGCTCCGCGCACAGGACATGCCGCACATCGCGCATCAGGACGGCCGCTACGCTCTGATGGTGGACGGCAAGCCGTACTTTGAACTCGGCGCGCAGGTTGGGAACTCCAGCGGCTGGCCGGCGAAGCTCGACGCGCTGTGGCCGCTTGCCGCCGCCATGCACGTCAATACGCTCGAAGTTCCCGTGTACTGGGAGCAGCTTGAACCGCGCGAGGGCCAGTTCGACGACACGGTTGTCGACGCAGTTTTGCAGCAGGCGCGCGCGCACCACACGCGCTTGATCCTGCTCTGGTTCGGCACCTGGAAGAACGGCAGAATGCATTACGCGCCGGAGTGGGTCAAGAGCAATCCGACGCGCTTCCCACGCATGATGACGCGCGACGGCAAGCGGATCGACGTCCTGTCGCCTAACGCACCGGCGAACCTCGCCGCCGACGCAACCGCATTCACGCACCTGATGGCGCACCTGCGCAAGGTCGACGACGCGCAACATACCGTCATCATGGTCCAGGTGGAAAACGAATCCGGCTCGCTTGGCTCAGTGCGCGATTTCTCTGCGACGGCCCAGAAGCAATTCGACGCTGCTGTTCCACCACAGATCGCGAGCGCTCTGCATAAGCCCGCGGGCACGTGGTCGCAGGTCTTTGGCGACGACGCCGACGAAGCCTTCGCCGCCTACTCCACCGCGACCTACATCGACCAGGTCGCTGCCGCCGGCAAGAAAGAAATGCCGCTGCCGATGTACGTCAACAACTGGCTCAAGAGCCCCCGCGCCTACCCCATCGCCACCACTCCCGGCGAGGATTATCCCAGCGGCGGGCCGACCGTCAACATGCTCGACATGTGGAAGGCGGCCGCGCCCCACATCGACATTCTCGCCCCCGACATCTATGTTCCGAACACGGAACGCTACGTCGATGTAATGCGCGGATTCCATCGTCCCGACAACCCGCTCTTCATCCCCGAGACCAACGGTTTTGGCTCGTTCCTCGGCGCGACCGGCAGCGCGCGCAACGAGTTCCTCGCCATCGGCGAAGGCGCCATCGGCTTCTCTCCCTTCGGCCTCGACAACGTGACGCTGTCACCTGACGGCGCGCCCGAAGGCGAGAGCGCAGGCTTTGCGGAGAACAATCGCCTGCTCGGCACCATGGTCGACGCGCTCGCTCAACTCCAGTACGAAGGCAAAATCAAAACCGCTGTAGAAGAGCCCGGTCTCTCACAAATCGAACTGACCTTCGACGACTGGAGCGCGCTCGTCAGCTTCCCTCCGGCGTACAATTCCGGGCTCCCGACGGACAAACTCTCCGCCTCCGCCAAACTTCAGATGGGCCGTGTCCTCATTGCGCCCATCGGCCCGAACGAATTCCTCGTCACGGGCATCGATGGCCGCGTCAGCTTCCGGCGCACGCCTCCCGCACACGGCGCGCAGACGCAGCTTCTGTCGGTGGAAGAAGGCCGCTACGACCGAACCACGTGGAAGCCGGGCCGCATCTGGAACGGCGACGAGACCGACTACGGACTCACCTTCACCTCGCCCGGCGCGGTCCTCCACGTGAAGCTGGGCGCCTACTAGCGGTCGGACACCACGCTCGCCACGGGTTACGGCCCCACGGCTCGGTCGAAGGAAATGATGCGCTCTGGCTGTCAGACATCTCGCCGGTTGGCGATGCAGTGCGGCGAAAAGACAACCGATTTCCGCGCCACGCTCCCGCGATAGCGCAACACTTTTGGGCTGGCAGCAGGATGACCGCTGCCAGCTTTTTGCGCGAGGAGGAGAAGACGACATGCGGCTGCTCAATGTAACTTGGTGACCTGGCCTGCGGTGTCAAATTTCGGTCGTGAAGAAGAGCTGCCTCGATGCCGAGTCCCGATGGAGAAGTAACTCAACTGCTCAAGGCGATGAGTCGCGGCGATGCCGGCGCGGGCGAACGACTGCTTCCGCTGGTCTATGCCGAGCTGCACAAACTGGCGCGCTCCTACATGCGGAGGGAGCGGCCCAGCCACACACTTCAGCCAACGGCGCTCATCAACGAAGCGTACCTGCGCCTGGCAAAGGGGCCTACCGACTGGCAAAATCGCTCCCACTTCATAGGCGTAGCGGCTACTGTGATGCGGCGCATCCTGGTCGATCACGCGCGCGCGCATCTCGCTGCGGCCCGCGGCGGCAAGCTGCAACAGGTCGAGTGGCAGGAGACCTTCGGCCTGCCGGAGGAGCGGTCGCGGGAGTTGATCGCTCTGGATGATGCGCTCCCGTTATTGGAAAAGGTCAACCCGAGGCAGGCCAAGGTCGTGGAAATGCGCTATGTCGCAGGTTTGACTTTCGAGGAGATTGGGAACGTGCTCGGGATTTCACCTCGTTCTGCGAAACGTGATTGGGCTGTGGCGCGGGTATGGTTATATAAGGCCATCTCACAACAGAGTTGAGAGCGGCGCGATGAGATATTTAGCATCACTTCGCGCCGCACCGGGAGCTACTCCCTTCCCATGCAACCCAAGACCTACTTAGCATTTACATACGCGGACCCTGACGGATTCGTGCATACAGTGTTGGCATCGCCGTCTTTTGCAGTGTAGGTGTCTTTAATTGCCTTGTTAAAAGTACACGCTGTGCCCGCAACTGGATTTTTAGGATCTCTAGGATCTGGATCGCAGGAGACACTCTTGCCGTATTCCGCGCCAAAATCCAGCGTGAAGCTTGCGGTGTCACCCACTGTCTCCCAAATGACGGGCTGACCCACGGTTGCCTGATAGGTGTCCGTGTAATCGGGATTAATAACATCGAACGTTTTCTGGCTTTCATCGCATCCGACGTACACATAGCTCGGTGGGGTAATTTTCTTCAAAAGCTGCGATTTCTGAATGTAGGAGACTGGCGGGGCGATAGGGAAGAATTGGCAACCGTCACACGGGATCACGGTCCAAGGGTGGCTAGTTTTTATGGCGGGCTGCGGAAGAATGTCGTATCGGTAGGACTGCGCCGCGTTCACGACTCCGACCTTGCAAGTTGCCACTTGAACGCCAGGCTCGTCTTTATCGTCAGACAGAATCGCGGTTGTGCCGCACGGACCACCGTACGGAAATTGGACTTCGAAAGGTTGGCTACCCTTCGTTCCGCGCCACTTCAGTACCTGGCCCTGGTTCAAAGCCGGGAGAGCATATGGAACAGTGAGATCGGGATTGACAAGCCACACCGTCGGAACCGGGCGCCTCCATCCCGAGGCGTAAAGCAAGAGCATACCTATCACTACTCCTAAGATCAAAATACAAATTATTCGCAATATTCGCATTTAAATATCTCCTTTTCTACAGTTGAAAAATCGCTTAGGTAGCTAGAGCTACATCTGACAGCCCTTGAAATCTCACATCGTTTCGCAAATCGCCGATGTCCGGGATAAACTCAAATTGAAATTTCCCCGAGCCGCGGGAAAGACATCTGGACGCAGTGGTGAGCGCTTCGTCGCGTCTCCCGAGTAACTCCAGAACTCTTACCTTTAGCACCTGCGAGTCTAAGTCGTCCGCACAGTTTTTATCCGCCGTTCTAACCGACTTGAGGCTTTTCTCCAACTCACCGCCCTTTGCCTGTGCTAAGGCCAGTCGCATCAATGTCGGACCATCTGTCGGGTTCGTTTCTAGGGTTTGCTCTTCGAGTTTTCCTGCCCGCACGAAAGCATCGTCCGCCGTGGATTTTTCGCCCTTTACAAGCGAGCAGCAATCGCCCAACTCCAGCCATTTCCCGGAGTATTCTGGACTTAGCTTGACAGCTTGCGACGCATAAGAAACTGCTTCCGCATAGCTCCGCTTCCAGCGAAAAGCAGCCGCCATGCATGTGGCGGCGATAGCATTTGGCGCCAGAAGCCAAGCTTTCTTGGCAACCTCGATCGCATCGTCCAGCTTTCCCATCTGCAAATACATCGTGCTGAGATTTGCCAGTGGAAATATCTGCTTCGGGGCGGCCACGCTAGCTGTCAGAAACTCATCCACAGCCTTCGCATACTTGCCGGTCCAACTGTAAACAACCCCTAACTCTTCATGAGCCAACCAATAGTTGGGACGCGCATTCTGTAGGCGAAAAAACGTTTCCTCGGCGTCTTGCCAGCGATTGCAACGTGTCAGCATTTGTCCTGCGACAAGCATCGCTGCCGGATTGCCTGGATCCAGTGAGAGCGCCTTGGATATCTCCCGCACTCCGCCGGGCTTATCCCCGGTCCAATCCATCACGGAACCCAAAGCCAGATGAGCTTCAACTAGATTCGGATTCTCGGTGAGCGCCGTTTTGCAGTTAGCCCGGGCAAGGAAAAGAGATCCTTCATCTCGGTGAAGGATATAGGAACGAAAATATGCCCTTGCCAGCTTTGCATTTGCCATAGCATAGTGAGGATCGATGGTGATGGCCTGCTTATATTTCTCTATCGCCGTTTCAAGCCCTGCATCGTTGTCCTGCTTTACGGCAACTTCAGCTGCCTGGAACAAGTCATAGGCCTCCGCGCTATCCGTTCCCACGTTGCTGCGCCGATCATCTGGTTCGTAGTGCCTGATATTCAAGAGTTCCGCGGCAACCCGAACAGCTTTCTCCGGCAGCGAAAGCTGCTCGTTCATCGAAACCCGAATCGTTTTCTCGCGAAGTGTTCGCGAAGCCGCGGGGTCCATTACCCGCAGAAGGATCTCCAACTCCTTGGTTCCGGGCACGCCGGACGCAGCCAGTACCAAGTTGGCGCCAAGTGACTCGCGTACATCGTTCAACTGGCTCAAGCTGGCGGCGTCCCTGCCCATGTGGTGAGGAATGATGTAAAGGTTATGGTCGAAAGCCTCGGCCCGCGCAAGTTCGTTGCCAATGGCATCGACGACCGCGGTAATCATCGGCGCAATTCGCGCATCGGACGCCGTAGGCCAGTCCAGCAGGGCCACAAACCGCTTCGGCGGCAGCGGATGCATCGCAAAGTCGATCTGCGTCCAATCCAGCCACACCCCGCCCGCCACAGCTGCCGCAGCGCCGGTACCCATCGCGATCAACCGCCGCCGCGACAGCTTTGCTGCTACGCCCGACGGAACCATCTTCCTGCGACCGCGCTCGCCGAGCGAGGCAATGACCTCCGGAAAACTCTGGCAGCGTTTCTCAACGGACGGCTCAAGGCAATATTCGATCAGCCGTTTCCACGCCGCGGGAAGCTGCTCCGTAAAGGGATCGCGAGTGACCTTTGCGCTCGGGTTCAGCCTGACGGGCGGCGAAAAGCCGGTCACCATCTTGTAGATGACTACCCCAAAGGCATACACGTCGCTCGCTTTGGATGGCGGCACGCCAAGGAAAAGCTCGGGAGCGACGTAGCCGGGAGTTCCGGCGACTCCCTCCGCGGTCAAAACCGTGGTTTCGCCCTGGTAAGCGCGAGCGAGACCGAAGTCGGTGACCCACGCATGTACCTGCTCCCCCGCGCCCGCGAGCATGATGTTGGCCGTCTTGATGTCCCGGTGCAGAATGCCCGCGTCATGCGCGGCGGCGAGGGCCGCGGCCACCTGCGAGACAATCCGGGCAGCCTCGTCGAGAGGTATCGCACCTTCACGCTTGATGCGCGATGACAACGTTTCTCCCGGCAACAGCTTCATGGTCAGAAACATGAGGTCGGTGTCTTGATGCCGGCAATGAAAAATGTCGTAGATCGGGCAAAGATTTGGATGGACGACCCGCCGCGCCAGCAAGACCTCGCGCTCGAACCGCTCCTGCATATGCGGGTTGGCGGCGATGTGCGGCAGGATCGTCTTCAAGGCGAGGCGCACACCCTGTAACTGGCGGTCCTCCACTTCATAGACTTCGCCCATTCCACCCGCCGCAATAAACCGAACAATGCGGAAGCGCCCTGCGAGAATGTCGTTCTCACTGAAGCAGCCGTCGGGCACATTTTCGACCCTCTGGCTATAGTCGGGGCCATGCGGCCAGGTCTCCGCGGTAACTTCGTCCAGCGGTCCCGCTGTCTTCGGCCTCCCGAACAGAGGAGAATTCAGAAAGCTCCCCGCCTGGGCATCTTCCTCCAGTAAACGCTCGACCATTTCCCTCACTGCCGGAGAACTCGAGCACGCCTCATCGAGGAACGCGCGTCGCTCACTTGCCTTGAGGGCAAGCGCCTGCTCGAACAAGTGCTCAACGGATTTTCGTTGGTTCACCATAGTTGTTCCCTTGACGTCGGCGGCCCATAAAACCTTACCCAGCAGTAACAAAGGAGAATGCAAACCAGCATATCCTAAAGATCGGGAACAATTTCCATTCTTTTTTGCCTAATTGTCGTGAATGTTATACACCTGTACGCTTAGTCAGGTTGAACTGACCGGAAGCGGTCCCGTTTGCCGTCATCGGTTCGCGGCCCTTCACCTATCTGGTAATTGCGTATAGAACGCTCGAATAGTGCCACATCGCCTAAATATTGAGTAGATGCGGACGATTTGCGGTCGCGGCTCTGCGTTGCAAGGTGCGCGTCGGCTCTGTCAGGCGTACGGTGCGTTCGGTATCAATTTTCGAGCGGTGGGGCGACCACCTGGCTGTCGATCGGCAAGCTGCTCAGGTGTTCGGCGGCCCACTTTGCGGCGAGGCCGTTGAGAGGACTTCGCGTGTTGTACTCCTGATAGGCAATCATCCGGCCGATGCGAACCACCAGGTCGTCGAGGCCCTCGGACGCCGCCCAGAAGTCTCCGATACAGACGGTGGCGTCGTCGAAGTTGGGATGAAAGACCGGAGTCAGCATCCGGCACTGCGGGGCCCGGCGCGGATATTCGAGAGACAAGTTAATCTCAAGGACATGCGAATTGCGATCGAGTATTTCGCCCCCGGCAGCGACGTACAGTCCCTTTAACGCATAGGTGATGCGATAGAGCTCGGGAGGCATGCCGGCCGTGGCGGCGATCTGAATGGCCGGCCAGTTGCTGAAGCGCCTGACCAGCAGTTCGTGATCGATTTTCAGTCTTCGGGTGCGCGGCGAGGCCAACCTGTGGTCCTTTCTCTCGATCAGGATGCGGGGTTGGCATAGGACGATAACATATCCATCTCGTCGAGCTTCTTTCTGCGGACGATGTCGTTGAGATGGTATTGGAAGTAGATGACGCTGAAGAAAAAGGTCATCACGCCACTGAGCACAAGGGCCATCGGCTCGACGGAGTTGTAGTGCTGTTCGAGCGAGTTCTTCAGGCTGAATCTGGCGCATAGCGTGAGAACGATGCTGACTAGATTAACCAGGGAGATCATCGGATTCGCCGTATGGTCTGCGGCTGCCATGAAGCTCAGGACAAAGATACATCCCAAACATGCGATGTAGGCGGCATAGTAATAGACCGCCCTACTGGAAGGCGCGAGTTTCTTCATCCAGATCGCCAGAACCAGACCCCAGGCAGCTTCGAATATTCCGAGGGTTACCATTTCCAAAATTAGAACAAGCCACCACGGAAGGTTGGGTGGGTATGGATATTCCTGTCTCTCACCGGCCATGGAAATAGCAGTTGCTCGCGCGGGAACAGGGATTGTGCCGATGACCTGGGAGACAGGAAGAAAATCTGTCATGCCTTCACTGCGGACCATGTCCGTGAGAAGGATATCTCCTGCTGCCACATAGTGCTGCAGGTCGGCGAGGGCGTACGGGCCGAATTCCTGGCCGTCGCGAGAGAGCGTGTAGTTCATCGGTAGTCTCCAGTTCTAGGTAAATGCGATGTCATCGCTATCGCGATCGATGTGGCAGGCCTCAACGACTGCCCAGACCCAGACGATCGGGGAAGCCAGGAAGAACGTAAGCACTGTAAGGCAACATTGAATGACACCCTTCTTTATATATCCGGCATAGAAGTTGTGGACTCCCAATGCGCCGAAAAATATGGCAAGCAAGACAAAGGCGACACGGTTCTTTCTGACCATGTAGTTCGGGTGCGTATTGAACGGAGCCTGATTGCCGGCATAACCGCCAAAGCTGAGGAGTCGCCCCGCGGCGGGGGGGCTGGTTTGAAATGCCGCGAATCCCGATGACGGCGGCGGCGGCGGTCGCGGCGGCGCTCCTGGGAGACGTGGTGGCGGCGGGACTCGAGTTTGAGTCGCCGGCGGCGGCGGCGGAGGGAGCGGGTGCGTCAGATCGTGGCTCGATACGCTGATCGTCGGTTCCTCGACCGGAGCCTGCGAGCAGCCAAACACGGTGCATCCCCCATTTTCCTGAAGGCAATCCGCGTGGTGGGCGGTGTTGCAGGCAGGGCACGGGACAGCCTCGTCATCGGCGTCGAAGGGTGCGCGGCAGTAGGGGCAAGTGGCAGTCATCCGCGCTGCTTCTCCTGATAGCGAAAGACATAGCGTCCAAGCTGAATGATGGAGCCGCTTTCGAGGACACGGACCCCATGGACCGGCTGGCCGGCAGCGTAGATCATGCCGGTCGCGGAGAGGTGCGTGCGCGAACCTTTCACTTCGAGCGTGGCGTGCTGGGCCAGGATGTCGGGGTCCTTGAACAGGTAGATATCGCATTCCTGAGAACTGCCCATGGTGGTGCGCGGCTTGTACAGGATGAATTGCTTGCCTGCCAGCGGGCCGGCTGTAACGTACAGCCAGCGGTCCTTCAACGCGCTTTCCACCAGGCCCATCGCGACTCCCGTGGCCATGCCGAGGAGGCAAAAGCCGATCGCACGGCTGGTCGCGCCGCCGTGGGTGGCGAAGGAGATAGGGTCGAAGACGAGGCCGCCGATGCCGGCGCCGATGGCCCCGCCGAGGACGCCGTAGCCGGTCTTCTTCATGGATTGTCCAATGATGCCGTAGACCACGCCGCCGGCCGCTCCCAGGACCATCCACGCGAAACCGCGTGCAAACCACACAGACGGGTTATGGTAGGACTGCACGCCCGCGACACGGCAGATGTTGAGACAGATACCGTAAATCAGGTTCGCCACGCCATCGAATAGGAAGCCGAAGACGATGCCGAGAGGCAGGGCCAGTCCGCCCCGAATGAGGGCCTTTCGCGGCGACCGTTCGACGATGCTCTCGGCGATCGCAAACCCCACGCACATGAGCGCGACCAGCAAAGGGATCATCCAGATATTGCCCCATCGATGGGCCACGCCATCGACAAAGGCATGCTCCGAAATGGCCCAACCGGCCAACGCGCCGATCAGGCCCGCGAGGCCGAGGTAAAACCATCCCTGCAGCAGGATGCTGGCCTTTTCGTGGGCGATTGTCGGATCGTCGGGTGTGGCGTTGATGTTGCCGTAGCTTTTTGTGCCGGGAGCGAGGCCGGACGCCGGCGCGATTTCGGTCGCAGCCTGAGCGGTGCCGGTATCGAAGGTGGAGAGATCGTCTAGAGTGACGCGCAGCTTTTCCTGGTTCGGGTCGAGACTCATTTGGCGCCCCCTGGGCGATCGTTCGCAGGTGCAGGTGCTTGCGGAGGTGCGGCCTCGGGCTGGTCCGGCTGTAGACGCAGAATGCGCTCCATCTGGATGGGCCCGAGCAACACAGGCCTTCCATCTATCACGAGCGGTTGGCCGGTGCTCGGATCGATTGCGATACCAACCACGCTGGGGAAAAAGAAGAAGCAGATGAAGAAGCCCAGAATGGCCACGGAAAGGTACGTCGTCGCTTTGACCGCAATCGTCAACCAGAGAGGGGGACTTCGCTTTCTGTCCGTTGCCCGCTGCGGCTGGTCGCTGTCGGGTTCCGCTTCAAGCGGGTCGAGATCGGCATAGTCCTTGGGCGTCCGTTCCTCGCCGTCCCCGTTGAGGTCGATGACCGAGAGCGAGGCAATGCGCTGTATCTCGCCGTCAAACCAGCCGAAACATCCTTCCTCGTCGGTGTGGGGGTCGTAGACCCAGGCGACCTGGTTGGGAGAGGAGAAGAAGTTGCGGTGAATAAAGGTGTCGTGCTCGGACAGGAAAACACCGAAGCCTGGATGCGAGTGATACCAGCCGACGATCCGGTGGTCGGGATAGGTTTCGTCCTTGACGCGATAGATTTCTTCCCAGGCATCCTGCGTAAAGGTGACGTGGGTGCCGGCCTGGGCCGCGCTGCTGGCCTCGATGGAGGCTTGCACCTCGACCGTGTCGTCGCACACTTCGCCGATGAGGACGCCGCAGACTTCCGTCTTCATGTGGGCGCGCGCATGTTGCCGGATGCGCCGTGTGACTTCGCTGTCGATCTGAAACTTGAGGTCCTTTTGCACCGGTTTCGTCTCTTGTACCGGTTTCGCCTTCTGTACGGCTTTCGTCTTGCTCATGAGGTGACCTCAACTGTAGCCGCGAGAGGGCCGAGCACCGCGGCAGCATCGCCGGCGAGACAGTATGAAATTTCCGACTCGGCGGAGCGCGCGGTGAAAATATCGAACAGCGGAAGCCCGAGCCGATCCAGCGTGCGGCCCGCGAGATTTGGCTGGCCGCGATAGCCCGAGAGGGTTTGAACGGCGCGCATCTCACCGTCGATGGGGCAGCGCCCCTCCGCGAAACTGATCGCGCCGACGGGCAGGAAACACTCCGTTTCCGTTCCGCATTTTGGGCAGACCAGCATTTGAATGATGTCGCGGCTGAAATCGATGACGACGCCGTCGGTGTGCAGGTCCTGGCTCGCACGATGGAACAGGTCGGACATTGTCATCTCCGACGACGCCTGGGGGAGTTGCACGATTTCTTCCAGCACATAGTGGCTGAGGCATTCCGGATTTTCTGTGTACTCGGTGACATAGGAGGTGTTGTGGAGGCCTTCGAACACATATCCTTTTCCCGCGAGCGTGGGCAGGCCGTGCAGTGCTTTTACCGCTTCCTGTACCTCGATGCCGGCGATGATGGAGGAGATGGTGGGAGTGGTGGGAACTCTGCCCTGCGGATGAGGATCGTGCAGCAGCAGGTTGCAGGACATACGCTTGTCGAGAATGGCCCAGTCCGTCTCTCCAAGGGTGCATTCATAGCATGGGGCCTTGCCGGGCAGGAAGACGCGGGCCACTCCGTTGATGCCCTCTATCGCGCCGTCGACCCACGGGCGGTTGGTCTTCCAGGCCGCGCGGTTGATCCAGAGGCGTGCCTCGCGGTTGTCCAGCCCCGCGAGGATAAGGTCCGCCCAGGCGAAGAGTCCGAGCCCGCAATCGCGCATGATGTTCGCCACCAGCGGCTGCACCGTGGCTTCGGGGAGAATGCTGCGATAGGCGCGCGCTACGGCTTCCGCTTTCGACAGGCCAACGTCCTGCGAACGAAAGAGGATGGAGCGCGAGAGGTTGGAGAGTTCGATCCGGTCGAGGTCGACGACGACCACGTTGAGAAATCCGAGCAGCGCCAGGTTCTTGAGGATCTCGTTGCCCAACGCCCCCGCGCCCACCACTAGTACGTTGGTGGAGCGAATCTTCTCCTGGTCCCACCACGGGATCAGCCGGAGACGGCTGTAGCGGTCGTCTTCCTGCTCCGCTGCGACTTTGATCGTCTCTGTCGGCATGTTCTATCCGGCTGTGATTTCGGGTTGCAGGCGCAGAATGTCTCCATCTTTCACCCCTGCTTCGCTCAGTGTCTGCGCATCCTGCACCTGGCGGCCCGAATTCTTGTGGTGGAACTTGTAGCTGAGCGGCGCTCCGTCCGGGCCGTTGGTTGGCAGTTGCAGCTTCTGAATTAAAACGGCAACGATCTTGTTGCACGGCGCGTCGTCCGGCAATTCCGCGGGGACCCGCTTGTTTTCGGTCGAATCGTACACTGTGACATTGATATACGGCATATCGTCCTTCTTTATTTCTCCGGTTTATCGGCGCCGGACGCTGTCTCCCGGCGTGCTTTGACGGCTGAGGTGTAACGTTCCAGCAGCTTCTTGCCGTCGGCTGTAAATCTCCAATGAGAGGGGTCGAACAGCGCGTCGGCCTTGGTGGCGAAGCCGATGTTCTCTGCATTTGGGTCGACATTGTGGTCGAACTTCGAGCTGACGATCCCGACCAGATTGCCGCGGTCGTCATAGACCGGTCCGCCGCTGTTGCCGGGACTGATGGCGGCCGAGACCTGGATCGTCTGGTCGCGGAGACCGGAGATGATGCCCGTGCTGAGCGTAAACTTCAGCCCCCTCCGGGTGCCCGATCACAAATATTCCCGAACCATCTTGCGGGGTCGCGATCGGCTGCACAAACTCGGAGGTTCCCGAATGCCGGCCCACCCAGAGCAGGGCCAGGTCCAGGTCTGGCGCTGTGCCAACGACCGCGGCGGAAGACCAGACTCCGGAAGCGGTCGCGACCATCGCGTGGCCGGAGGCAGGAGCGGACTTGTCGGCCGCGAGAGTCACCACATGGTTGGCCGTCGCGAACAGGTATCCGGACTGATCCGCGAACAGCAGCGCACCCGCGCCGAACTGCGGCGCGGCAACGTCCTGGTGGTTCCACAGCCGCACGGTCGGGGACACGACGATAACCAGCGGCTTCAACTGCTCGGAGGCGTCGGAGCTTGTGAGGACAGTTTTCGCGGGCAGCGTGACGAACTGGTTTCGTTCATCCAGATCGGGCAGTCCAGTGTTGACGATGGCCGGCACGGGGACGAAGGAAACGACAACCACAGCCGCCACGGTGGAGAACAGGGCGCTGACGATCAGCAGCGTCGACATGAACGAAACCCAGGCGTAGCGGACGTTGCTCGGCTGGTTGCGAAAAGCGATGCGCAGAACAAAGGCGACGATCGCAACTATGGGCAGGAACGGCGCCAGCGCCGACAGGCACACTCGTGCCCAGCGCGGAACGGGCGACTTCAGCTTCTGAAAGGTGGGAGTTGGAAAGTCGGCCAACGGCTCAAGCTGCGATATCTCCTCGGCGCTGACAACTACTGTCTGAGAAGGCATGCGGAGAAATCACCCTGGGGAACTGGAAGGTATGGGAAAGAATATCCCGTTTATACAACACAGGCTGGAACAACACAAATCGCGTTTCGGAGCATGGCCAGCGGGTCTTCAGAATCTATGCGACATCAAGAGCTTCCGTCCCTGTCCACCGCCGGTTTGGAACCGCGGGCGTCTAATGGACGTACCTGCGAAGGCGCCCGAGCATTATCTCGCGCCAATGTGTTTTGATGAGGGGTGGTGGGGGCATCGATGGGGCGTGAACCGCGGTGGGGCCAGGCGATTGTCGCGTTGTGGATGCTGTGCGCGATGTGTGGCGCGCAGGAAGGCAAGCCGACCGTGGTCTCGACGGAACCGCCGAGGGCGCAGCCGCCCAGTGATGCCCGGGTGCCACTGCTCGACCAGCCACTGCGGCTGGCGGACTTCAACGGCATGCAGCCGCGCGCCGAGCTTCGCAGCAAACTGACCGAGATTTCGGACTTCATCCAGAACACGCCGCGCGATGGGCAACCCGCGACCGAGAAGACCGAGGTGTGGCTGGGCCATACGAAGGCGGCGCTGTACATCGTTTTTATCTGCCACGACCATCGCCCGGAGCAGATTCGCGGACACCTTGCGCGCCGCGAAAATATTCTGGCCGACGACAATGTGACGGTGCTGCTGGACCCTTTTGAGGACCGGCGGCGGGGTGTGCTGTTCCAGGTCAACCCGGCCGGCGTGCAGGCGGATGCCGCCTGGACCGAAGGCAACGGCGCGGACTACAGCTACGACCAGGTGTGGGACTCGGATGGTAGCGTGACGCGCGATGGCTGGATGGCATTGATCGCGATTCCCTTTCGGAGCTTGCGATTTCCCGGCTCGGGGGCGGAGTGGGGCGTGGTGTTCGAACGAAACTTGCCGCGCAACAGCGAGGTGGACTACTGGCCGCGGGTGACGCCGAGCATCTCCGGGACGCTGACCCAGGAAGGGACGCTGCGCGGCATCGAGGGTGTGACGGGGTCGCACAATGTGCAGATCAACCCGTATGTGCTGGGGCAGAACGAGAAGACGCTGCTGGACCTGGACCCCAACAATCCTTACTTCAGCTCGCGGCGGTTTGAGGGCACGGCGGGCGGCGAGGCGAAGGCGATCCTGAAGGACTCGATCGTGTTCGACGCTACCGTCAATCCGGACTTCAGCGACGTGGAGTCGGACCAGCCGCAGTTTACGGTGAACCAGCGTTATCCGGTTTATTTTCCCGAGCTGCGACCGTTCTTCCTGGAAAATGCGAACTACTTTTCTACGCCCATCCAACTGGTCTATACGCGCAACATCGTTCATCCTGAATATGGCGGACGGGTTACGGGCAAGATCGGGCATACCAACATCGGCTTCCTCGCGATCGACGACCGCGAGCCGGGGCAGACGGTCCCCGTGGGCGATCCGCTATATAACAAGCGCGCGACGTTTGCGGTGGGCCGCGTGGCGCAGGACTTTGGCAAGGACCTGACCGTCGGCGCGATCTATACCGACGAGGAGTTCGGAGGTGGATGGAACCGTATCGGTGGACTCGACTTTACGTGGCGGGCCACAGGAAACTGGACGGTGGCCGGCCAAACCGTGGAAACCTCGACCAAAGGTAGCGAGCAGAACAGCGCCGCTGCGGTGTTTCCCGCTGGTTACAGGGCTGGGCCGGGCAGCGATCTGCAGATCATCCGCAGTGGCCACGCCTTCAACCTACAGGACGAATATCAGGATTACAGCACCGGCTTCCAGAGTGCGGTGGGTTTCATCCAGACGACCGACATTCGCACCGACCATCTGCATTCGAACTACCAGTGGTTCCCGAAGAAGAGCGTCATTCAGAGTTATGGCCTGGAAACCAATCAGCAGATCGGCTACGACCACCAGGGCAACCGGGTTTACCACTACTCGACGTTTGACCCGTTCTGGCTGTTGCCGAGGAACATTGTGGTGGCGCCGATCGGCGGGGAGAACTCGGATACGCTGGGGCCGCAGGACGGGACGTTGTTTATGCAGAACCACAACTTTACGGAGAACTTCGGCGGCATCATATTTCGCGGCGCTCCGTTTTCGCAGTTCAGCTTCGCGTTGCAGGCGATCAAGGGCGGCAACGTGAACTATAACCCGGTCGCGGGTGCGGCGCCGTCGCTGATGCACCAGGAAGACGTGCAGTTTCAGTTTACGGTCCAGCCGTTCCGGCGGTTGACGGATGACAACACGTACCTGCTGGACCGCGACCACTCGGTGAAGGATGGGCAGCTGGTGTACGAGAGCCAGACGTTTCGGACCAAGCTGAACTACCAGTTCACGCGGGCGTTTTCGGCGAGGGTGATCGTGGAGTACGACTCGACGCTGGCGAACCCGCTGGAGACTTCGCTGCAACGCACCAGGCAGGTGCAGACGCAGGCGCTGCTGACGTGGCTGCCGCACCCGGGAACGGCGATCTATGTGGGCTACAACAACGATCTCCAGAACTACAACCACACACTTTGTTCGCGGCTGGGTGGGACGTGCGATCCAACGATGCCCATCCTTCCCCGAGCGGACGGGTATTTGAACGATGGGCGGCAGTTCTTCGTGAAGGCTTCTTACCTTTTGCGGTTTTAGAGCAGATTCCTCGATAGTGTGCGGTGGGAATTATGTGTCGGGCTTTCAGCCCTTTATGTTCTGCCACCGTGAACCTGGGCCTGCGGCCCAGGCTGGAATGTTGTCGGGCCTTCGGGCCTTCGGACCTTGAAAGGCTGCTGCACAGCAACACGCGATTTGCTCTGAAACGGTCGCTTCGTGAACTAGAACCGGAAGCGGCCTGCGAACTGCCAGTCCCGTGGAGGCACTGAAGCATTCTGGCCGCCGATGGTGCCGAAATTTATAGCGTTGCATTGCTGGACGGTCGTCGATCCCGCAGGACAGGTATTCCAGTTCGTGGCGCCCGACGCCAGGCTGAAAAAGGTGGAATTGGTGATGTTGGTGACATCGGCCTCCAATTGGAAAGTGAGATGCAGTGTCGTCCGCTCGATAACGTCGAACGTTCGCCGGATACCCATGTCCATGTCCTTCCACCCTGGACCCCGCAAGCCATAAGGGGCCGAGCGCGGCACGTTGCCCAGCGTATACCCCGTGCAGCCGCCATACGTCAGACCGGTGCCTTGACACTGGAATGCATTGGTGTCGATATAGCGAATTGTCTGGATGTTGCTTGCGTTGGCCCCCGGTGCACGGCCCCACTTGCCATTGATGTGCGCGCTGCCGCTAGTGAATGCGGGGTTATAGTCGGGGAAACAGGTGCCTTGCAGGCCGCTTTGGGCGGCGGCGCAGCCATTCGTACTAAGCTCCTGGAGGGTAATCGAGAGCGGGAAACCCTGACGCAGCTTGACGATGCCCGAAACGGACCACCCACCGGCGATTGCGCCGCCAATCCAGTTCCTGGTAAGCCATTGGCGGCCGTGCCCGAAGGGCAGGTCGTAGTTGAACGTGCCGTTGAAATTGTGCCGCTGGTCGAAGCTGCCGAGGCTGCGGTCCACCTTGTTCGCGGGGATGTTGTGCGTAAAGTTCCCGTCCAGCGGGCCCACTCCATATTGCGTGCGATGGCTGCCGGTATCGTCGATCGACTTGGACCACGTGTAGTTGACGAAGCCGCTGACGCCGTGCCACGGGCGCTGTACATAGGTCAACTGCATGGCGTTGTAGTTGGAGTTGCCGGTCGCCCCCCAGATGTCGGTGAGATTGCCGAACTGCGGGAAGGCCGAAAGCGAGCGCGCTACCGTTGCCAGACTTCCGCCGAAGCTCGAGTATGGAAATTGCTTATAGTTTGGAATGACCGACTGGATCTGCTGGACTTCAGGAGTGATGAGGGTCGATGGCAGCCTTCCGATGAGCGGGCCCAATTGCGCGGGATAATCGGGGGAGATCGAGTTCAATGCAGCGCCGCGGCCTGTGCCGTTTGGCAAAAAATGGGTCTGCGAACCGACGTAGTTGATGCTGATGACGCCTTGCTTGTTGACCTGTTGCTCGATGCCGAAGTTATAGTTGACGAACTGCGGGCCGCGGCCACCGTAGTACAGGTCGACGAAGTTCTGGGTGGTTGGGTTGCAGGAAACGCCGCCGTTCTGGTTCGGTGTGGGGCAGTAGCCGATGTTACTGGCCGACAGTAGGTAGTTTCCGGTGGTGCTCAATGGGTTGACGATATCGGAGGCCGCGGTCCACGGTGGAATGGAGGAATAGTCCGCCTGGCCGTTTACCCCTCCCGGAGGATACAAACTGTTCTGGGGAGATCCCTGAATTCCTGGGTTGAGGAAGAATGCCGGTGCCGAGGTGCTGTTCGCGCCCTGCCAGACGCTCGTAAAGGCGTACTCAGAGTTGTTGCCGGGGCCTGCTGTGGCGTTGCCGTGGCCGCCGGTGCCGCCGGCGTGCGTGGTGATCACCCCGAAGTTGGCGCGGATAGCCAGAGTGCGATTGGGCGAGTACGCGAGGGCGACCTGCGGCTCAAAATTTTTGTTGTACGGGTGAATCGGCGTGCTGCATTGGCAGACGTAAGGGGAGTAGGCCGGGTTGGGACCGGCGCCATAGCCGCCGTAGTAGATCACTCCCTTGTTGCCGGTGACTGGATTGGTTACATCGGGCTCGACGTAGGCAAAGCGGTTCTTCGCTTCGTGCCACGGCTGCAGATAGTCGTAACGAAGGCCCGCGACGATCGTGAGCTTGGGTGTGATGCGCCAGGAGTCCTGCACGTACGGAGCGATCGGCTTGAAGCGGCCCCCGACATCCGAGATCGTCTGCGTGCGCACATTGCCGGTGTAGACCGCACCAACCAGGAAGCTGGCGAACGCTGAACCTCCCTGTACGGTTTGGGTTGCGCCGCACGGTATGGAAGTGCAGCTATAGTTCAAATTCTCTGTGCTGTATCCGTTATAGGTGAGTGCCGTGGCGCCGGAACTTCCGCCATAGGAAGCTGCATTGGTCTCCAGCCACTGCATTTGAAGGCCGAAGGTCCAGTTGTGGCGGCCCTTTACCCAGAGAACGTTGTCGATCAGCGTGAAGCTATTGGTGGCCTGGGGTCCGCTCCAGAGGTTCGAAGCCCAACTGGTCGGCGCCACCTGGGCATACAAGCCGCCGCCACCGAAGGTCACGCTGGGCATCTCGGTGGTGGAATTGCCCGGTGGCAAATTCTTGATTCCCGCCTTCCCGGCGGAGAAGTCGGTTTTATCGGTGGGAGAGAACGATTGGCCCCAGGTGCGCGTCAAGGAGTAATTGAGCGTATTGATGAGGTGCTGGTTCACCGTGAAGGTATAGGTGATGATGCCGGTCGAGCTTTTCTGAGAAGTGAAGGTACCTGCGGCGTAGGGCACCGGCAACTGGGTCTGATTGCTGTAGTGGGGAATCGTGTTGTAGCCGTTGAGGCCACCGAGACCGACAATCGAAA
>DASRLB010000497.1:0-8008 GCA_035648695.1 Acidobacteriaceae bacterium | reverse complement strand
AAGGAGAACGGCTGTGAAGAAATTGATTCTGCTGGCGGTAGTGGTGCTCGTGGTGTTTGTGGTGGTGGAGCGGCAGCGGCTGTTTCTGCGCGATCCGCTGGCAACGGTGACGCGCGACAACGTCGTTGAAGATCACATGCGGGTCTACATCAACTACTCGAACGATGTGTTGCTGGAGCACACGGAGGCGCCGGTAACGCTGACGATCGTGCAACACGGGCAGCATCTCGGGACGCCGCGCATGTTGCGCTGCATTCGCTGGATGGCGTGCATGACGGATGGCGCCCAGGCGGGGCTGATCGAAGCGATGGCGGGGCCGGTGGGCGAGATGTCGGGCAAGCTGGTGGAGTTCAAGGACGACAACGGCCGCGATGTGCGGGTAACGCTGCGGTAGGGCCGATCTTTTGAAGGCCGTCTCCGCGCGGCTATGATCGGTGCGGATAGTTCGGGAGCAATGATGCGAGTTTCTCTTCACCGTAATGTCGTGGCGTCTACTGTCGTTTTCGTATTCACAGTGAGCGCAACAGCTCAGGTTTCGGTTGCCCCGGTACGCACCGACCACGCGATGGTCGTCACCATCCAGCACGATGCGACCGATGCCGGCGTCGAGGTCCTGCGCGAAGGCGGCAACGCGGTGGATGCGGCGGTCGCTGTGGGGTTTGCGCTGGCCGTGGTGTATCCGGCGGCGGGAAATATTGGCGGCGGCGGGTTCATGCTCATCAAGCCGTCCTCGGCGAAGCTGGCGGGTGGCAAGGCGCGGTTCCTGGATTATCGCGAGAAGGCCCCGGCAGCGGCGAGCGCGAATATGTATCTAGACGCGAAGGGCAACGTGGTCCCGAAGATGTCGACCGTGGGCGAGAAGGCGAGCGGCGTTCCGGGGACCGTCGCCGGCCTGACATTCGCGGAGAAGCATTATGGCCGCCTTGGCCTGGCGAAGGTGATGGCTCCGGCGATCCGCCTCGCACGCGACGGGTTTGTGTTGTCCGACGACGAGGCGCGGACGCTTCATGCAAAGCTGCTGCTGCAGTTCCCGGAGTCGCACCGGATTTTTCAGCGTGACGGCCAATTTTATACCGGCGGCGAAACCTTCAGGCAGCCCGACCTGGCGCGCACGCTGGAGCGCATCGCGGCAAACCCCAAAGATTTCTACAAGGGCAAAATGGCCGCCGAGATAGCAGCGTTTGAAGCGAAGAACGGCGGCAACATCACGGCCGCCGACCTTGCGGCGTATGAGTGCAAAGAGCGGACGCCGCTGGTCGGGCACTATCGAGGCTACGAGGTGCTGACGTCGCCGCCGCCGAGTTCGGGCGGCATCGTGCTGATCGAGACGCTGAATATTTTGAGCGGCTACGATTTTCCGAAGCTCGGCGCCGATCGTTCGCCCGCGCAAATCCACGTCATCACCGAGGCTTTTCGGCGGGCGTATATGGATCGCGGCGACTATCTCGGCGACCCTGACTTCAACACGATGCCGCTGGCGCAGATGGCCGACCCGAAGTACGCGGCGGCGTGGCGCAAGACGATCGACCCGGTGAAGCCTTCGCCATCGGCGACCTTGGTGCGGCCGGCAGGATTTATGCCTCCGCCTCCCGAGGCGAAGCCCGCGCCGCATGAGTCGACACAGACGACGCACTTTTCGGTGGTGGATGCGGATGGGAATGCGGTGTCGAGCACCTACACGCTGAACTTCGGATTCGGTTCAGGCGTGACGGTGGCGGGGCTCGGATTTTTGCTCAACGATGAGATGGACGACTTCGCGTCGAAGATGGGCGTGCCCAATGGATTCGGCCTGATCCAGGGTCCTGCAAACGCAATCGCGCCGGGCAAGAGGCCGCTTTCGTGCATGACGCCGACGATCGTTTCTGAGCCGGGGAGCCATGGGAAGCCGGGCAAGGTGCGGCTGGTGCTGGGGTCGCCGGGCGGGTCGACGATCATTACGACGGTGGCGAACGACCTGATCAGCGTGATTGACAATGGACTGGATATTCAGGCGGCGGCGGATGCTCCGCGGTTTCATCATCAGTACCTGCCGGACGTGTTGCAGTTTGAGAAGAGCTTTCCGGTAGCGACGGTCGAGGCGATGAAGGCCGCCGGCTACACGACCAAGCGGGAGGCGGAGTTCGACGAGAAGAGCGCGGGCGTGTGGGGAGACAGCGAGTTGATCGAGGTCGATCCGAAGACGGGGCAGTTGCTGGGCGGCCATGACAACCGGCATAGTTTTGGGAAGGCCGCAGGATATTGATGAGTTAGCCGGTGATCGCCGACGCTTGTTGCACCGGCTCGCACGGGAGAAGTGCAGCTTCGAGCGCCGCGGGGCCAATTGTAAGATTGCGGTGAGCGAGTTCCAGCGCAGCGGTGAGGGATGAGACTATCTTATCGGTCCCTTCATCCTGAGTAAGGTTTCGTGACGGCGCCAATAACTTTTCACAGAGGGTCTTCACCTCATTCCACTTTTCTGTGTGCATGAGGTCCCGGATCGTGGTCGCTGAGTCGAGGAACGTAACAGCAAATCGGACTCGCCGAAAATTCTGCCCTCCAAAAATCGCGTCCACAATTTGGAAGCCATCGCTTTTTCGTTTGCCTTTCCTCATCGGAAGAAGATTTAGAAGACCCATCAGGATCGAAGCCATGGACAAGAGCGCGAGTGTTCCATTCAAGGTGCTGCGATCTGTCGGGCCCAGCACAGCAACTCCGGCCAAAATGTTGAACGCCGGACCAGCGAGGATGAACAGAAGAAAACGAAACCGCAACCATCGATCAGGCTTGTTCGGAACACCTTTCACAGCCCCCGAGAAGGGTTCTGGCCATTTCCATGTGAGGCCCCAACCGGGCGCTTCCTCCCAGCGAAATATTCCTACACGGAATTCCAAAATTTTGAAGCCACAAGCCCTGCCGGCGAGATAATGCCCTGCCTCGTGAATGGAGGCCAACAACAGGTATCCAATGTAGACGAAGATGAGATTTTTCATGAACCGCAAGACATTAAGGAGATCAGCGAATTTGAAATTGCCCGATATATGCTCCATTGCGCTTGCCGATAGTCTACTCTCGGCAGTTATTCGAATACTATGGAGTGCGTGAGGCTACTCATGAGGAATCTCCACCGCGTAACTCGATCGCTCTTCGTGGTTTTAGTGGTGATTGCAGCGATGTCCAGCATCTGCCACGCGCAGCATAAGGACGAGCCGGGGAAGTTCGATTTCTACCTGATGAACCTCTCCTGGGCGCCGGAGTTTTGCGCCGTTCCCGGCGCGAGCGCCGAATGCCGCACTCCGCCGAAGGGTTTTATCCTGCATGGCCTCTGGGCGCAGAACAACGATGGGTCGTATCCCGTGTTCTGCTCGGAGCGGCCCGGTCCCGCGCATCCCGAAGCGAACCTGGACATGACGCCGGACCTCGAATTGCTGAAGCATGAATGGGCGAAGCATGGCACTTGTACGACGCTTTCTCCGGAAGCGTTTTTCGCGCAGGAGCGGAAGGCATACACGGCGTTCAAAGTGCCGCAGAGTCTATTGCAGCTCGACCACGAAATGCAGATGAAGCCGCAGGAGATTATCGATCTCTTCGGCAAGATCAACCCGGGGTTTCCGCCGGGAAGCATCCTGCTGAGTTGCGGCAATAATCGGCTGACGGCGATCGAGGCGTGTCTCGATAAGGATCTGAAGCCGGTGGTCTGCAAAGGCCTGCGGACGTGCCATGCGAATGTGGTAAAGATCACGCCGCCGGTGGGGCATTAGGTTCGGCTGCGGCGCGCATCTAACGGTTCGGGGTAGCCTGCATTGATGCGTGTTGGACGATGGAATGGCGTGATTGACAATTGTCTTCGCACTGTCGCGATGGTTTGTGGGGTATTGCTTTGCGCATCGCTTCCTGCCGGAGCGCAGGATGCGCTGCCGTTGCGCGTCCAGATACTGAATGGTAGGACCGGGCGGCCGGTTACGAACGCTCACTTGAGGCTGTTTCGCGATGCCCGTCTCCACGCTCTTAGCGTAGCGAATGGCGACAAAGGTGAAACGACGGACGGCGAAGGCTACGCGCCGATTCCCAATATCGACGCAACGTCCGGCAACGTGTTCATCACAGTCGATTTGCATCGCGCCTGCTCGAAGACCGACAAACACGATTTTTCTCTGGAGAAGGTGCGGGTTGCCGGTGTCGTGAGCGCGAACTCGTGCAAGCCGCGGATTACGATGTTTCCGCAGCCGGGGACACTAATTTTTTACGTTCGGGATTTGACCTTCTTCGAGAAGATGCGCCACTAGATTTCGCCCGGCGCGAGTTCTGTAAGAAGCTGCATCGTCGCGGCGATAGGCAGGCCGACGACGTTGAAGTAGTCGCCTTCGATGCGCGGAATCCAGCGTGCAGCGAACCCCTGAATGCCGTAAGCCCCCGCTTTGTCGAGTGGGTCGCCCGACGCGAGGTAGCGCGCGAGGTCGTCTTCGCTGATTTCAGAAAATGTAACGTGCGTGGTTTCGAGGTGGACGCGCTGCGCCGTGGGCGTGACGACGGCGATACCGGTATAGACCTGGTGAATGCGGCCGGAGAGCGTGCGCAACATCCGCTCGGCGTCGGCGATGCCGGTGGGCTTGTTCAGGATTTCGTTTTCAAAGACGACCGTAGTGTCGGCGCCAATAACGGTCGCTGCCGGGAAAAGCGCATGAACAGCGCGTGCCTTTTCAAGCGCCAGCCGGTGAACATAGGTCGAAGGCGCTTCGTAGGGCAGGCGCGACTCGTCGATGTGGGCGGCGTGGACTTCGAACGTGAGGCCGGCCTGGGTGAGGAGTTCGCAGCGGCGGGGAGAGGCGGAGGCGAGAATCATAAAGGCAGTGGATAGAGTGTAGAGGATAGAGAAGTACCGACGCTACAGAGACTCGACCGAGATGACGGCTTCCATGGTGTGGGCGGCGTTGGGGGCGATGGTGAGGGCGTTGTCGGCGGCGTTGGCGGTTTCGATGCAGGTCATGCGGTGCCAGGCTTCGTCGGGCATGTCGGCCAGCTTGGCGCAGAGTTCGGCCCACGGGTTCCAGACGACCGTCGTCCGCGAGCCTTGTTTGACGATGGAAATGGCGCGGCGGAGGGTGGGGTCTTCCAGTGTGACGGCGGTCGTGGTGTTGAGATAGGGGCGGTCGGTTTCGGCGGTGAAGGTGAGGACCGGCTCGGTCTGGACTTTGCGGCGGAAGTGGTCGGTTTTGTCGAGGTATTCGGTGTCGGCGAGGCCGGCGATGCGCACTTGTGTGGCGTCGCCCACGGTGAGGTAGGTGTGAAAGGCTTCCTCGATGTGCAGCGGCTCGCCGGATTCGTTCGCCACCGTGAGGCGCATGGTGAGGGTTTCGCCGAGGACCAGTTGTAGCGCCACGCCAAAGTTGTCGAAGCCGAGCGCGCGGGACTGCTCCGTGGGCGCGAGGGTCAGGGTGAGGTGCAGGTCGTCGCCCGAGAGCGCGGCGAAGGCCAGGTCCCAGGTCTCGATGCGCGCGAAGCCGTGCGAGGGGCCGTCGGTGCGCGCGCCGGTGCGCGGGCCGAACCACGGGAAGACGATCGGGACGCCCCCGCGGATGGGTTTGCCGGGCGCAAAGTTGGACTGCTCGCTGAGGAACAGCACCGGGCCATGGCCGGCGGGCTGCCAGTGGGTGAGGTGCGCGCCCTGGAGGTAGACCTCTGCCGTGCAGGCGGACGTGGTGACGCGTGCGCGGACGAGGCCGGATGGGGTCTCGGTGAAGAGGAGGACGCCGGGAATGGCGAAGGTGTCAATGAGAGCCTGGATGTCCATAGGCTCTTTAGTTTAGCTGGATGCGGCGATCATGCTGGTGGCTGAAATGCAGTCCGCGCGATTATTTTGAGGCCAGCGGGATTAGTATTACGTCAGTAGAAAGCAGAGGGCTCCGGGCAAATACTATGAGCTTCCGGAAGCGAAGTGCGCAGGTTGGCCTCGTGGTGTGGTGCGCGCTGGAAGTGGCGTGCGCGCAGCAGGCGCCTCAAGATGCTCCTCCGCAGACGGGGTTGCCGACGGAGACTCTGCACACTGGCACTCAGCTCGTGGTGCTGGATGCGACGGTGCTGGACAAGGCGGGTAAGGTCGTCACGCAGCAACTGGGACGCGACGACTTCCTGATTGAAGAGAACAAGCGGCCACAGGAGATTCGCTCGTTTGAATCGGCCGCGGACCATGCCTCGCCGGTGACGGGCGGCGATGTGCAGAAGATGCCGCTGTCGATCTTCGTGTTGGACGAGTTGAACCCCACTAATCTTAGTGTGGTGGGCGAGATGGGCGATCTTGTTTACGAGCGCTTCGAGCTGCTGGCCTACCTGCGTGCCCAGCCTGCCGAACTGAATGGCCTGACCGAAGTGCTGGTGCTGACACATCACGGCTACAGGATACTCGTGCAGCCGACACGCGACCGGGACATAGTTGCGGACAGAGTCAACCGGCACGATCCCGGTTTGGGCTCACCGTCTCGCGACGCTCTTGAGGAGGGGCAAGACTTCATGCTGACCCGGGACTCGATGCAGGCGATGTGGTCGCTGGCGCTACAGCAGCGCAGCGTTCCGGGGCGCAAGATCGTGTTCTGGCTTGGCCAGGGTGGCCCGAACCGATTGTTGTCGGACCCTCATGGGCCGAAGCATCTGGTTTCTTCGCAGCGTCATGTGCGCGAGATCACCGATCTGCTGGTGGACGCGCGCATCACGCTGTACATCATGGGGCCCGGTGGCGGATCGGGGTCGCCGGGATGGGGCAACATCGCTGAGGAAGCTTCGAGCTACAACTTTCAGAGCGACTTCGGCTTCTCGGGGTACGTGCGAGCCACGGGCGGGCAGTCGAGTAACGGTAACGACATCCGTGGCGAGATACAGGCGGCCGCGACCATCAGTTCGGTGTACTACACGATGAGCTACCGGCCGACGAAAGGCGACTTTGACGGCAACTTCCGGCGCATCAAAGTCACCGTCGTCGGGCATTCGGAGTGGACGGTGCTGACCAAGGCCGGCTACTACGCGATGCAGTTTGGCGGGGAAGAGGACGAGGAACACCAACTACAGGCCGATCTGAGTATTGCGACGTTCGAAGCTATGCCGTTCAGTGCCATTGGCATGGACCTCATCAAGATTGAGCGCATCAAGGGGACGGACGCAGCGCGCTTCACGTTCCAACTGGATTCCGACGACCTACAGTGGCACACCGATACAACCCAGGGATTGCGCGAAGCCGATGTGGTCGTGTCAAGCGCGGCGCTGGGTTCGGTGTTCAAGAATAAAGCGCTCTCGTCGCAGGCAGGCACCTGGAAGCTGACGACGCCGGTGACATCGACGAAGGAAGCGTTGCTCACGACGGTGACTCTGACGGCGCATGTGCCTGCGAAGACCCAGCGGCTGCGTTTTGTGGCGCGCGACATGGCGAATGGCCGCATGGGCTCGATGGACCTGAACCCGGCGGCGCTGGTGGGCGCGCCGGACATAGAGCCGCCGACGCCGATGCTGCAACCGCGCACCGTGGCCGCGCAGCGATAGAGCCGATCCGTATACTGTCGAAACATTGGCGGCGAGGTGTAAGCGGTGAAGCGAGCTCTGATGGTGCTGGGCGTTGTGGCGGTGTGTATGCCCGTGGTGTTTGTAGGGTGGCTGCTGCTTGCGGCGCGGTGGGCGAAGATGGATGCCGTGACGATGCGGATGCCGGTGGGGATGCGCTCGCTCGTGACCCAGGCGATGCTGGAACATTCCAGCGATGCGAAAGGTTTGGAGCGGGGTACGAAGCTTGACGCCGAGGCCGTGAAGGAGTGGCAGCGGCAGGCTCGTCTCGTTCGCACTCTCATTGATACCCAACCGCCCCGCCGTGGAACCCCACCCGAGCTTCAGGCGCTTTATAACCAGCAGCTAGCGAGCAGGTCTGCTGCGCGCGACTTGTCTAAGAAGGCGGAAGAACAGGAAAAGGCCGGTAAGGAGTGCGGCGCGGAGGACCTATACCCTGAAGCTGCCAGTAAGGATGAGAGCAGCAAAATCTATCGCTACGCAGAAG